>NZ_JBBOOK010000001.1:0-315877 GCF_038003045.1 Sporosarcina sp. FSL W7-1349
ACCATAGAAAAACTGCACCTCCAATTGTTAGATTGTGTCCAACAATTGGGGTGCAGTTCAAATTTCGAGCGTTTTTTTGGTGGAACATTTTGCTATCCTTCTTGAACTAAAACACCTGTTAGTTTAATAAATACATTCTGATTTATTACACATTATGATTGATCAGTAATGTTTTAAGATTTACTTTGTTGTGCTAATATTTTCACACATAAACATATTAGGAGGCGACCTTTATGAATTCGCATGAAAATAAAGTAAAGGAATTTTTAAGCTATAATAATGTAAAAGCTGAACACTTCGTATTTAGTCAATCTTGCCACTCCGTAAAAGAAGCCGCGGAAGCAGTTAATGGCTCGGAAGACGATTTTGTAAAAAATATTTGCATGATTGACTCAAATAATGAATTAATAGTGGCTATTGTAAAAGGAAACAATAGAGCTAGTACAACTCGTGTTGCAAAATCTTTAAATATAGAAAAGCCTAGACTTGCTAATGAAAATGAAATTATTGAACGTACAGGTTTCCCACCAGGTGGAGTTCCTTCTTTTGGTTTTCAAGCAAAATTTTTAGTTGATCCGAAAGTGACAAATATGGATTACATATATACTGGTGGTGGTTCCGAAAACTCATTAGTTAAAATAAATGTTCAAGACTTATTAAAGATCAATCAAGGTACTATTATTAAAGTGAGTAAATAGCAGCTCTTGACAACCGTATAAAATGACGGTTGTTTTTGCATTTTAAACTGCACAATATGTGTCAAATGCGACATAAAAAATCCCATTTTATTCTTCAACTAACCTGCTCCGTTGAACAAGAAAAAGAGCCATCTAAGCAGCTCCAATCTTCATGTAAAGTCCCGTTGGAGAAAGTCAATTAACGATTTAATTGATTTACTAAATCTTGTAATTTACTGTCTGTTTCAATATTTAGATCTTTTTCATACACATAAAACAACAACACATTATTAGTTTCATACACATTAAATGAAACCGTATTGACACTTGCTGTTTTTTCACGCCAATCTTCCCAACCCTTTTCTCGTTCGTCTTTTATATTATAGATATAAACTAATAGCATCTTTCCATCTAATTCATAAGAAAAAGGTCTAACCCCGTTAAGTTTCATTCCAAAAAAATTGCTGTCCTTACTAATTTTGCTTTTGTTTAGTGACAATTGCTGTTCTTCGAATGAAGATAGCACTTCTTCTAGTGTAATTGCATTGGAATCACTTGCTTGGCAAGCCGTTAATAAGAAGAACAATGATATAAAAGTGAAAGCTAATTTCTTCAATTAATCGCCTCCTTAAAATGTTAGACGTGAAGATAATTTATATGTTTCAAATCATTTACTTCTTAAACTAACCTGCTGCGATAGTTGAATAAGAGTTAATTCGAACAAGCCCTAATTAAAAATAGAAATACTATAATCATAATCACTGAGACAATATTTATTAAGCAACTACCACTTGGTGCACCAGTGGTTGCTTGTGCCCACGTATTATTTAAAGTGCCACCTGGATTCTTTCGTTGTTCTTTTGCTTTTAATCTTTCTCTTTCTTTTTCAGACATAAACCAACACACCCTTTACACTTTATTTACATTTACTACCACCTCATGAGTATCTAGCTACATTCTTTTTTCAACTAACCTGTTTCTTAGTGAAAAAGACTTCTAAATGACTTGGCCATGACAGTTCGGCTACCATGCCATTTAATTGAATAAATTACAAATTATTTCAGCTCTCGAAAATCTTCAAGTATAACGTGAACTACCTCTTCTCCACTATGATTATCGAATAAAATATCATAACTCTAAACTAATTTCGATTTCTCTTTGAATAATCTATTCCTTAATCTGTTTATATGTTGACTATACTGCTTGATTCGTCAAGAGTATATAGTTCGATGATTTTACATATAAAAGCAATTTCAGTGTCAAATTAGCTATACGCCATAATGCGATTAGTCTATAATATTGCTGTACATATAATCTAGGGGTGACAATATTGAGATTTACAGTCGGACGGAAGTTATGGGCCGGGTTTCTCTCGGTCCTTTTGCTGCTTATCCTTGTCGGAGTGACAAGTTATGCGTCGATGTCTTCGATGAATAAAGAGTACCGCTTTTTAATCGATGACCGCATTCAGAAAGTGTTATTGTTGGAAAACCTATCATCCATACAAGGGAAAATCGTGAGCAATGTTCGCGGCTATCTACTTTACAAGGATCAGCTCTATCTCCGGGATCTGGACCCAATGAGAGAGGAATTCATTCAATCGTGGAATGAATTAGATGAAAGCATCCGGACAGAAAGTGCTAGAGAGGCACTTGCAAATGTGAAAAAAGCAAGTGAGCAGTATAATAATAGTATCAATACCATGATACAGGAGTTGGATGGAGGCAATGACGCGGGGGCACGATCCATTGCGACTCAAGCGACCTCCTACCAAAATGTGTTGGATGCCAACATTACTATACTCATAGAGCATCAACTGGAACAGAAAGAAATCGCTGAAGATAACATTAATCAACAATTACAGAATATTAAAATTCTGATTTTTACGGTTATTGTTTTATCTATCCTGTTAAGCATTGCGGTCGCCTTCATCATCGCCCGTAGCATTGCACATCCGGTTGGAAAGATGACAAACGCGCTTGCTGAAATCGCTAAAGGGAATTTGGCAATCGAACCGATCCGCATTCGGAACAAGGACGAAATCGGAGAAATGGCGACTGCATTCAATGAAATGACGGATGACCTGCGCGGTATTATTTCACGGGCACGGGACACATCCGTCCAATTAGCTGTCCACGCGGAGGAATTGTCCGCCAGTTCGGAGGAGAGCCTAGCCGCCTCCGAACTAGTGGCGGAAATTTCGGAACGCAATTTAATTAGCAGTGACGAGCAAGTGAAACTCATTAATGAGGCTTCAGCTGCCATGGAAGAGATGATCGCTGGGATCGACCGGATTACCGAAGATAATGAGTTGATGCTCCGTTCTTCGGAAAGAGTGGCGCAATTGGTGATGGAAGGTTCCACGTTCATGGAAGATGTCAACAATCAGATGAATGTCATCAATACGACTATCGGTGAGTCGACAGAAATGATGAACGAGATGGCAAGCCAATCGGAAACCATCCGCAATGTGACAGGGCTGATTACGGCGATAGCTGAACAGACCAACTTATTGGCGTTGAATGCCGCAATTGAGGCGGCTCGGGCCGGTGAACATGGAAAAGGATTTGCAGTCGTCGCGGAGGAAGTCCGGCACCTCGCAGAACAATCGAAACAATCGGCAGCGGAGATCGGCCAGATGGTCGATACGATGATTCAAAACGTCAACCGTGCCGTAACAAGCACGCAAGAAGGCAACCAACGCGTCGAGGAAGGATTGGTTATCACAGAACGGACCGCGGAAGTGTTTGAACAGATTAAACAGGCGGAAGTGGATGTCAATGAGAAAGTGGCAACTGTGGCAGCGGCCATTGAACAAATTCGAGCGATGACGGACGAAGTGTCGAGCGGCGCGTCCCAAACACAAGTACTGGCGATACAGGCATCCGAAGAAGCGCAATCGACCAGCGCCGCGACTGAGCAACAATTGGCGGCAAATGAAGAGATTTCTTCCAGCGCGCAAATATTGGCGGAACTGGCGGAAAAACTGCAACGAGATATGGAAGGATTCGTCGTTTCAAAGACTAATGAAGAAGAAAGCTTCGGGAAGGAAAAGGAACCTGTGGAGGAGCAACAGGATATTTGAGCGGACTTGGGTTGATTGCGCGCAGCAATCAGCCTTTTTCTATTGGAAGGGAACGATTGCGGGGAAGCAGACATACGTTAGATAGGATGAAATGAAGAAGGAGTGGGACAGGGTGCAATCTGAATTTCTATATGATCCGTATTATGGGATGTCGTATCCGGATGGGATGGACTATCAGCAATGGAATCCGATGGTCGAGCAGCAAAGGGAAGGGGAAGGCCATACGCATGGCCATGGCGGGGCAACCACTTGCCAAGACGGCCATGTCCATTTGCACCCCGGCGTCACAAGCACACCGATTGAGACGGAACAAGGCCATGTCCATTGGATGGCTGGCAACACGACATTCGACGATGGACATATCCACCAATACGAGACGTATACGAGTATCCCGATTCCGTTGCCCGGGGGCTATCATACCCATTACGTGGAAATCCGAACGACCGAAGATGACGGGCATGTGCATATTATTAGAGGGTTTACCGAACCCTCTCAAAGCTGATAATTGAAAAGCCCCGTTTGCACGGGGCTTCCAATTAACCTTCAATAAGCTCGGCAATCGCCACTTCCGAACGTTCCTCCAACGACCTTCGCAGATGCACGGTTGCCGTTCTCCCGTCCTCATGGATTTTGTCGATCCATACCGAAACACCATTATAGCTAACCTCGATATCGCCGGGAGATGCGATAATCTGTTTCGCACGTTTCACTTCCAATTGCAATCCCTCCAAGATAATGTTCACTGTAAAACTCATATGAAAGACATTTATAGCGGATCTGTAAAAGTTCTGTGTATTCGCTTGACCTTCTCGAATCCTGCCGAACCGCTCATACCTACTATGACCCGGTGCTTGTATTTTATTCGACCCAACGGAATGGAAAAAGAAAGGAGTGTTGAAATGCAACGGCTCTATCGCGTCCGTCCGGGCGATACGGTGAACCGCATTGCCGCAAGATGGGGAATTTCCGCTGCCTCTCTTATTGCCGCCAATCGCTTGTCACCCCCTTATACGATATTTATCGGCCAGCAGCTGCTTATTCCGCTGGACGGGAACGGGACGATTGCTTATACATCCAAGCGCAACGATGCTTATGATATATGGCTTTTTCATCTGTCAAGCAGGGAACAGGAGCGGCTGACGACCGGACTGGGCGATTCGTTCTCGCATCCGACCTGGTCTTTGGATGGCAACAAGATCGCTTTTGTTGGAAAGGGCCGGATCATCTATGTCATCTATCTCGACACCCGTTCGATCGCGGCCATTGACCGGTTGGAGGCAGAAGGAAACGACTTTCTGGACTGGTCCCCGGACAGCCGCCGTCTCGCCTATGCGAAACGCGGCACTATCATCCTATATGACGTGATTGCACACGAAGCGAACCAAATCCGCCAGCCGGGTGCAACCGATGTCAATTGGTTTCCGAGTGGCAGCGAATTGTTGTTCCAGGCACTAGATCCAAATGGGAGCAGCCAGCTTTTCCGCGTCCGGACAAATGGCAGAGGCAAACAGCAGCTGACGCAAAATTCGGAAGGGCTTTTACAGAACGTGCGCTTATCCCCGGATGGTGCGTTTGCCTTGTATACGACGCCGGGCGCCAGCATCTCGATCATCCATACTGTCGATATCGCAACTCGGCAAGTGTATGAAGTGAAAGGAGGGCCGCTCGCCAAAAATTACTATCCGACCTGGTCTACTGACTCAAAGAGAATCGCCTTTAGCGCGACTGTATTCAGCGACAATCAGTACTTTTCTCAAATCCGGACAGCCGGTCGCCGGGGAGAAGGAGAACGAGTATGGGCCACATCGAATTGCTTTTCGACGCCGGTCACTTGGTCACCGGACGGAAGGGAAATCGCCTATCTCTCCGGCTGCACGGCGGTGGAATTTGCCTCAGAAATATGGTCTTTCCCATTGGATCATCCTGTCCCGAGACGCTTGCTGACAGGGGACGTCCAGTCACTGGCTTGGTCGCCGACAGTCTCAAATACAGCGTCGAAGAAAACGTATTCAAACGAAATGTATAAAGTTCGATTCGACTATCCAGCCGATTGGAATGAAGTGCGAAAAGAGAAGTACCAAGGACCAAACGGCTTTTTTCAGGTTTCGGCCGTTGCGGGCACATCCATCGAGGAAGTCTGCCACAATGAAGCGTTTCATGGCCTGCTGCCATATGGGACAACGCCGCAAATAAAGCAAACTCAAATTCAGGGGGAACCGGCTTGTTTTGTCATCCCGTCCCAAGACCAGCCTGAGATAATGGAACATCAAGCCGCCCTCATCATCCGTTATCCGCGTCCCGTGGAAATCGGCGGCCAGTCCTATCCATTTTTCATTCTCTGGGCGGATCGGGAGCATATCGATGAATTTGCCGAAACCCTGCACTTCCTCACCTAGCGGTATAAATAGATTTTCAGGTTCTCTTCTTGATCGATTGTGGCAAGTAGGATCTCCGATGCGGTTACATGATGGAGTGAGAATTTATCCATCAGCCATTCCGTATCCTTCCCTGCCTGCCGCAACCCTTTCAAATCGACCTTACCTTCCCGAATGACAACAATATGGTGGGAAAACGGCTTTTTCACCAGCTGTACATCTTCTGGCGTCAGCGGCTGTCGTTGGGGAGAGAGGAAGAAAGAAATCGTGCCATCCGGTTCCCAAAGCGCCAAAGCGATGTCATCGATTTCCTGGATTTTCTCTTTCCGTGCCTCAGACAATAAGTGATCAATCGTAATCCGGGACTTCCGTAAATTGGCATATCGAATTTCCCCGTATTGGACGAGTGGATAGGGGGTTGGTTCAGACCATTTCCGAAAGGCTTTCCACTTTAATGTTAGTTGCACAAATAAAATATATAAAACCATCAAGACAGTTGTAGTGATCAAAGATCCTTTCATTCCCAAGCCCTCATCGGAAAGTGGGTGGGCCAGAACATTCCCCAATATCAAGGCGATTGTAAAGTCGACAAGCCGCAACTGGGAAATGGACCGTTCTCCCATCAATTTGGTTACAATCAATAAAAAGAAAAAAGCGATCACTGCACGCAATATCCATTGCAAGCTGGTCAATGTCTCTTGGGCGTGAAAAAAATCCATCGTCTCCTCATCCTCGTTCTCCGTATTCATCGATCAGTATTTCCAAGACCGCAGGAATTATGTGAAGGGCGATTCGATGGACAACTTTATCCTTTCAAGGTACGATTTTTGAAACAGGCACGGTCGGGTTGCTGAATGGAAAGTAGGGAGAATGATGATCCGGACAATGGGACTTACGACAAACGAAGAATGGCTATTCGACTTCACGCTCGAGGAACTGAGCACTCTCTCCTTGCAATGGTATTGGGTCGACTTGGACCGCCCTTCCTTGGAAGAGGAGTCCTTGTTGCACTCATTTTTCCAATTCCATCCGTTGGCCATTGAGGACTGCTTGCAGCGCCTGCAGCGGCCGAAGATGGATTATTACGATGGGTATGCTTTCTTTGTCCTGCATTCCCTTTGCCAAGATGACTTGGAAGCGGAAGAATTGAACCTTTTCCTAGGGGAAGACTTTGTAGTCACCTTTCATTACAATAAACTTCAGGAACTGCCGGAAGTCCGGGATAAAATCGTCCAACAGACGAAACGATGGGATCGGGGAAGTGTCTTCCTTGCTTATTTGATCATGGACAAGGTCGTCGACTTTTATTTCCCGATTCTCTATCAAATCGAGGACCATTTGAACGATGTCGAGGAGCAACTATCGCCTTCGACCGTTGAATTGTCGATGGATTATGTATTTGAAGTCCGAAGTGATCTGCTCCGGCTGCGCCGGACGATCTACCCGATGCGGGAGTTGCTGTATCGGGTCTTGAATTCGGATCGGCTAGGCCTAACTCTTCATGAACAGAGGTACTTTCAGGACATTTACGACCATCTCCTCAGGCTCGGGGAAATTATCGAATCGAATCGGGAACTGACGGCGGACATCCGGGATAGCCAACTATCCATCAATTCCAATCGTATGAATAGCATTATGATGACGCTGACCATCATTTCCTCCATTTTCATCCCGCTAACTTTCATCGCGGGTGTCTATGGCATGAACTTCGATCACATGCCAGAACTTCACTGGCATTATGGCTATTTCATTGTCCTCTTCGTTATGCTCCTGATTGGGGTATCCATGTTGCTATGGTTCAAATACAAAGGATGGCTCCGGATTTAGACAAGGGCTCGGACCCGGATTCGGCGGGCTCGGATTTGGTGCCAGGCACGCAAACAATCGTGTTTATTAAAACAAACGTGAATATTTAAACATTCACGTTTGTTTCTGCACCAGGCACCCGAAATACTTCCACGGCTTCGTATTTTGGGGAGTTTTGCGGGTGGATGGTGAATAAAGTGAACTCGGTGACAGGGAAGGGAGCCGGGTCGAAGCTTTCTTTTGCCAAAGAGAGTGGAGGTTGGCCCTCCTTCCTTTTCTTCGCTATGGTGATATGCGGAGTGAACCGGTTATCGAGCGGCTTTCCGAGCAGAGCAGTGATTTTCGTATTGATGGACTGTTGCAAGGCATCCAGTTCGGGAGGGTGGCTGACGGACAAATAAACGACCCGTGGCCCTTTCGGGGAACCGAAAAAGGAGAGGCCGTCAACCGTCAGTTGGAAAGCGGAACTGTTTTTGGCAATGTCACTGAGTTGTTGCCGAATGGCTGGCAGTCGTTGGCTATCAACATCCCCGAGAAATAGCAAAGTGATATGCAGATCCTCCGGGTGCGGAATGACTTTATATTGGCTAGGCAACTGGTATTTCGACAAGTATTTTTCTACCTGGCCAACAATCGAAGCCGGGGTTTTGATTCCTATAAAGTAATGCTCCAACATCGTCTCCTCCAATCTATCGTACTTTTCACAGTGTACCCCGAACGCGAAGCGGTAGTCACGACGAATTGCATGGAAAATGACAAACCTCGCCCGACAACGCCAGATAATTATGTATAATGGAGCAAGGAGGAGATGAGGAATTATGATAAAAACGATCATTTTTGACTTGGATGATACATTGCTTTGGGATCAACATAGCGTTGCGATGGCATTCCGCAAAACATGTGAACATGCTGCCGAAGCGGTGGATGTCGATCCTGCAGCACTTGAAGAAGCCGTTAGGGAAGAGGCACGGCAATTATACGCATCTTATGAAACGTATGCTCATACCCAAAACATTGGGATCAACCCGTTTGAAGGGTTATGGGGAACGTTTGACGATGAAGGTGACAACTTCCAGAAAATGAAAGGAATCGTTCCCGGCTATCGCCGTGACGCTTGGACAGGCGGTCTAAAGAAACTCGGAATTGATAACCCGCAACTTGGCCAAGAATTGGCAGAGCGATTCCCAGCAGAGAGGAGAAAGCATCCGTTTGTTTACGAGGAAACGTTCCAAGTGCTGGATCGTTTGAAAGGAAATTACACTTTGGTCCTCTTGACGAACGGCTCCCCAAGCTTGCAACAAGTAAAACTGGAAATCACGCCGGAAATCGCGCCTTATTTCGACCACATCGTCATCTCGGGGGCGTTTGGAAAAGGGAAGCCGGACGCGTCGATTTTTGAGCATGTCTTGGAGAAGGTGGAAGGCTCGGCCGATGAGGCGTTGATGATCGGAGACAATCTCATGACTGATATCCTTGGTTCATCCCGTGTCGGCATGCGCAATGTATGGATTAATCGTGAGGATAAAGCGCCAAGCGCAGAAGTGATCCCGACTTATGAAATCGACCATCTCGATAAGCTTTTCAGCATTTTGGAAGAACTGGCGGAGAAAGAACCCGCTCAATAATAAGAAAAACGCTGACTCCTTGGAATCAGCGTTTTTCATTATCTTCTTACAGATCGACAGCTTTTACATCATGGATGTCTTCAAGCTCTTTCAGGCGTTTCAGTTCAGACGGTTCGACGTGGTGGTCGACAGTCAACATCATGATGGCGTCTCCGCCGGCAGATGATCTACCCACCTGCATTGTCGCGATGTTGATGTTTTCCTGGGCAAGCATCGTTCCGACACGGCCGATTGCTCCTGGCTGGTCATGGTGTTTGATGAAGAGCAAGTGACCTGCTGGCGTGAAGTCCACGACATAGTCATCGATTTTGACGATGCGCGGTCCTAAGCCGTTGAGCAATGTACCTGCAACGCTGCGTGTGCCGCGTTGCGTAACGATTTCAACAGTGACCAGGTTCAAGAAGCCTTTTGTCGTCGTTGTTTTGATTTCATTTACTTTAATGCCGAAACGGTCTGCCAATAGTCTAGCGTTGACGTCATTGACATGGCTGCCAAGATTCCGTTTCAACAGACCTTTTACTGTATTGCGTGTCAAAGGACGGACGTCATAATTGGCAAGCTCTCCGGAATAGTGAATATTGATCTCTTCGATTACAGAGTTATGGATGCGGGATAGGAAGATCCCCAAGTTCTCTGCCAAGTCGAAGAATGGTTCGATTTTCGCAAGCACTTCTTTAGAAACAGACGGCAGATTGACTGGGTTGCGGACAGCGCCTCCTGTGAAGAAGTTGACCACATCGATACTGACGTCGATTGCGACGCTTTCTTGCGCTTCTATCGTGCTCGCACCCAAATGCGGTGTTGCGATGACTTCCGGAAGAGTCAACAGCTTATGATCGACAAACGGTTCCTCTTCGAACACGTCGAGCGCCGCTCCCGCTACTTTTCCAGAGACGATGGCATCATACAGAGCATCCTCGTCAATGATTCCACCGCGGGCACAGTTGATGATCCGAACGCCGTCTTTCATCAGCTCGAACGCTTCCTTATTGATCATATGGCGAGTTTCTTTCAATAAAGGCGTATGAATGGTGATGAAATCTGATGCTTTCAACACATCTTCCACCGTACCGAACTCGACTCCCATCTTTTTCGCTTTCTCTTCAGTCAAGAATGGATCGTAGGCAATGACGTTCATCCGTTGGCCTTTCGCACGCTCGGCCACTTCCGCACCGATCCGGCCTAGGCCGACGATGCCCAATGTTTTGTTTTTCAACTCGACACCGATGAAAGATTTCCGGTCCCATTTTTGGTTTTTCAATGAATTGAACGCTTGTGGAATTTTCCGGGCTAATGCCATCAGCATCGCTACCGTATGTTCTGCGGCAGAGTTCGTGTTTCCGTCTGGCGCATTAACGACGATGATTCCGTGTTCCGTCGCTGCATCCAAGTCGATATTGTCGACGCCGACACCCGCACGACCGATGATTTTCAACCGTTCTGCTTTTTCGATGATTTCTTTTGTCACTTGCGTCTGGCTTCTCACCAATAAAGCGTCGAAGTCTTTGATCTTTTCAGCAAGTTCCTCCGGTGTATTCGTCGTATCGATGACAATGTTAAACCCTTCCGCTTGTCGTAATGGATAAATACCGTCTTCGCTTAATGGATCACTGATCAATATATTGTAAGTCATTCTTATTCTCTCCTTCATTATTCTGTCTTCGCTATGTACATGCAATCAACCGGTAACTCGAAACTAAAGAAATTTCAACGCAATTTCCCCTTTCGCTTCAAATGAAAATAAAAAAGCCTTCCGCCCCCTACAAATGTAAGGGGCGAAAAGCTTGTTATTTACGCGGTACCACCCTTATTCGCTGCCATGCAAAACAACAAGACAGCCTTATGGCATGCGTAACGTGCATGAGCCGTATAGGCCTACTGATCATAAACGTTCAGCCTATCAATTCGGGAGTGCTACTTCATGTAGAAACCGCTAATTCCCACCAGCCATTAGCTCTCTAAAGATTTCAACCCATAAAGTTTCTCCGTCAAAATGTTTGAAGCAATATTAAATTTAGAATTAATAATAACAAATCAGGAATAAATGTCAATAGCAAACGACATATTTTGTTCGAAGAGCTGCATTCATTTTACTTTTCGGATCTTTCCCAAACCCGTAAAGAAGGGTACGGATCGAATGCCCATTCCGTCCGTCCATTGTATTTGTACATTCCATAATGCAGATGAGGCGGGAATTTTCCGGACGTCCCTTTCTTTCCATATCCTGAATTCCCGACATACCCAATGACCGTTCCAGGTTCTACGATGTCTCCTTCCTTCAGTCCTTCATTGAAATAGGCGAGATGGGCAAAATAATGATACGTATTATGATGGTCCCGGATGCCGATCCGCCAGCCGCCGTATTCGTTCCATCCCATTGCCTCAATTACGCCGAAAGAAGTGGCCCGTACGGGAACGCCATAACTGGCAAACAGGTCGGTACCTTCGTGTATTCGCCGGCCGCCCCAGCCGCGTTTCGCACCCCAAGTCCCGCGATAGCTGTAATTATGCTGTTTCGGCAGGGGGAAGGCATGCTCATCGAGATCAATCGTTTCAAAATGCTTGAAAAGCTTGGCGATGGTCAGCACTTGATTGACAGTTTCTTCTCGCTCGTAATAATCCAATAAAGCTGATTCAAAATCCTCTTCCGCAGGACCATACTTGCTGAGGAACGAGCCCATTGTGAACAGAGCATCTTCATCGCCAGTTGGATCCGCAATGCCATCCTCGTTGCCATCCGCACCATTGCCTGCAAAAAAAGCAATCGATTGAGGGGAAGTGTCTTCCGGGTAGGGATTCAAGGCGCCTACCCAAAATTCACTGGAATAGGTGATAGAAATCGCCCCATCTTTTTTCGGGATGTCTTTTCGGACTTGCTGGATATTCCGCTCGAATTGATCGATTGCTGCCAAGTGGTACCAAGGAATGGATTCATCTTCAAAATGCAAATACAACTGCATCCGGTTCTGTAAAATCTCTTCCCTCGTCGGCTCTTCATTTGCGGAAACGACCGTGATGAAAACGGACAGAAGCATGAGAAGATACAGGGGGAATAAAATCCAATGACGCACTTGAAAAGCCTCCTTTTTCTACGTCCTATAGCATTTCCCGAACGCCGGTAATTATGATTGTGAAAATCTGTATAGGAAAACGCCAACTTCACATAATAGGAGTGACCCGGAATAGCAGGGGAAAAAATAATGAAAAGAGGATGGCTGAAATTGGGTATTTTAAGTGGGAATCCGAAAGAGCAACCGTTGCATTACGGAGAAGTGATCGGGATTTGGGCATACGTAGGTGCGAATAACGGGCTGATTAGCGCGTATGAAGCATTCATGAACCATGCAGGAGATCGTGACCTGATTGAATTGTTGGATGAAGCGGTCAAAGAGATGCGGTCGGAAAATAAGGAACTCGAAAAGGTTTTGAAAGAGAATGGGATCACTCCGCCACCGTCCCTGCCGGAAAGGCCAAAAGCCGATGCGGAGGAAATTCCTCCAGGTGCCCGGTTCATGGATCCGGAAATCAGCGCTGCCGTTTCGATAAACGTTGGACAAGCAATGGTTTCCATCAGCCAAGTGATGGGCCAGTGTCTACGAGAGGATATCGCCATGATGTTCGGTAAATTCCAAGCAGCAAAAGCGATGTTCGGCGGCAAGTTGCTGCGCATGAACAAGGAAAAAGGCTGGATCATCCCACCCCCTCTCCATAAGGATTCACCAGCCTCCTGAATAAATACCGAAAAAATGCGAAAAGGAAATGCCTGAAAACCAGGCAAGTTTCTTTTCGCATTTTTTTGCTGTAAAATCGAGGAAAGGGGGATGGTCCATGATCCGAAAATTAACGGAAGCCGATCGGAGAAACGCATTGCAATTCGTATCGGAACGACCGGCGGAAAATTTATTCATCATCGGGGATATCGAGGTGTATGGATTCGACAACCCGATTCAGATGTTATGGGGCGAATTCGCAAAAAGTGGGCGGTTGCGCGCTATCCTGTTGAAATTCATTGATAATTATATTGTCTACGCGCCAGATGAGTTCAATGCGGAAGGGTTTGCAAAAATCATGAACGAAGACCATGATTTCAAATTTCTCTCCGGCATCGAATCGATCATCCGCCAAGTCGAGCCATATTTGGATAAACAACCGGCCGATCCGCGGATTCTCCATTATGCAAAATGCGAGCAGGCAGACCGGCTGCAAAAGGTTCCGTCTCACATTGAAGTGAAACGAGCGGTCCCGGACGATGCGGAACGGATTGTGGAGCAATTGCGAGGGGTTCCCGAATTTGCATCCAGCACATTCGACGTCGAACGGAATAGGGAAACGCTGCACAACGGCAGTGGACGGACCTGGTACATCGAGAAAGACGGACAAATCATCAGCTCGGCTTCCAGTACAGCCGAAAATAGCCAATCGGCCATGATAGTCGGGGTAGGGACTCTCCCGGAACATCAAAAGCGAGGGCTCGCCTCCTACTGCATGTCGGTACTGTGCAAAGAATTGCTGGACGAGAGCAAAATGCTTTGTTTATTTTATGATAATCCGGATGCGGGAACCATTTACAAGCGGATCGGCTTTGTCGATATCGGAAAATGGGGCATGTGGAGTTTTAATTGAATTCTGTCTAAGAATGAAAAAACTAGATATTACGCCAAAGCGTAAATACAAATTGGAGGAATTGGGAAATGAAGAAACTGGAATCAATCGAACAATTCAATACCTTGAAAAATGATGGAAGGACGATTTTCATGTTTTCCGCAGACTGGTGTCCGGATTGCCGGGTGATCGAGCCCATTTTACCGGGAATCGAAGCGGACTATCCGGAATATACATTTATATATGTGGACCGTGATGATTACATTGACTTATGCCAAGAAATGGACATTTTCGGGATTCCAAGCTTCGTCGCATATCAGAATGGCGAGGAAACCGGACGTTTTGTCAGCAAAGACCGGAAGTCGAAAGAGGAAATCGAGAACTTCATCAACGGACTGGACCAGTAAGGTTTAGGGAGGCGTGGCATGAAACCAGTCATCGGATTGACATCGAATATGAACGTCGATGGAAAACATGAAATCGATCCCGAGTACATGGCTGCCATTTTGCTGGCGGGAGGGCTGCCGTTCATCATCCCAGCCGACGTAGAACAAGAGGCGGAGCAGGCGGCTTCCTTGCTGGACGGTTTGGTGCTGACAGGAGGGAAGGATATCGATCCCCAGTGCTACGGGGAGGAACCGCATCCGAAGCTTGGGGAAGTGTCACCGGCACGTGATCGGATGGAAATCGCCTTAGTAGGGCAAATGAAAGCGGCGGATAAACCAATTTTGGGTATATGCCGTGGTATCCAATTGCTGAATGTCGCGTTTGGAGGGGATTTATTTCAGGATGTGGAAGGTCAGATGGATCGTCCCGTCTTGCAACATGCCCAAAGAGCCCCGAGATCTCATCCTTCTCATACAGTGAAACTGGAAAGTGGGAGTGTTCTGGAAGAAATCGTTGGGGAACCTCTTCTCCAAGTGAATTCCTTTCATCATCAGTCTGTAAAAAGAGTGGCGGCGTCGCTTCGCATTTCCGCGTTCTCAAACGACGGGATTGTGGAAGCGATCGAGGGCCGGGAAGGGAACTTCCTCCTTGGGGTCCAATGGCATCCGGAGCGTCTTGCCGTGGCGGGAGATGCCCCATCCTTGCGCATCTTCAACAGTTTCATTCAAGCGTGCGCGAAAAGACGAGACAAAAGCTGAGCGATCCGAAGCTCGGCTTTTTATTATGGAATGAAAGATCTGATTTACAATCAAACTGTCGAACAGTGCAAGCAATCCAATCTTTTCGCATAAAAGCACCGGAAGAGAACAGTCTAACAGAGTGGAGGTGATACGAATGACTGCGAATAAAAACAACAAGAACCAAAAAGACCGGGAAGAATACGGATATGGCTATGACCGAAGCGTGGACGACCTCCAAGTGATCGGGCAGAACAATGCAGCCAAAAAAGAGAATAAGAATAAGATCAATCCAAAGAAATGAACAAAAACCAAGCTTCACGACATGTCAAAATCGGAAGCTTGGTACATATCCTGCAACTGTTCCTCTTCCGCGACGACCTGCAAATCATCCGCCGTAATCGAGAGTACTACATAACCGGTTTTCTCCGCGAACTGATCCGCCATCCGCTTGACAAATTTTGGCGATCCCTCATTCTCCTCGTCATACACAAGCAGCATCCCATCTGAATTCCTCAAGAAAAACTTATCTTTCTCAATGAATTGCCACGGCGCTTCATATGGTTTATTGGTGAGTGGTTTATAAAAATCGGCTTGGGCGACGATGGAATGATATTTCTCCTGTTTCGTCTCGTTCCAGTTCTTCTCTTGCTCCAAAAAAGGCGGCATGACGGCGAGATGCAAATCGGGGTATTCCTCTTGCAAATCCAGAACGACCTCCGCCGCCCATGTCTCGACGCCCAATTGTCCGCTGATGAGCACCCATTCCAGTCCCTCATCCAATAAAGAAGTCAGCCGTTTCTCAATCGCTTTCTTCACAAAGCGGATGCCGGGGTGTTTTTCATCGAAAATACCGAGTTCATGTTGTTTATAGCCTGTTATGACTAGCCGTTTCAATGGCAGCCTCCTCTTATTACCTATTTTCTTATATTTCATCAAAAGGTAGTGATATTTGGAAACAATTTTATCCCCGTTTTAACCCCAATCCTCTTGTAAATACAAAAAAACACCGCCCAATTTGGACGGCGCTTGCTTATAAACATTGATATAATAAGCTTTAGAAAAGCCGCCTTTGCCGTATCGTTAATCATGAAAGTTTTAAACCACCACTCCTCAAAGTGGGTGTTCGCAAGAACGTTCCTGTTTGTCCCGATTGCCTAAGAAATCGGGCCTGCCATTCCAGTTCTTATATAAAACTCCCTTTTACAGCTTAAAGGTTAAAACTTAATGTGTATACGAACAATGCAGCTTGTATATTGATTATATACGAGCAGTGGATTGTTTTCAATAGAAAATAATTCCACGATTATTGATTCTGTGCAATTTCGTCCAGAAGAATCTGGGCGCCTTTCGGACTCAAGTACATGCCGTTGGAATACATCTTGTTTTCCGGAGTCACTTCACCTGTTACAGCACAGGCTTCACTGATTGTGTATTTGCGTAATAGGATCATATCCTCATCCACAAAAATCTCCATCGGAGTCCCTGTACCTAGTTGCAACGTATTTCGTAATTCTTTTGGAATGACGATGCGGCCCAACTGGTCTACCTTTCTCACAATACCTAAACTTCGCATATAGTTGAATTCTCCTTTACTTCTATTTTTTATATAACTTATCTTCATTGTACTGGAAAATAAAAAAAACGCCAGAAATAAGAAAAAGTCCTATAACAGAAATTATCGGGTATCAAGCAGAAGATTCTAAACTCAGAGAAAAGGACGTTTACTTTCCAGTTTTTAATAGTATAATTAAGGATAGCCTAAACAATACAATCAAATATTCTTATCAAGAGAAGCTGAGGGACCTGGCCCGATGACGCTTCAGCAACCTCCACTCCGTGAGAAAGGTGCTACTTCCATCAAGATTGAATTCTTGAGAGATAAGAACAGAGCGAATGACAAAACCCTCTTTTCTTATCATATAGAAAAGAGGGTTTTCTGTATTTGATTTTAACTAATGTCAGCTGGCTGATTTCAGTTAAGGGCCTCCGGCGTATGTCAAAGATTTTGAAATGAGTTAAGGTTGGCAACTAAAGGACTCGACGTCCAGTTTCTAAATTGCCGTAAAGAACGCAGAAATGAAGGCCAATCAAAATTTGGACGTATTTACACCGAGGCGTAATTGAGTAGATATTATGAAAAGGGAGAGATGGGTTATGCCGATTAATATTCCGAAACACTTGCCGGCAGGCGAATTACTGAAAGAAGAAAAAATCTTTGTCATGGACGAGGACCGGGCCGTTTCACAAGATATTCGTCCGTTGAATATTATAATCTTGAACTTGATGCCGGAAAAGGAGAAGACCGAATTACAGCTCCTACGGCTGTTGGGAAATACGCCGTTGCAGGTGAATATTACGTTCATGACGATGGCTACACATGAATCGAAGAATACGAGCAAATTCCATTTAGACGCCTTCTATCAAACATTCGATGAAGTAAAAAACCGCCGTTTTGACGGAATGATCATCACGGGTGCCCCTATCGAACATTTGGAATTCGAAGATGTGAATTATTGGGAAGAATTGAAAACGATCATGGACTGGTCGAAGGACAATGTCACTTCCGTGCTCCATATCTGTTGGGGGGCCCAAGCCGCGTTATACCATCATTACGGCATTAATAAGCATGAGCTTCCTCATAAGTGCTCCGGGGTCTACGATCATACGTTGACCGATCCTACGATCAATCTGGCCCGCGGATTCAATGATGAATTCAAAGCACCGCATTCCCGTTATACGGAAGTGGCTCTGGAAGATATCGAAAACGATCCACGTTTAATCCTATTGGCCAAATCGGACGATGCAGGAGCCTTTATTATCATTTCCAAAGATGAAAAGCATATTATGATTACCGGCCACCTGGAATACGACGCCACGACGTTGGCTGAAGAGTACGAGCGTGATTTGCAAAAAGGCATCGATATTGCACTGCCTGAAAACTATTTCCCGAACGACGATGTGAATGCAAGCCCGGTCAACTCCTGGCGCTCCCATACACATCTTTTGTTTTCCAATTGGCTGAACTACTATGTTTACCAACAAACCCCTTACGAATGGAATTAAGGGCTGTCCCTCGCCGATCTGTCGATTGGCGAGGCGTTTTTTCATTTACTTAAGAACTTTTGAATCGCCTGTTGAGCGAGTTTCGTCTTTTCCATGTCTTCCATCGGTGGATTATAAAGACCTGCCCGTACGTTCAAATAATACCGGTGCATCGGATTGGATTCGGATAATGCGCGGGATCCGACAATGCGCATCGCCTTGTCCACGACTTGGATCGCTGCGTTGGTGACGGCCACTTTCGTAACACTGAGCGCCTCGTCGAAATGGGAACGGTCCTTTGCCTGTTCATAGCGCTCAATCGTACCGTAAAGAAGATGGCGTGCCGTTGCCAGTTCCAGCTCCATTTCGCCGATTAGCTGCTTGATGTTCGGTGCTTCGGCAATCGGCTTGCCTAAGGACGTCGGGACATAGGAAGTGGCAAATTCCAACGCATGCGATCTGGCAGCTGTTGCTATCCCGATATAACATGAGGGAATATGGAGTAGCCATCCTTTGTTTTCCGGCTTCTTCAATGAGTTACGCTGAAGGATGTTGGACACCGGCACCTTCACATTGTCTAATACCAGGTTATGGCTAGCCGTGCCGCGCATCGCCAGCATATCCCATGTCTCTTTGATCGACACGCCAGGAGCATGGCGAGGAATGATGATCAGATCCACCTCGTCGTTTTCGTTGGTCGCTGTCACAAGGAAGTAATCGAGAACGGGGGAGACCGAAGTGTAAGTCTTCTCCCCATGGACAATCAATTCATCTCCAGCTGCTTTGACAGTCGTGGTCGGCAGTGCGCCGCGCAACGGGCTCCCAGCATTGTTTTCGGAAGCTGCCGTATTGATGAGCGCTCCTTTTCCAATCTCCTTCAAGAGCCAATCTGCGGCTTCCTCGTCCCAATGCCGATTTTCGACGTATTGCAGAATGATCCCATTATGCCAACCGATCGACAGACCAGTCGATCCGCTGCCTTCTGAAATCGCTTCTTGGGCTAAAATATATTCATACAAGCCCAATCCTTGGCCGCCGTACTCTTTTGGCAAAGTTAGCCGATGATAATCGATTTTCTTCAAATCTTGGAAGTCCTCATAGGGGAAAGAACCGAGCGCATCCAATTGTGGTTCTCTTTCTTTAAAACGAGGTTTCAGTTCATTGATCTTATGTAAAAGCTTTTTCTGCTTCTCCGTTTTGATGAATGTTTCCATTTCTATACACTCCTCATGACCTTCTCTTTTTATAATACCACTAAACTTATAGGATTTGATTTCAAGTAGCTAAATTCTTTACAAGGCATAAGATAAGTAAGAAAGGGAGGGTCATATGGGCTTATATATGAACACCGATCATCATTCCGCCATCTATCGGAATAACGGAAGCATGGAAGGGCTGAATCAGGACTCGTTCAAAAAGGATTTCCTCACTGATTGGAAGGAAGAACAGCAGTCGATATTCAGGCAACAGCGCTCCGCATTGGAAAATGTGCTTCGTCAGCAAAGACGGATGCAAGCGATTCAGCATCAACTGATAGAGGAACAGTCATTTGCCAAGCGGCATCAGGAGGAGCAAGACGAGGCAATGAGGGAAGAGATGCTTGGGCTTTTCAATAAAATCAAGCTAGAACATATTCGCTTGCAGGCAGAATTCCAGCAATCCATAGAGCAGCAATGGTTCCCAATCTGGAAAGCAGTAGAAGAAATGAAAGAACGATTGGATCATCTGGAACAACTGAATAAGGAATTGGTAAACCGGTTAGGGGAGCAAACGGAAGCCCAGCATCGGATGGTGGAGTGGAAAGCGGATTATGAGAGTGCACAACAAGAAGTGATGCAACGGTTGGACAACCAAGAAGGCCTCATTGATAAAATCATGAGGAGATTGGATCATTTGCGATCCATCTTTTTCGAAAGAACCCACTTTCTTGCAGAAAAAATAGAAGCCGGCTCACCGTCCTCCAAACAGTTAGCTCAAGGCAGCGAACGTTCCTTGACGTTATACAAAAAGAACGATATCCAAGACGATCAGGAGTAAAGGGAGCCATCTTATAGCATGTATACCTCGCCCCGTTTAGTGAGACACTTCGGATAGCTAGCTGGAGGTGCATGCAGAGATGGAGGATATGTTGAAGCTGGATTTTTGGGAAATGATCATTCGAACGACATTGACATTTATCGTGTTGCTGATCCTTGCCCGGTTTATGGGGAAGAAGCAGATTTCCCAATTGACCTTTTTCCACTACGTAACCGGAATCACCATCGGGTCGATTGCGGCGGATATCGCGGGAGAATCGAAGATGCCGTTCTTAGATGGGATGGTCGCAATGATTTGGTGGGCGGTCTTGACAATACTGACTAATTATATTGCATTCAAATCGAAAAAAGCGAGGGTCCTTTTCGATGATAAGCCGACCATCATCATTCGGGACGGAAAGTTGTTGAAGGTGTCCCTTGAGAAGACGCGCCTTCATCTGAACGATTTGAACATGATGTTACGGGAACAAAACATCTTTTCGTTAAAGGATGTGCAATATGCAATCTTGGAGCCGAATGGTCAGTTAAGTGTCATGAAGAAAAGCGATCTGGAACCTGCAACTAAAAAAGACGTCAAGGCACCCGCACCACAACCGAAGTATGTTCCAACAGAAATCATTTCCGATTATCAATTGATTCCCGAAAACCTGAAAGAACTGAATTTGACCGAGGAATGGCTGACCGAGCAGTTAAAGAAGCAAGGGATCGGTCAGATAGACCAAGTTTTTTATGCGGAGATCCAATCAGATGGATCACTTCATGTTGATATGGGTGATGGGTAATGAGAGAAGAAAAAGCCGTAAACTTCAATGTTCACGGCTTTTTTGTTGCTTCGAAGTTCGGATTAATTTTTCAAGAGCAAACGTTTGCTGATGGAAACGTCCGAATCCATAGCAGCTTGTGCGACCGCTTTTGCCACTCTGTCGACAACCCGCTCATCGAACGGATCTGGGATGATATAATCGTCCCTCAGGTCGGAATCGTCGATGATGTCTGCAATGGCATGCGTTGCCGCCAATTTCATGCTTTCGTTGATTTCCGTCGCGCGCACGTCGAGCGCACCGCGGAAAATTCCAGGGAATGCGAGGACATTGTTGACTTGGTTCGGATAATCGGAGCGTCCTGTCGCAATGATCCGCACGCCATATTCATGCGCCAAAGACGGTGCGATTTCCGGCAGCGGATTGGCAAGGGCGAATACGATCGGATCTATATTCATGCTGTCAATCAAATCTTTCGTCAAAATATTGGCGACGGACACACCGATAAAGACGTCCGCACCTTCCATTGCATCCCGCAAAGAGCCGGTCAATTGGCGAGGATTGGTAATTTCGGCAATTTCATGTTTGACCGGATTCATATCATTTGGCCGGCCTTTATAGATGATCCCTTTTGAATCACAAATGATGATATCTTTGAAGCCAAGGTTGAGAAGAAGCTTGATGATCGCAACTCCTGCTGCACCTGCTCCGTTTACGACAATCCGTACGGAACCGATTTCTTTCTTGACCACTTTCAACGCATTTAATAATCCAGCGCCTACGACAATCGCCGTTCCATGTTGGTCATCATGGAAAACTGGGATGTCCAATTCTTCCCGGAGCCGTCTCTCCACTTCAAAGCAGCGTGGTGCCGAAATATCCTCCAGATTGACGGCGCCGAATGTCGGGCTCATCAACTTCACAGTGCGTACGATTTCATCGACATCTTTCGTGTCCAGACAAATTGGGAACGCATCGATATTTGCATATCGTTTCAGCAAAAGTGCTTTTCCTTCCATGACGGGCAATGCTGCTTCCGGTCCGATATCCCCCAGGCCCAATACAGCAGTTCCATCCGTTACAACGGCCACCAAATTCCCTTTGATTGTATATTCGTATACAAGAGAGGGGTCGTTTGCGATTTCTACACAGGGTTCTGCAACACCAGGAGAATACGCCAAACTTAGATCCGTTTTGTTTTCAAGTGGTACCTTTGACACGGTTTCCATTTTTCCCTTATGAATTTGATGCATTTCCAACGAAGACTCATATCGTCCTGTCATGTAACATACCCCATTCTGTAGATTTTTATTTATGAATATAAATTATTAACATGAATCCAAACAAAATACAAGATGGATTATTCCTTAAAGTCAAAATATTTGAATATAGTAACCGGTTACATTGCTGTTACAACAACGTTTAGGAGGTCTTACGACCAGCTATAAAATTTTTTTATTAGTTATCGTTTCAAGCAAATTTATTGAATTTGTTAAATGTTTCACATAAAATGAATGAAAGTCAGTCATTTGTGAGGAGGAATTTTCCATGGGAAAAAGGACAGCGATCATCCAAGCAGCCATAGCGGCCTTTCAAGAAAATGGAGTGGAAAAGACGAAAATATCCGATATTGTCAAAAAAGCTCAGATTGCGCAAGGGACGTTTTATTTGTATTTTCCATCGAAATTGGCGCTTATGCCAGCAATTGCCGAGGTGATGGTGGAGAAGACGATGGAGGTTGTGCAGAAAACAGTTAAGGAAAAAGCCCTGTTTGAAAGAAAGTTAGAACAGCTTGTAGACGCTATTTTTCTTGTAACGGAAGAGTATCACGATGTGCTTGCCCTTATTTATTCAGGTTTAGCCGCGACAGAACATCTGAAAGAATGGGAGACGGTTTATGCTCCTTTTTATGAGTGGCTCAGCCAATTTTTGCAGGAAGGGAAGGCGGAGGGAGAGATTCGTTCATCCATCCAGCCCGACCGGATAGCCAAACTTATTATCGGACTAATAGAATCTGCGGCCGAGCAAATCTATTTATATGATGTAAGTCAGGAAGATCAGGCACGTATTCAGAAGGCGGAAGTTAATGAGTTTTTAAGGTACGCCCTCGGCATGGAGGAGAAATAAAAAATAGATTGCTGCTCGGATCGATTCGTTTAGAGAATAATGAATGATAGTCAGTCATATTAGAGAAGGAGAAGTTTTTATGAGTAAATCATGGTTCTATGTGGCGATGACCAGTTTCTTTGAATTGGTTTGGATTTATGGATTTAATGTGGCTGCCGCGTGGTGGCATTGGGTATTCATTGTCTGTTGTATTTTTATCGACTTTCATTTCTTGACGAAAGCTTGCGAAAAATTGCCGACGGGGACAGTTTATGCGGTATTCGCCGCGGTCGGCACGGCGGGAACAGCTTTGATGGATATTTTCTTTTTCGGTGAATCGTTGAGCGCCAGTAAATTATTTTTCATCGGGTTATTGATCATTGGTGTGGTCGGTTTGAATATGGCAGATCGGGCGGAAGAAAAGAAAGCTATGAAAGGGTTTTGATGATGGGATGGTTTTATGTCTTTTTGGCGGCGGCAAGTGAATTAGTCGGTGTAATTGGGCTGAAAAAGTATAGTCACCAAAAAACGGCAGGCAGCGGTTTTTTATATTTGGCCGGCTTTGGCGGAGGGTTTGCATTTCTATATCTTGCCTTCCACTACTTGCAAGTGAGTATCGCCTACTCAGTCTGGATCGGCATCGGGACAGCGGGTGCCGTGTTGATCAACATGATTTTTTTCGGGGAGTCAAGAAGTGCGGGGCGGATAATCAGTGTACTCTTGATCGTCATCGGGGTCGTCGGTTTGAAGATGGTGTCTTGAAGCGTACAGATAATGAAAAACGAAGCCGGAAAGAGGCTTCGTTTTTGTCGTCATCCAGCCATCGGCGCCGTACGCTTTTGTTAGATGATTTCCCAATTCCGTTGTTCCGCGACTGCTTTCAAACGGCTTTCTGGATTGACGGCCACCGGGTTTCCGACAAGGTCTAATACGGGCAAATCTGACAAACTATCGCCATACGCGAAGCTGTTTTCCCAGTCGATCGGTTTTCCATTCAACACGGCTTTAATCTTCTCCGTTTTTCTAGGACCTTGTACATGGAAGAGTGGGGTACTGGAGTCGATTTTTTGATTATCCGTAAACCGGATATCTGTTCCGATGATTTCATCGAAATGCAAATCCCGCGTCACGGCATACAGAAACGGAGTGTAGGCGCCCGAAACTAGCATCACTTGGATATCGTCTTCGATATGCTGCCGCAGTCTGGAGACGATCTCTTCATTAAGCCCCCGACGGACAGGATCGATCAGTTCCGTGAAATAATGTTCCAATTCGGATTGAGATAAATCTTTTAAGGAATCCAGATAAATTTGCATCGAGCGCTCCTTCATCCGGGTTTCGGGCACAAGTTTCATCTTATATCCTATGTATGGCGGGAGAATGGTTCGAAAAAAGGCCTTGTATTTGGAACGATGGATCGGGTGGTGCTTAAGATGGTCCATTAACAACTGGAATGTCTCAGACGAATATAAGGTACCATCGAAGTCAAAGATTGCAACGCGCATCGTCATCACCTTTTCGATATTTTTTGGAAATAATTCTTCATTCCATCATACAGCGTCTGGGGAATGATGGCAATGTATGCTTGGGCCGTGCGGTTAGAGTGGGTTTTATGGGCGAAGGCAGTTATAATGATATGCAGAGAGTGAGGGATTCGGACGATGCAAAGAAAGCGGAACAAGCCGGGGATGTCCGGGAAGGAAGCCCAACAATATACAGTGGAGGAGAAGATAGAACTTCTTTCCTTTTTGCTCGGCTGCATGAAGAAGAGCAGCCGCAACTCGGTCAAATCGGTGTTGGCACGTGGGCAGGTGACTGTTGATGGCAAAGTGGTGACCCAATATAATCATTTACTGGAACCGGGGCAGCAGGTTGCGATCATCAGCAATCAGGCTGCGAAAAGCGAGAGTGATTTGAAAGGTGTATCCATCCTCTATGAAGATGATGATCTCCTTGTGGTGAATAAAGAAGCGGGGATTCTGACGATGGCAGATCGGAACGAGAGGGAGATGACCGCTTATCGTCAAGTGACAGACTATGTCCAGCGAAAAAATCCGAAAAATCGGATTTTCATTGTCCATCGGTTGGATAAGGATACATCGGGGGTTCTCCTGTTTGCTAAAAGTGAAAAGGTGAAACATATTTTGCAAAACGCGTGGAATGAACGGGTGAAGGAACGGACATATATCGCGCTCGTGGAAGGCGTCGTCGGGAAAAACGAAGGGACGATTTCGTCATGGCTGAAAGAAAGCAAAACGTTTAAGATGTTTTCCAGTCCGACCGATAATGGGGGACAGCATGCGGTGACGCACTATCGGAAAATCCGTTCGAATGGACGGTTCACGTTGTTGGAAGTTCAGTTGGAAACAGGCCGGAAAAATCAGATCCGTGTCCATATGGAAGATATCGGCCATCCGATTGTCGGGGATCGAAAATATGGGGCAACAGGAAATCCATTAAAACGTCTCGGTCTGCATGCTTTCGCTATCGCAATCATCCATCCGAGGACGGGAGAATTGATGCGTTTCGAGGCGAAAGTGCCTTCCGGTATCACTGCAAAGTCGAGATAATGTGGGGGATAGGGAATGGAACTGAAAAAATTTGAAGATTTGGAGCAAGCCCAACTGACCGTTTCATTTGGCAGCCAGCGATTATTCGTTTCGGTCTTTTTTATCGATGGGTTGCTGATTGATACGGGGCCTTCCAAGATGAGGGCGGAACTAATTCCGTTATTCGAAGAATGGAAGATGAACGAAGTGGTATTGACCCACCATCATGAAGACCATACCGGGATGGCGAATTGGATTCAGCGGCATAAACAGATTCCTATTTATTTACACGAGATTGGAATACCGGCATGTGAGCGGGACATGGATCTTCCTTTCTACCGGAAAGTGTTTTGGGGTGAACGGAAGCCATTTCAGGCGCTGCCCCTTCAACAGAGGCATCGGACACCAAATTATGAATGGGAGGTCATTCATACGCCGGGCCATGCGGATGATCATGTGGCGTTATGGAATCGAGAAAAGGGATGGATGTTCGGGGGAGATTTGTACGTCCAATCATCTCCAAAAAGCTCATTTGCATTCGAGTCGATTCCAGGAATCATCCAATCATTGCACAAGGTGTTGACGTATGATTTCGAGACTTATATTTGTTCGCATGCCGGTGTGATCCGGAATGGAAGAAGTGTTATTGAAAAAAAGTTGGACTATTTGACCGGAATTCAGCAGGAAGTTCTCCACATGGCGGGGCAAGGGTTGACCAATCGGGAAATCCGCAAACAACTTTTCCCGAAGCGCCATCCCATGCATTATCTTTCCTTTTTCGAAAACTCGCCGATGCACCTCGTCAACTCCATACTGGCAAGATCATAAAGAAAGAGGCTTCCGATTCGGAGAGCCTCTTTCTCATGTGGTTACTGCATCGGATTATTCGGGGGCATGCCCGGTTGGCCAGCTGGGGCATATGCGTTCAATATTTGCTGCATATCTTGCTGAGCCAGTTGCGGCACTTGGTAGTAGTGGTGTTTATTTTGATAAATCGACAGCTCGTAAGCCATTTCAATGCAGTTCGGAACGGAGTCGGCTAAAACCCGGCGGACGACTGGGTTGGTCGTTTCGAGAGCGGCCATCGTCTTCGCGGAAGCACTCGTTTTGGCGGCGTCCAATAAAAAGCCGGAAATGATTTCATCCGAAATTTCGGACTCGTTCTGGATCGGTTTTTTCGGCTGGGAAGCCTTCATTCCATAGATGAAATCATTGCCTTGCTTCATCTTATAGCTTTGCGTCGGGTGGGATGGATCACGCCCGGTTTTGAAGCACTCGACTGTTATATTGTACTCGTCCAAGGTGAACCGATATTGACGGTCGAGTATATCGAGCAGTTCAGGGTCTTTGACATGTGGACGCATCAGCATCGCCATGTTCAGTGAAGCAATAGCTCCAGATAACACTTCGTGGACATCAAATAATTCGTGTCCGCCATGGTTCATTTGCTGAGGAACGGATCCCGTATGCATGTTTTGGTGGGTTTGCCCGAATGGATTTTGAGTCACTGCATATCCTCCTTACGGTATTTTGGTCAATCGAGGATAGTATGGCAACAGCGGTCCAATCTATTCATGAAGAGACGTGATTCGGAGTCATAATCCATCGCCTGCAAAAATAGACTAACTACGAGGATATTTTTGTCAATGAAAGGCAGATGATCTGATGCAAATCCATGTTGTTCAACCTGGCCAATCGTTGTATGGCATAGCGCAAGCTTACGGAATCACGTATCAAGACATTGCGGTGGCCAATGAAATACCGGATCCATCACGTTTAGTCATTGGGCAAGCCTTGGTCATCCCGATTATAGGGCAGTATCATTGGGTGCAACCGGGGCAATCGTTGTATTCGATCGCAAGGATGTATGGGATGTCTTATGTTGAATTGGCGAGAATCAACGGCATTTCCCCTTCCGCTACATTGCAGGTAGGACTACGGCTTTATATTCCACCCCGTCCGAAGATGAACGCGGAAGTTCTTCTCTATGCAGAGCCGCGGGCGCCTGTCAGTCAGTCATACATTGACGAGGTCAGACGACGGGCAGGACAGGTGACATATATGGCCATGTTTAGTTATGAAGTCTTGCGTGATGGATCGCTAAAAGCTCCACCTCTCGACAATATTCCGCAAATTGTCAGAGATGCGGGCGCAGCGAATGCCCTTGTCGTCACCAATTTGGAGGAATTCGCTTTCAGTGCCGATTTGGCCCATGCCATTTTTACGGATGAAGCCGTGCAAGATCGATTGTTCGATAACTTGATCCAAGAAGCGAATCGGGTAGGTTTCAGGGACATCCATTTTGACTTTGAGCTGCTTTTTCCGGAGGATCGCGAACTTTATAATACTTTCCTCCGAAGAGCAAGGGATCGGTTTCATGCGGCGGGCTTCACGATCTCCACCGCTTTGGCTCCGAAAGCGAGTGATGTCAGAACGGGGATTTACGGGGCGCATGATTATAAAGCGCATGGGGAGATTGTGGATTTTGTGTCACTTATGACTTATGAATGGGGATATACATTTAGCGAGCCTCAAGCGGTGAGTCCAATTCAACCGGTGCAAGCCGTCGTCGAATATGCCGTCAGTCAAATACCACGGGAAAAGGTGTTTCTCGGCCAAAATCTATACGGATATAATTGGTCATCCCCGTATCCGCCACAAGGGGGAGCCCCCGCACGGGCAATCAGTCCGCAACAAGCTATTGCATTGGCCATCGAACAGAATGCGGCAATCCAGTATGATTATGTGGCACAAGCGCCTTTTTTCCGCTATATCGATGCGGAAGGTGTGCAACATGAAGTATGGTTTGAAGATGCACGCAGCATACAAGCGAAGTTCAATTTGATCAAACAATTTCAATTACGCGGAATCATGTACTGGAAGTTGGGTCTGGCATTCCCTCAAAATTGGCTTTTGCTGCAGGATAATTTTAACATCCGCAAAATTACATGAAGTCCGGAAAAAAAAATGAACCGGAGTGCGTAAACGCACATCGGTTCATTTATTTTTTAATCATTCTTTATTCAGGTAGTTCATAAAGGATTGAAGGAAATCGATGTCGGCATTAAAAACCAAGGCCGGTAGAAAAGCAAAAGTCATCAACAGCATAACATTGGCACCGACAATTGCGCGAGCAACTTTTTTAATTTTCATTTCAATTCCCCTCTTTCACCTGAATTATCATTTCCACATAACCGTTCAGAAGCCTTGAGTATCAATGCAGGAACTGGTTATCTGAATAATGATATAATACACCCTAGTTCGCCATCTGTAAATTATTTTTTCTTGTATTCTCCATAAAGTGGACACAATCCAGTATACTAATTAGATATAGAATAAAAAAAATCTTGTAACAAATCTATTTTTCGGCGATAATATAAAAATGTACTAAATAGATTGTGAAATATCAATCAAAGATTGACATTGGAGAAGCAACAGCTTTATCCTTTATCTTTATTCAGCTGAAGACTCCACCTCTACAGGTAATAATATTGTTACCTGTTCAGCGGGTGTCCAAACGCCTGCTGAATAAAGAGAAAGCCTCCGGCGGATGTAACAGATTTTGAAAGGCAGTTTAAGAGCGACGTACCGAAAGTGCCTTCATTTCTGCAAAGAACGCAGAAATACGGCAAACCGAACTCTTCGCTGTTCGGTTCGCAATTCAAAATCCAGACGCAATTAAGCCAAGGCGTAATTGATTATATTCAAGAAAGGGATGATTGCGAATGACTAGAATGGATGTAGTTCAATCAAACAAAAATAGAGCGAACGATTACGTTCATGAAGTATATGAATTAGTAAAGAAGAGAAACCCGGATGAAAAAGAATTTTTGCAAGCCACGAGAGAAATTTTCGATTCACTGCGCCCCGTCTTTTCCCAACATCCCCATTTCATCGAACATGGCATTCTTGAAAGAATTACAGAACCGGAACGGATCATCACTTTCCGTGTCGCATGGGAAGACGATCAAGGCAGAGTGCGGGTGAACCGTGGTTTCCGTGTTCAATTCAACAGTGATTTAGGACCATATAAAGGTGGGATTCGATTCCATCCTTCCGTCAACGTTAGTATTATGAAATTCCTTGCATTCGAGCAAATTTTCAAAAATGCGTTGACCGGCCAACCGATCGGCGGAGGGAAAGGCGGATCGGACTTCGATCCAAAAGGGAAGTCGGAACGTGAAATCATGCGATTCACGCAAAGTTTCGCCACTGAGCTGACCCGGCATATCGGTCCCGATCGCGACGTTCCGGCCGGTGACATCGGTGTTGGAAAGCGTGAAATCGGATACATGTTCGGAACGTATAACCGTTTACGAGGCGGATACGAAGCAGGGGTCTTCACCGGAAAAGATCCGGAGCATGGCGGAAGTCTAGGCCGTAAAGAAGCGACTGGCTACGGCACCGTCTATTTCGTGGATGAGATGCTAAAAGGGAAAGGACTTTCCTTCAAAGGCAGCACAGTTATCGTTTCTGGATCTGGAAACGTTTCCACCTATGCAATTGAAAAAGCGATGCAATTAGGCGCCAAAGTGGTCGCGTGCAGCGATTCGGGCGGTTATATCTATGACAAGGATGGCATCAACCTGGAAACATTGAAACAATTAAAAGAAGTGGAAAATAAGAGAATCTGGGAATATACGAAATTCCATCCGAATGCGGAATATCATGAGGATTGTTCAGGTATTTGGTCCATACCTTGTGATATCGCATTGCCATGTGCGACACAAAATGAGCTGGATGAAATTGCTGCTCATACTTTGGTAGCGAATTCCGTTAAAGCAGTCGGAGAAGGCGCGAATATGCCATGTACTTTGGAAGCGATCCATCTGTTCCAAGAGAACGGTGTATTGTTCGCCCCAGCCAAAGCGGCCAATGCAGGCGGTGTGGCCGTTTCAGCAATGGAAATGTCCCAAAACAGCATGCGCCTTTCTTGGACTACAGAGGAAGTCGATGAAAGATTGCAAGGGGTCATGAAGAATATCTATACAAGTTGTTTGGAAGCGGCCGACCAATATGGCAAACCGGGAGATTTGGTCATGGGAGCAAATATTGCGGGATTTTTGAAGGTTGCCAATGCGATGGTATCACACGGCATCAACTAAATATAGAGGAGAGACGGATACGCTAATTCATTAGTGTGTCCGTTTTTTTTGCTTTAGAAATGACGTGCATATTTAGGATTGTATGCATCCAACCCTCCATTTCATGATTGATAAAATTTGAAATAAATTAGAGAAAATCTATTGTGTTTCATCTTGAATATGATATTATAAAAATACTATAACTTGCATAAAAATTCATACGAGAGTTTGAAGGGAGTTTTTAAAATGACAAAAAAGAAAGTTGTATTAGCATATTCAGGTGGACTCGATACATCCGTAGCCGTACAGTGGTTGACAGATCAAGGATACGCAGTCGTAGCATGCTGCTTAGATGTCGGTGAAGGGAAAGACTTGGAATTCATCAAGCAGAAGGCATTGCAAGTCGGTGCGGTGAGCAGCTACGTCATCGATGCGAAAGAAGAATTTGCGCAAGAATTTGTCTTGCTTGCATTGCAAGCCCAATCTTATTACGAGGATAAATATCCACTCGTTTCGGCACTTTCCCGTCCGTTAATTTCAAAGAAGCTCGTTGAAGTGGCCCATCAGGAAAATGCAACTGCTGTAGCGCATGGCTGCACAGGAAAAGGGAATGACCAAGTGCGTTTCGAAGTCGCGATTAAAGCACTTGATCCTTCTTTGGAAGTATTGGCGCCTGTCCGTGAATGGAGCTGGTCCCGTGAAGAGGAGATCGAATACGCGAAGCAGAAGAACATCCCGATTCCAATCGATCTCGAAAGTCCTTATTCGGTAGACCAAAACCTTTGGGGCCGTGCCAACGAATGCGGCATCTTGGAAGATCCTTGGGCCGCACCGCCAGAAGATGCCTATGGATTGACCAATTCTATCGAAAATGCACCGGACACACCGGAAGTGGTTGAGATCGAGTTTAAAAAAGGAGTGCCAGTCAGCTTGGATGGCGTTCAATATCCGTTGAGTGAACTGATCCTTAAATTGAATGATATCGCCGGAAACCATGGCGTCGGAAGAATCGACCACGTCGAAAACCGTTTAGTCGGCATCAAATCGCGTGAGGTATATGAAGCGCCAGGTGCCATCACATTATTAAAGGCTCATAAGGAATTGGAAGATTTGACGCTCGTGAAAGAAGTAAGTCATTTTAAACCAATCATCTCGCATAAGCTAAGCGAGATGATCTATAACGGCTTATGGTTTTCTCCGTTACGCGAAGCATTGGAAGCATTCATTAAAGAAACCCAGCAATACGTCAACGGGACAGCGCGTGTCAAACTGTTCAAAGGGCATGCCATCGTGGAAGGCCGGAAATCGGCGAATTCCCTTTATGATGAAAAACTTGCCACGTATACGGCTGACGATGAATTTGACCAATCGGCAGCAGTCGGGTTTATCAAGCTATGGGGTCTTCCTACTGAAGTTCATAGTATGGTAAATAAGAAACAAACTGTAAAAAAAGGATAATGAAAAAATACCTTCCATCTTCCCGGATGGAAGGTTCTTTCTTTGAAAGACTAGGTATTTAGTGAATAGGAAAGAAATGCAAAACGCGAAAAATGGATTATTTCCGCGGAAAATGAATCTTTTTCGCTCCTATTATAGTAGAATGACTGAGGACGTTGGATGACATATCCAAATTAAAGAAGGGGGACGTCAAAATGGAGGAACAGAACTTGAAAAAGAAGTCACCAAAGTTGTTCATAGCATTGATTGTGGCTGCTCTTATCATTGTAGGCGGTAGCGCATCCGCTTATTTCGCATTTAGTAAATCTCCGAAAGTGCAATACTTTATGGCTGAAAGTGCTACATTGCAACAAATGGGTGACCTATTCAAAGATCGCTATGCAAATGAAATGAAATGGATGGATGTCCAAAAGGAAAAGCCGACAGAAACAACATTGGATCTGTCAGCAGAATGGAATGATCCATACGTCGATTACGACATGGAGGAAGTCCAGTCACTTGTCAACAGTTCGAAGTTGACGATCCAGAACGTATTCGATCCGGTAAAGAAAGAGACGGAAATCGGATTATCTGCTGAAGTGGGAAGCACTTCAATCGATTTGGGGAAATATTTTGCAACACCGGAAAAGGCTTTATTGGCATTGCCATTCACGGATGATCTAATTCGCTTCGACGATAAGGATTTCGGTCGGATCATGCGGGAAATTGATGAGGACTATGAGGGAAATGATGAGCTAGGTCTCGCACAACTGTTCGAAACTGATTTTTCATCCGCCAGCGAACTGACGACTTATGTGAAAGAAGAATACTTGCAATACATTTTCAATGAATTGCCAGAAGAGGCATTCGAAAGCGAAAAAGAAGAAATTGAAGTGTTCGACAAAAAAATCAAAGCAACGAAGTCGACGATGAAACTTGATGAAAAGCAATACAAAGCACTGTTTGAAAAGGTCTTAGTAAAAATGCAAAAAGATGAAAAACTGAAAGAATTGATCAAAGACCAAATCGCCATGTCTTCTTTTGCGGGAGACGTAACAGCGAGTGATTTGACAGAAATGATCGTCCAATACGAGGAAGGCCTGGAGTCGGCCATCGAAGATTTGGATGAAATTGACGATGTGCCGGGCACGATCACATCGACAATCTGGCATGACGCGAACCACATCGTCAAACGTTCTTTGGATGTGACAGTCGGTGAAGAAGGAGAAGAGGAAACCCTTCTGATCGATGGCGTTCAATTGTTGGAAAAAGATGAGCAACAATGGAAGTATACGATGGGAATCAAGGAAGAGGATAATGAAGAAAATGTGTTGAAATTCAACGGTCACTTGACTTGGAAAGACAAGAAAGCAGAAGACTCGATCACCTTGACGGTGGAAGATGTGAATTCTGTCAAGATCTCCTACAAAGGGAAAGAGGATCTGGACGGTTCCAAGCGTACCTTTAAACGGACATTCGGATTCTCCGACGGGTATGAAGATGTAGAAGTGATCTGGAGCGGAAATGCGACGCATGAAAGCGACTCAATGAGCGCTGATCATCACTTCACATTCAGCGATGCCTCGATGGATCCGGATATGTATAACTTGAAAATGAAACAAAAGAGCAAAGTCGTCAAGAAAGTCGACATGCCAACCGAATCGGATGATACCATCCTGTTGAAAGATATGAGTGTGGAAGAAATGATGGAATATGCCGAAGAAACTTTAGCTCCTGAAGCTCAGAACTGGGCTTGGGAACTCATGGGCAACCTGGAAAGTGAACTTTACGGCAATTAATTGAATTATAGGAAAAAGAGGCGATCCATTCGGATGGCCTCTTTTTTAGGTGTGGGAATAGTTTTATAGGGAGGGAGTGGGAGCTGGCAGAGGTAGGGAGGAAAGCGAGTTCGTGGACTGTCATGGCAAAGCCGAGATTGTAAGGAGAAATATGTGAACTGTCATGGCGCGAGTGAATTGTCATGGCAAAAAACGAAACTGTCATGGGAAAAACGCGAACTATCATGGCGAGTCGGGAAACTGTCATGGTGCGAGCGAATTGTCATGGCAAAAGTCGGAACTGTCATGGCAAAAGCGCGAACTATCATGGCGGGTCGGGAAACTGTCATGGCGCGAGTGAACTGTCATGGCAAAAACCGAAACTGTCATGGGAAAAACGCGAACTATCCTGGCGAGTCGGGAAACTGTCATGGTGCGAGCGAATTGTCATGGCAAAAACCGAAACTGTCATGGGAAAAACGCGAACTATCCTGGCGAGTCGGGAAACTGTCATGGCGCGAGTGAACTGTCATGGCAAAAACCGAAACTGTCATGGGAAAAACGCGAACTATCATGGCGAGTCGGGAAACTGTCATGGCGCGAGTGAACTGTCATGGCAAAAACCGAAACTGTCATGGGAAAAGCGCGAACTATCCTGGCGAGTCGGGAAACTGTCATGGCGCGAGCGAACTGTCATGGCAAAAACCGGGACTGTCATGGGAAAAGCGTGAACTATCATGGCGAGTCACGAAACTGTCATGGCTCGAGCGAACTGTCACGGCAAAAGCCGGAACTGTCATGGGAAAAGCGTAAACTATCATGGCGAGTCACGAAACTGTCATGGCTCGAGCGAACTGTCATGGCAAAAACCGAAACTGTCATGGGAAAAATGCGAACTATCATGGCGAGTCACGAAACTGTCATGGCGCGAGTGAATTGTCACGGCAACCCCCGAGACTGTCATGGGAAATGCGTGAACAGTCATGGTCTCAATGGAATCTCTACAAAACCAAAAAAAATAGAGGGGGAATGATCAATTCCACCCTCTATTATTACTTACCAGTTGAGGCGGTGAAACTTGGATTCACCACACTCTTTTTATTTGCCGATGCCGGAAAGGGAACCTTGCTCGGAACGCTGTAAGAATTCTTTGACATGGTCGACATATGGTTGTTTGTCGTAGCCGTTATATAGTGCGCCTGCCATACGAACTGGATCGCCGAAGAAGAAACGCTCGTATAGAGTTTGGCGAGTACCGAATGCGCTCATGCAGACATCCCATGCCAAACGGTATAGCTTTACGCGGTCATACGCAGAGCCAGTTGCCGATTGCAGATATTTATCCAAATCAGGGCGGAGTTCCGAAGCGAAGTCTTTTTCGTTCGGGATTGCCATCAAGCCGCTTGCACCCATCAACTGCATGATTTCACTGAAGCGTGGGTAGATCTTAGGATAGTAGTTACGCGCCGCGTTTAACGGACCAAAATCTGGTGTCATGATACCCCAGCGGTCTTCTTTTGCATTCGCCTCGGAGGCTGTTACAAACGCTTTCATCGTCTCCAATGCAATGATAACTTCGGACATTTTCTCATGGATGTGCTGGAATTGCCCGATGTTGATCGTTTCCACCATCAATTGAAGAAGGCCGAGGATGAATTCTGTCTTCGCCACGTTTTTCGAAACAACTTGGTGTGTCATGTGAACAACTGCGTTACTTTCGTTGTACGCTTCGTTACATACTTGAACATCGCCTAGCGCAAATACGCGATTCCAAGGAACGACGACATCATCGAACACTACGATGGAATCCATCTCCTCGAAACGGGAGCCTAGCGGATGGTCGAAATTGGATTTTCCATAATCGAACGACTCACGGCAGATGAATTTCAAGCCTGGTGTGTTGTTCGGGATTGAGAATGCGTAAGCATATGGATTTTCTTCATCTGATTGTTTCAGCAAAGTGGAAGGGAATACCATGATTTCGTCAGTGATTCCGCCTTGTGTCGCAAGAAGGCGTGCCCCACGGATGACTACCCCTTCAGATGTTTTTTCAACGATACGCGCAGCGATGTACGGATCAGGCAGCTGCGCCGAGTTCAATGCACGGTTAACTTGTGGTTGAATTAATGTATGCGTTAAGGACAAATCGTTCTCACGGCAATATTCATAGTAATCTTGCATATTTTTTTGATAGAACGGGTCTTGCTTTCCGAACATTTCCGATGCGGAACCGTATGCCATCATACCCGCATTGATATAGTCAGGGGAACGTCCCATCATTCCGTTGTTGTGGCGGGCCCATGTCTGGATCATCGTCCGACGTTTTTCCAAGTCTTCTTTCGTTCTTGGTTGTAAGAATGATGTACCAACCTGATTTCCAGTCGTCGGGGATTTATAAGTCATGTAATCCTTTTTATCTGCATCGAATTGTAAATCGTATAGTTCTCCTTGCGTTTTCATAACTCCTTTAAACGCTGGGTGTTCGGAAATTTTCCCTTTCACCTGCTCACCGTCGATCCACACATTCGCCTGTGCCTTGTCGACTCCATCGATATACTGCTGTCCTGTCTTAGCTCCCATTTGTAAAACTCCTTTCAGTTTTTCATTCAAAATGAAACCGCATTCATTCCCAAATCAGAATTATTGAACCTTTCATTCAATTGAGGTTGTAATGACAATATACCACGTGCTATCATATATGATAAATATATATATGGTTTGTTTACTATATTTAATTCGTATATAAATGTGCTAGGAAGGGAGGAAAACAGTTGAACCTGAAACGGTTAGGCTATTTCGTCACGATAGTGGAAGAAGAGCAAATTACAAAAGCCGCGCAGAAATTGCATATGGCTCAACCACCGTTGAGTCAGCAGCTTAAACTATTGGAAGAAGAACTGGGCGTCCTTTTATTTGAACGGATCGGCCGGAAATTGGAACTTACAGAGCCGGGAAAAGTGCTATATGATAAGTCGAAAAAGCTGCTCTCTCAATATGAAGAGGCTTTCATGGAAGTGGAGGAAGTGGCTAAAGGGATGAAAGGCGTCCTGTCCATTGGTACGGTGAAGTCCTGTTTCCCTTATGTACCGGGAAGGTTGCGGCAGTTCCGGGAACAGTTTCCTGATGTGACATTCAGATTAAAAGAAGGGGATACGTTCCGGATGACCGAGTATTTACGGAATCGGGAGATTGAACTGGGGATTGTCCGGATGCCTTTGGAGATGGAAGACTTTTCATCGATTGCACTGCCATCTGAACCGTATGTCCTCGTTGCGCCGAAAAAATGGAATCAAAAAAAGAAAATCCGGATGAAAGATGTCGCGGAGCTGCCTTTGCTCTTGCTCCATCGGGTTAAAGGGAGGGGACAATACGAACTGATTTTAGATGAATGCGCAAAGCACGGCTTTGAGCCATCAATCATCTGTGAGTGTCCGGACGCGGGGATGCTTCTTTCTTTGGCGCGGGAAGGAATCGGCTATGCGATGTTGCCAAAGTCCACTGTTGAATTCCTACTATATGAAGATCTGCAAATCACCGAGATCGAAGATTGTCTAATTCAGACGGAAGGTACGATCATCTGGTTGAAGGACCGGTACTTATCCAAGGCGGCAAGTCACTTTCTGGAAACCTTCCAACAATCGCAATTGACAGAGGCTCCTCTATAATAGAGATAGATATGAAAAAAAATAAAAGTAATTAAACTTTCAGATATCCATTGCCTCTCCAGTAAGGGGAGAGTTTATAATGAAAACAATCACATCGGAGGAGGAATAAAAATGACAAAGAAAAACTTTGATATTGTCCGGCTGCATCACGCAGAAGTGACAGTGACGGACTTGGAGAAGGCAAGACATTTTTATTGTGAAGGACTTGGATTCATCGAAACGGAATCCGACGAAAATCATATTTATCTGCGGGCTTTGGAAGATGCCAATCATCATACATTAATGTTGACGAAAGGTAAGCAGGCGAGCCTGAAGCATATTGCGTATCGTGTAAGCGCTGACAGCGATTTGGATGAGCTGGATAAACTGTTTACAGAACTAGGCGTGAAAAAGCGCTGGGTTCAGCCGGGAGAAGAAAAAGGGCAAGGTCGTGCGTTGCGTATCCAAGACCCGGGCGGTATTCCAGTCGAATTTTTCTTTGAAATGGATAAAGCAGAAAGAATGCTGCAGCAGTATCATCTGCAAGGCAATGTGAAGATTAAGAGGATTGACCATGCGAACTGCACTATCACGAACATCGACGAGCTATATGCATGGTACAGCGAAAATCTCGGTTTCCGGACGTCTGAATATACAGTAAAAGGCCACGGAGAAGACGAGAGAATTTGGGCTGCTTGGATGCACCGGAAGCCAAGTGTCCATGATTTGGCGCTCATTAGCGATAAAGGTCCTCGTTTCCACCATACGGGCTTCTGGATGGATGACGCGAAATCAATTTTGGACGCATGTGATCATCTGGCCGGGCTCGGCTATTATGCGAATATCGAACGGTCTCCGGGCAGACACGGCACATCCAATGCGTTTTTCGTCTATGTCCGCGATCCAGACGGCAACCGGATGGAATTATATACAGGAGACTACTTCACAAATGACCCAGATTGGGAGCCGATCAAATGGAATCTGGAAGACCCGCAGCGGGCAACGTTCTGGGGTGCCATGCCTCCGAAAACTTGGGTGGAAGAAGCGGTCCCTGTTGAAGATATCTTGACAGGTGAACTATTGCCGGTCCACACTATTAAAAAACCAGTGCAAGCATAATGAAAGAGGCGTGTCAAAGATGAAAATCTTTGATACGTTTTTTTGGTTTGATAAGATAATAGAAACGACGTGAAACGGGGCAATGAGATGAAAAATAAATTTTCAATTGGCCAGATGTCCAAATTGCATAATACATCGATTAAAACATTGCGCTATTATGACGAAATTGACTTATTCAAACCGAATGAAGTCGATCCGGAAACGGGCTACCGCTATTACTCCGTGGAACAGTTTAAACTGTTGGATATCATCAACTATTTGAAAGCATTGGGCGTCCCGTTGAAGGATATCAAGAAACAAACGTCCAATCGGGATATGGACGATTTTATCGGAACGCTCCATACCCATAAACGAACGATCGAAGACAAGATGCAAGAGTTGGAAATTGCGAAAAAGAAACTGGAAATTCGAATTGAAGAGCTCGAATCATTGAAAAAAATAGGACAGGTCGGCGTCCCCTTCATCAAAGAAATGGAGGAGCGGACAATCATCCAACTGCAGGAGGCAATCCAGTCCCATTATGATCTGGAGCTCTCCTTGCGGAAATTAAACCGACAACATCAAGATTTTGCCTCTATTTTTATCGGCAAAGTCGGCCTCACATTGTCTGTTCATCGCTTCCAACGGAACTGCTTCTACGAATACGACTCCATCTTCTTACTATTGGAAGAGGTGGAAAAATGGAAAGTCGTTCAGGACGTGGAGCTCGTCACAACGCTGCCGAAAGGGACGTATGCCTGCGTCTATTTCCGCGGAGGCCATGAGATCGCACCGCAGTATGTAAAAGTTCTCCATCAATACATCTTGGACAATGGGCTAGAACCGATAGGGGATTTCATTATCCGAACGATCGTGGATCAGTTCATTTCAAATAAGGAAGATGAGTTCTTGATGGAAATCCAAATTCCAGTCATAGGACCAAGCGCAAAAAAACACTGATCCAAAACGATCAGTGTTTTTCACGTTTTTTGAATGCTTCCAAAGTGTTCATCTTGTGCTCGCGTGCGTATCCTTCGATCATGTCGCTGCCCGCCTGTTCTTTGATGAGTTGGATCAATTTCCGATGTTCTTCAATCGAGCGAGGTGTCCGGTTCGGTAAGAAGGTGAAACCGGTCTGGCGGACGATATCCAATCGATCCCAAGCCTCCTGAATATTTTTAATCAATAATTTGTTTGGACAGAACGAGTAAATGTAAAAATGGAATTCCCGATTCAGCTGACCGAGTTGATCCAGCTCATAGTTTTCCAATGTTTTTTTCATTTCTTCGTTAATGCTTTCCAATTTTTCAATGGCGTCCGACGGAATATGAGGAGCGCTTAAGGAAGTAGCATATCCCTCCAATAAAGCAAGCACCTCAAGAGTTTCCATATACAAATCTTTGTCAATTCCGCGGACAACCGCTCCAATATTCGGTTCGTATTGTATCAATTGTTCGGATTCCAATTGGTGGATCGCTTCACGGACCGGAATATGGCTTGAGCCAACCTCCTTTGCAATTTGGTCGATAATGATTCTTTGGCCAGGGGCATAGGTTCCATCAACAATTCTTGTACGAATTACTTTATACGCATATTGACGTTTATTCATTTTTGTTTTCATACTCATTATGATATATGAATTTATATATGATTTCAATCTAAACTATAAGACGGCCTCAAGTATAACATATTCCTACTTCCTGCTTTCTTCAAAATGGTAAGGGAGAGCAAAATTATTTGGCAATTTGTCAAGTATCTTTCAAACTATGGGAATATTTCTTAAAAGGTATTGAAAACATATATTAAATGATATATGATGATTTCTAATAAACCCCATTCAATACGATGTGAGAAACATCCGTCTTGTAAACGTTATCAATTGAATGAGGCATGTTTCGAATCTAGACGTATGAGGTTTATTAAATTTTAAAGGGAGTGAGTACTATGATGGGGGCAATCAAAAACAAAAAGTATCTTGTATCATTTATGTTTCTTCTGATGATGAGCTTGATTCTGGCCGCATGCGGCGGGGGAAAACCGACCGAACAAGTGCCGGTATCCGGCTCTAGCGAAGGATCAAATGCAGGAAGCGACGCGGCTTCCGGGAAAGAAGCGGCACTCGATTTTTCACACTTCTTCCCACCAAGCCATGAGATGGAAACAGTTATCGTCCAAGGTTTTGTGAAAGAAGTAGAAGAGGCGACTGGCGGGAATGTGAAAATTACATCCTACCCGGGTGCGTCTTTAGCTGCTCCGGATGGCCAATTTGATGCGGCGGCAACAGGAGCTGTTGACATCGCGATGAGCGTTAATAGTTACACTCCGAACCAATTTCCTATGACTTCTGTCATGGAGCTTTCTTTCTTGAGTAAAACAGGAGAGCAAGGTTCCAAAATGCTTTGGCAGCTTTACGAGGAATTCCCGGAATTTGAAGCGGAATATGCAGGAACGGTTCCACTATGGCTTTCCACTTCCGATCCTGGACAAATCTTCACGGTCGGAAAACCGGTTAAAAGCTATGAAGACCTAAAAGGAATGCGCATTCGATCTCCATCCGCGGAAACGAATGAATGGTTGACGGCGCTTGGCGCTACACCAGTTTCGATGTCGATGAATGAAACCTATGAAGCGCTTGAAAAAGGCGTGGTAGACGGAACGATCGCACCTTGGGAGGCGATTGAAGGCTATAGCTTAGTAGACGTGATCGACTATGCAACAGTCGGGAACTTCTATATGACGACATTCTTTGTAACGATGAATGAAAATAGCTGGAACGAGCTTGGCGAGGAAAACCAAGCGGCCATCAAAGAATTGGTTGGAGAAAAAATGGCAGCCAAAGCTGGCGCTAACTTCGATGACGTAGGACAGCGTGCGATTGAGAAGGCAAAAGAAAAAGGTGTCGAAATCTATGAGCTGAGCGATGATGAAATGGCTGAGTGGAGTACCTTTATTAATCCTACGGTGGAAAAGTGGATTAAGAAAATGGAAGACAAAGGTTTACCAGGACAAGCGATTTATGATCGTGCAGTAGAGTTAGGCGCACAATAAGACAGGGGTGGAAGCTTATGGCGCAAACATTAAAAAAACTTGATAACTTATTAGATAAGTTATCAAGTTTTCAATTATTTTTATCGAATTGTTTTTTGATTTTTATGATGCTGATCATCAGTTTTGATGTGATTGGCCGAAACTTTTTCAATAAACCAATCGTAGGGACTTTTGAAATGACGGAGTTAAGTTCCGCATTGCTTGTTTTTTTTGCTTTAGCTATGACGCATCGACATAAAGAGCATATTAGCATCGACTTTGCGGTCACGAAATTGCCGGAAAAAGCAAGAAATTTATTGGAAGGAATAATAGAACTCGTTATTTTTGTCACGCTACTCTTTATGGCTAATCAAGTGTTCGCGAATGCGGGACGGATCATGGAACGACAAACAACAACCAGTGATTTAGGTTGGCCAATGTATCCGTTTCTCTATATCGCTACTTTTGGTCTAGGTGTTTTTGCACTCGTCGCATTAGTCAGTGCAATTAAATATTTTGCATCGGCGGTGAAGAAATCATGAGTGCAGAAATGATTGGAGTCCTCGGGATTATTGCGTTACTCGTATTGTTCGCGTTAAAGGTACCCGTGAGCGTATCTTTAGTCATTGTGGGCACTGTCGGTATCGGATTCATCCGAAACTGGGAGACCGCGCTTGTTCAATTGGGGAGTACACCGTTCAGTACGGCTAGTTCCTATTCGTTGAGTGTCATTCCGCTATTCATTTTAATGGGGATGTTCTTGTCTTATAGTAAGTTTGGGAATGATTTGTATACAGCAGTCGATTCATGGATCGGACATGTCCGAGGCGGTCTTGCCATTACGACAATCGGTACGAGTGCTCTATTTGCAGCGATTTCGGGTTCGGTCAATGCGACAACTGCGACAATGGCGAGAATTGCGTTGCCTGAAATGAAGAAATATAAGTATGACGAAGGCTTGTCGACTTCCGCTGTTGCGGCGGGGGGGACGTTGGGAATTTTGATTCCGCCAAGTGTCATTTTGGTTCTCTACGGTGTCTTAACAATGGAGCCGATTGGGAAATTATTGATAGCCGGAATTATTCCCGGGCTACTCCAGATGGCGCTCTTCATGGTAGTGATTTACCTCATCGTCGTAAGAAAACCTGAACTTGCACCCGTTACTCCGAGAAAACCATTTCTCGTCAAAGTAAAATCTTTGAATAGTGTGTGGCCGTTTGCTTCCTTATTTCTACTAAGTATCGGTGGAATCTATTTTGGTTTCTTCACTCCGACTGAAGCGGGTGGGATTGGGGCATTCGGTGCGTTTTTACTGGCTGTCGTCACTAGAAGACTGAGCTGGGCGGATTTCAAAGCATCGTTGAATGAGACGACACGATTGACAGCGATGATGTTTTTCATTTTGATCGGTGCGGAGATTTTCAGTAAATTCTTGGCGTTAAGCCGTATACCGGTTTCCATTACACAATATGTCAGTGAACTGAATGTTTCTCCGATGCTAATCATGTTTTTCATCTTGGTCGTATACTTCGTTTTAGGTATGTTCTTGGAAGGTTTGGCAATATTCGTCCTTACTCTACCCGTCGTCTACCCGCTTATCATTGAATTAGGATTCAATGGGGTATGGTTCGGGGTTGTCATGGTACTTGTGATGAATATTGGCTTGGTGACACCGCCTCTTGGACTGAGTGTCTATATCATTAGCGGGGTCGCGAAAGAGATTCCGATTGAGAAAATCTTCCGTGGAGTTCTACCGATGTTGTTTGCAATGATTCTCTGTTTAGCACTTATTGTCCTATTCCCACAACTCGTGACATTCCTTCCGGATTTCATGAAGGGGTAACTATACATAGACTTTTGAAATCTGCTTTTGCAGTTTTCGAAAGTCTTTTTATTTCTACCCTTTCGCTCCAGCAAAATTTGTCTTAGAATTAATTTACCTCCGACAATTATTGTTGTATACAGAAGCTTTAGAAATCTTTACTATAGTGTATAAGATGATAGAAAATAATGATAAATTGAAGGAGCGGATACTATGACAACGATGACAAATATGAAAAGCGGCAAGCGGATGATGGATGGAAACGATTATATGGAAAGCTTGCGCGACGGGCGCAAAGTGTTTTTGAACGGGGAAGAGATCGATGATGTGACGACGCATCCGGCGTATCAAAACTCGGTCCGGTCGATGTCGCGCCTCTATGATGCGCTACATGACAAGGAGTCCTCCAAAATTTTGACGACCACGACAAAAGAAGGGATTCGTACCCAGAAATTCTTCAAAGCGTCTGAAAGTGCGGCGGAGTTGTTGGAAGCGCGTGATGCGATTGCGGAATGGTCCAAACTCAGTTATGGTTTCATGGGAAGAACGCCTGACTACAAAGCGGCTTTCACAGGGCATCTCGGACCATACGCGGAATTTTATAAAGGATTCGAAGATAATGCCCGCCGGTGGTATGAAAAAACGATGACCGAAGTGCCGTTCTGTAACCATACAATTATCAATCCGCAAATGGACCGCTCGAAGCCGCTCCATGAAAATAAAGACGTCTTCGTCCGGGTTGTGAAAGAACGGGATGACGGCATCATTGTAAGCGGTGCCAAGATGGTTGGAACATCCGCGGCAATCACGAATTACAACTTTGTCGCTAACTACTCGCCGGTCGATATGGTCGAAGACGATCTGGACCATGCGCTCATCTTCTTTGTGGAAATGAACGCACCGGGATTGAAAATTATAAGCCGACAATCTTATGAGTTAACAGCGGCGATGAACGGAACGCCTTTTGATTATCCGTTATCCAGCCGGTTCGATGAAAATGATGCGGTCATCGTGCTCGATAATGTCTTTGTCCCATGGGAAAATGTATTTGCCTACCGGAATGTGGAAATCGCCAATGGGTTCAGAGGAAAGACAGGTTGGATGAACCGCTATACGCTTCACGGATGTACCCGTTTTGCGGTGAAACTTGATTTCATGGCGGGGCTGTTGATGAAAGCGACGGAAATGTCGGGAACGAAAGGCTTCCGCGGAGTACAGGCGAATATCGGGCAAGTCATCGCTTGGCGGAATACGTTCTGGGGACTTTCCACTGCGATGGCATCCGAGCCGGAACAAGGGGCGAATGGCGTCGTCTTGCCGAATAGCCAATACTCCACCGCGTATCGTGTACTTGCTCCGACGGTCTGGCCGCAAGTGAAGGAAATCTTCGAAACGGTTGTCGCGGGCGGATTGATCCAACTGCCGTCGAGTGCGAAAGACTTCGCCAATCCGAACCTCCGTCCATACTTGGAGCAATATTACAAAGGATCCGGTGTCGGCGCAGAGGAGCGGGTCAAATTGATGAAACTGATTTGGGACGCGATCGGCACCGAATTCGGCGGACGCAACGAACTTTACGAAATGAACTACGCAGGCAATCAGGAAAATATCCGTCTGGAAACATTGAAGGTTGCTGATCAAACCGGACAGTCCGCAATTTATAAATCATTTGTGGACGAAGCGATGAGCGATTATGATTTGAATGGCTGGACAAATGATACATGGGTGAATGCCCACCTAAAATGATTGAGTAAAGGGGGCCCATTTGATGACAGATAGGCAGCCTGCTCTACAAGAGAAAAATGGAGTGATCGAGCTGGAAGGTGAGCGCATTTTGCTCACCTCCGCTGCCGTTTTCGGGACTCTCCGAAAAGATTTGATTGAAAACTTGGGAATGGAACGGATGAAGGGGTTTTTGCTACGCTATGGCTGGAACCTTGGAGCGACGGATGCCGCGAAAGTGCTCGCCGAACCGCATGACTCGATTGAAGAAGCGCTCCGACAAGGGCCTCATTACCATATGTTGAAAGGCTACACCTCTACAAAGACGACTGAATTGGAAATAGTGAAAACGGAAGACGGAGCAGTGGAGTCCGTCACCGTGAGCGGCATCTGGTCGCATTCCTACGAGGCGGAAGAATCTTTGCGCTTGTTTGGATTGGAAAGTGAACCCGTCTGCCACACGCTGATCGGCTACGCAAGCGGTTTTTATTCCACCATTTGCAATCAGACGGTTATCTTCAAAGAAGTGGCGTGCCGAGGGATGGGGGATTCCGAATGCCGATACATCGGAAAGTCGCTCGAACAATGGGGCGGGGAAGCGGATGAGGAACAGCGATATTATGAAAACAATGCAATCATCCATGAACTTGAACAGACCTATGAGCAACTCCGGGAAGAACGCGATCATTTGGCCAAAGTGGCACTTATCCATACGAAGTTGGCGGAAGAGGTAATTGATGGCAATGATCTGGAATCGATTGCCAAAGTCATTGTGGACATTACTAAAAAGCCGATTTTAATAGAAGATATTCATTTTCATCGGATTGCCTCAGCTGGGATTTCGGAAAGCAATCATAGGCAGATGAAAGAAGAGTTCCAGATGTACGTTAAGGAACGCCGGGCTTTTCAACCGAGACAGACAATGCAGTTTCAAACGGAAGGTTACATCCGTCTGATGGCGCCGATTTATTTACAGAAAAAGATATATGGGTATTGCTCATTTCTCTACGAACTGGACGGACAGTCTCCATCTGACATCGATCGGATGATTTTGGAACGAACCGTGACGGTCTGCTCGCTTTTGCTATTGAATGAAAAAGTGAGTTTCGAGGCGGAAGAACGGGTGAAGGGGCATTTTTTGGATCAAATCTTGAACGGGGAAATCAGTTCCATAAAGGAAATCCGCAAACGGGGAAGCCATTTCCAACTTGATTTGCAAAAACCGTACTATATCATTGCGCTGGAACAGCAAGGAGCGGGCGAAAAACTTTTCCTGAATGAACAGATTGTCGAAGAAACCGTCCATTTCTTTAAAAATCGAAAACCGGGTTTACTAGCCGGTCAACAAAAAGGATATGCCGTTATGCTGGTGCAAACGGAATTGGCAGAAGAAGACCAAGGAATTCTGTCCTTTTGTAGGAAGCTGCTTGAACATTTGCGGAAAAAGGATCCACAACAACCGCTTCGTAGTGGCATCAGCACGGAAGGTAGCTGTATGGATGACGTAGGCGGCCGTTTTGATGAGGCGGTTACAGCATTGAAAATCGGGAATCGGGAGCAGTCCATCGTGGCATTTGAGGACCTGGGTGTAATCGGAATGCTTATCCATTCATTGGATCACAGCGCAGTGGAGCAAAAAGGAAGGCAGCTGCTGTCGCCCATTTACGAAAGTGATGAAAAGAAAGATGAGGAATTGCTCCAAACGATGTACGTATTTCTATTGAATGGTGGAAATTTGGAAAAGACTATGCGGGAGCTGGCTTTGTCCATGAGCGGCTTGCGCTATCGAATTGAAAAAGTCGAAACGCTGCTTGGCAGGAATCTGCGAGATCCGGAAACGGGTTATGAAATGATGTTCCTCATCAAAGCGCTAATCGTGGCTGGCAAATTGACATTTTAAACGGGGTTCACCTTGCGTGAATTCCGTTTTTAACTTTATACAGAAGACTCCCACCTCAATAGGCGGTTGGATGAACGCGGATTCTTATACTAAAAATCAGTGGAGAAGAGGAAGTTCTTGATATCATATATGTAATGATATATGATTATGTACAGAGAGATAAGTTAGAAAGATTCATATATTTCGATACTATAAGGAGTGAGAGGAATGAGTAAGGCAAAGGTCAAGCTGCTCGGCGTCCACGAATTGGTTGAGGTGGATGCTGATGTGAAGGATGGTGTTTTTTCCGCCTCGGGGAAAACGCACAATGTGAATGATGTTCTGCTGGATACTCCGGTGAAAGGAACGATTTTCGGAACGGCGCTCAATTATAAAGGGGCTTTGGAACAACTCGGAGACGCGGTGAATGAAAAACCGTATCAGGCACCTCCTGTTGCACCGATCCTCTATATTAAACCGGCCAATACATACAACCGGAATGGCGGATTGATTCCGATGCCGAAAGGGATGACGGAACTGGAAGTCGGCGCATGCCTCGGATTGGTTATCAGAAAGCAAGCAACACGAGTGAGTGAAACAGAAGCGTTTGAATTCATTGAAGGATATACCATTGTAAACGATGTGAGTGTTCCGCATGCAAGCGTTTATCGCCCGGCAGTCCAACACAAATCACGGGATGGATTTTGCCCGGTTGGCCCATGGATCGTAGACCAGGCTGATGTGAAAAATCCTGATCAATTGGCAATCCGCGTGTTCGTTAATGGAGAGTTGCGCCAAGAAAATACGACTGCGAACTTGATTCGCCCGATTGCCAAATTGCTGGCGGATGTGACGGATTTCATGACACTGAGCGCAGGTGATGTGTTGCTTGTCGGTATTCCGGAACAGGCTCCGCTTGTCCAAGTCGGCGATTCGGTCCGCATTGAAATTGAAGGAATCGGAAGTTTAGAAAATGCTGTAGTGGAAGAATCAGTAGTGGCAGAGACAGAAGCATGGGAGGTATTGAAATGAAGAACGCACGCGTAGCTTACGGCGGTTCCATCCATGAGGCGCTCGAATGGGAAGGCCGTTTGAAATTGGACGATGGACGGGTTGTCGAAGAGAACGAAGTAACGTGGCTGACGCCAGTAGAACCGCGCACCGTCTTCGCACTTGGTTTGAATTATGCGGATCATGCGGCGGAATTGGCTTTTGCGGCACCTGAAGAACCGTTAGTATTCCTCAAAGGACCGAATACCTTTATCGGCCATGATGCCTTTACACGGCGTCCCGCTGATGTGACGTATATGCATTATGAATGCGAACTGGCGGTTATTATTGGGAAAACCGCCCGTAACGTGAAAAAAGAAGACGCATATAAGTACGTGAAGGGGTATAGCGTCGCGAATGACTATGCAATCCGGGATTATTTGGAGAATTACTATCGGCCGAATTTGCGGGTGAAAAACAGGGACACTTGCACGGTGATGGGACCTTGGTTCGTAGATGCAGCAGACGTGAAGGATCCGATGAATTTGAAATTGACGACACATGTCAATGGCGAGCTCGTACAAGAGGGAACGACGGCGGATATGATCTTTGATATTCCGATGCTCATCGAGTACTTGAGCAGCTTTATGACATTGAGCGAAAATGACATCATCTTGACAGGTACACCGAAAGGTTCTGTCGATACGAAGGTTGGCGATGTCGTCGTGACGGAAGTCGAAGGGATCGGACGTCTTGTCAATACGATCATCGGCGATGAACAGTTCGCCATTAAGTAAGGAGGGGTTCGGATGCCACATTTCATCGTGGAATATACGGATAATCTAAAAGAGGAAGCGAATATTCCGAAACTGCTGGAGAAGATCCATGAAGTGATGATTGCCAGGGGCTCGGTATTTCCAATCGGTGGTATACGTTCCAGAGCGATTGAATTGCATGATTACCGTGTTGCGGACGGTACAGAAGACGACGCGTTCGTCCACGCGACGTTAAAAATAGGAGCGGGACGATCGGAGGACGTGAAAAAGGAAGCTTGTGACGCCCTGTTTGAAGTGATCAAGGACCATTTTGCCCCGTTGATGGCGAAGCGCTTTTTGGCATTATCGATGGAATTATATGAATTCAGCGAAGCAGGAACGTATAAGCAAAATAATATACACACCAGATTTAAAAAGTAGTGAATTGTCGAAAAAATAATTTGAAATCATATATGATTTGGTATATGATATAAGAGAAGTTATGAATCTGCACTATTCAATGGATGTTTTTCTACTATATTTCAACAATAGAAAGGAGCTTTCATCATGCAGCAAGTAGACAAAGAAATCGATGACCGCTTATTCCGGAATGCCATGGGAAGTTTCGCAACAGGAGTCACAGTAATCACGACGGAGAACGAGGACGGTGTCCACGGCATGACAGCCAACGCATTCATGTCGATTTCATTGAATCCGAAGTTGGTGGCGATCAGTGTCGGGGAGAACGCCCGGATGCTCGAACATATCCAAAAAGCGAAGAAGTTTGCAGTGAACATTTTGTCTGAGGATCAGCAAAAAGAATCAATGCAATTTGCTGGTCAGTTGAAAGAAGAGCAGCATGAAGTGAAATTCACAACACATCAAGGGCTTCCAATTATCGAGGATTCTTTGGCGAATGTCACTTGCGAATTGCACAGCCAGTATGTGGCGGGCGATCATACTATTTTCATTGGTCATGTGACAGGTGTCATCTTGACGGAAAGAGATCCGCTATTATTTTTCCAAGGAAAATACCGCGATTTGAAAGAACTGGAACAACAATAATCATCGAATTGAAACGGTAAAGGATGTGATCGAGGAATGGAAACAGTGACAAAATTGGAGAAGCATCATCTATATATCGATGGATCATGGACAGAGCCGGAATCAGGCGAGTATTACAATGTGGTCAACCCTGCTACGGGAGAAACGATTGGCCAAGGCTCCTATGGTGATGATCGGGATGCGAAAAAAGCGATTGACGCGGCGCATGCGGCATTCAAGGAGTGGGCGGCTGTTCCGGCAGCGAAGCGAAGCAAATACCTCGTCCGCATTTATGATTTATTGCTTGAAAACGCCGATCAATTGGCGCGTACGATTTCGGAAGAGATGGGCAAACCGATTCGGGAGGCGCGCGCTGAAGTGAGTGCGGCGGCTGAATACGTCCTTTGGAATGCGGAAGAAGCGAAACGGACATACGGCGACGTCATTCCTTCACCGATCAAATCAAAACGCCTTCAGACAATCCGTCAGCCAGTCGGACCGGTAGCGGCCATCACGCCTTGGAACTTTCCGCTCTCCATGGTAACAAGAAAGATTGCTCCTGCTTTGGCAGCAGGTTGTACGGTCGTGTTCAAACCGGATAGCCAAACACCGGGCAGTGCTGTCGAGTTTTTCAAAATCGCGGAAGCAGCTGGATTGCCGAAAGGCGTGTTGAACCTTGTTACAGGGAACTCATCCAAAATCGGTAATGCTTTGATGCAAGATTCGCGTATCCGGAAAATTACATTTACTGGATCGACGGAAGTCGGAAAGCTATTGCTCAGACAGGCGGCTGAACAAGTGAAAGGTGTGTCCATGGAACTTGGCGGCCATGCTCCGTTCATCGTGTTCGAGGATGCAGATCTGGACAAAGCAGTCGAAGGCGCGGTAGCCAGCAAATTCCGAAATAGCGGGCAAACTTGCATTTGCACCAACCGCATTTACGTCCAAGAGTCGATCAAAGACCAATTCTTGGAGAAGATGAAGGCAAAAGTAGAACAGCTCGTCATCGGGAATGGCTTGCAGGAAAACACTGAGTTCGGTCCAGTTGTGAACGCAGGCAGCTTGGATAAAGTCAAAAGTCAAGTGCAAGATGCCGTATCAAAAGGTGCTGTCATCGTTACTGGCGGGGATGAGTGCAAAGTGGAAGGGCATGAAAATGGTTTCTTCTACGCACCAACAATCCTCTCTGATGTGGACGAAAGCATGCTGATCACGTATGAAGAGACATTCGGTCCGCTTGCGCCTGTTTATACATTCAAGACGGAAGAAGAAGCGCTCGAGAAGGCGAACGATTCCGTTTATGGATTAGCTTCATATTTCTATACGAACGATCTAAGCCGTTCTATCCGCGTTGCGGAAGCATTGGAATATGGAATGGTCGGCGTGAACGACGCGTTGATCACATCTGTCCAAGGTCCGTTTGGCGGCGTTAAGGAAAGTGGCCTTGGTCGAGAAGGCGGTCCGGACAGCCTAAGCGAATTCTTGGAAACGAAGTTCATTTCAACCGGCTTGTAATTTAACTTATTCAATAGAAGAGGAGACGATTATTGTGGCATACGAAGAAGCAAGAAAGAAAATCAGAGGGTCGATCTGCCCTGTTATTACACCATTCAACGAAGACGGATCCATCGATGAAAAAACATTTGTGGAACTTGTCAACTGGCAAATTGAAAGCGGCAGCCATGGGATTTCCGTTACTGGAACGAGCGGTGAGCCAAGTTCGATGACGGTTGCAGAGCGCAAACGCGTCATGAAACTCGCAAAAGACACAATCGATGGACGTGTATTCTTCACGCCAGGAACAGGCTCCACGAACCATGATGAGACGATGGAACTGACAAAATACGCGGAAGAAATCGGTGCGGACGCGGCAATGGTCATCGTCCCTTACTACAACAAGCCGAACCAAGAAGCATTGTTCCAACACTTCAAAACAGTTGCGGATTCCGTAAATATTCCAATCATCATCTACAACATCCCTGGCCGTTCCGCTGTCAACATGGAAGTGAGCACGATGAAGCGTCTTGTCGAAGCTTGCCCGAACATCATCGGTGCGAAAGAATCGAACAAAGACTTCGAACACGTCAACCGTGTCCTATTGAACTGCGGCCGTGATTTCCTATTATTCTCGGGAATCGAATTGCTTTGCTACCCAATGCTTGCAATCGGCGGAGCTGGTTTCATCAGTGCAACTGCGAACGTCGAGCCGAAGCGCGTAGCGGAACTATACAATGCTTGGGAAGCGGGAGATATCGCAAAAGCACAAGATCTTCACTACGAATTAATGCCATTAAATGACGTATTGTTCAAAGATACGAACCCGGCACCTGTCAAAGCTGCGCTCGGAATGATGGGCAAAGCGACGCCAAAACTGCGCATGCCACTAGGTTTGCCATCGGCTGAATTGCAAGAGGAAGTCCGTGAAACATTGATCAGCTTGGACATCCTTCCAAAAGAAGTCGCGGCGAAATAATCCGCTTTTTCAATAGAATATTCATCCGGCAGTGCCAAACGCTGCCGGCCTCCTAAAAAATCTAAAGAGAAAATAGGTGAACACGCATGACATCTGTAAAAGATCAAAAAGCATTGACTCATACGAAACAGAAAGACATCCTTCTTTACATCAACGGTGAATTCGTGCCAAGCGTCGACGGCGCAACGATTAAAAATATCAACCCGTTCACGAATGAACAGATCAACGAAGTCGCAGAAGGCCGCGCGGAAGATATTAACAAAGCGGTCGCAGCTGCAAGAGAGGCATTCGACAACGGTCCATGGCGGACTATGAAACTGGAAGAAAGACTTGCATGCATCTACCGAATCGCGGATCTGATTGATGAGCGTCTTCCGGAAATCGCATATTTGGAGTCTTTGGATACAGGTCTTCCAATCTCACAAACGCGTGCAATGGTAAGCCGTTCCGCAGAAAACTTCCGTTTCTACGCGCAAATGGTAAAAACTCGTCTAGTCGGTGATGCGTACCAAGTGGATGAAGAATTCATCAACTATACAATCCATAAACCGGTTGGGGTAGCAGGCTTGATCACTCCATGGAACGCGCCATTCATGCTGGAAACTTGGAAAGTTGCTCCGGCATTGGCAACAGGGAACACGGTTATCCTGAAACCAGCGGAATCCTCCCCGTTGACAGCGAATCTGCTGGCGGAAATCATCGACAAAGCTGAGTTGCCAAAAGGGGTATTCAACGTTGTCCACGGTTACGGAGAAACAGCGGGTGACGCACTCGTTCGCCACGAAGATGTCCAACTCATTTCCTTCACAGGGGAAACGACAACAGGCTCGACGATCATTAAAAACAGTGCGGACACATTGAAAAGCTGCTCGATGGAACTTGGCGGCAAATCGCCGATTATCGTGTTCGAAGACGCTGATTTCGACCGCGCACTCGATGCGGTTGTTTGGGGAATTTTCTCCTTCAACGGCGAGCGCTGCACAGCGAACTCCCGTCTCTTCGTACAAGAGTCGATCAAAGACAAGTTCGTCGATGCGTTGAAAGAGCGCGTCAAAAACATCCGCATCGGGGACCCGATGGACCCTGAAACAGAAGTCGGTGCATTGATCGATAAAGGGCATTGGAATAAAGTGAAGAGCTATTTAGAAATCGGAAAAGAAGAAGGTTGTGAAGTCTTCTCAGCGGAAATTCCAGAAGAGGTATCCAAAGGGAACTTCGTTGCGCCAACACTTTTGCTGAACGCGGACAACAGCATGCGCGTGGCTCAGGAAGAAATCTTCGGACCAGTCATGGCGGTCATGACATTCAAAGACGAAGAAGAAGCGATCAAATTGGCGAACGACATCAACTACGGTCTGGCTGGTTATGTCTGGACAAACGACATCAAGAAAGGCCACCGCGTGGCGCATGCAGTTGAGGCGGGTATGCTATGGGTCAACTCCCAAAACGTCCGCGACCTTCGTACACCATTCGGCGGATCCAAATCCTCCGGAATCGGACGCGAAGGCGGTCACTACGGATTCGATTTCTACACAGAACAGAAAATCGTCCATGTCTCCATCGCAGAGCACCGCATCCAGCAATTCGGGAAGAAATAAAAAGAACAGGCGACGGAAAGGGTGTCACTTTCCGCCGCCTGTTTTATTTGTACTTTTTCGTACCAGCTTTCGAAAGACTGATTTCGCGTCAAGAAGGGGTTCCCCGCTGTCGACTTGAGCTTCGGCCTCGCCAGTTTCTTGTAAAGCTCTGAACGTCCGATTTCACGCTTATAGGTATCCATACTCATCACAACTAAATCCCCGTATCCATTTTTGGTGATAAAAACCGGTTCATTCGTCCTGTGACATAGTTCGGAAATTTCAGTTGTATTTCTTAAATCTTTAATTGGTCTGATTTCAGGCATATGAACACCCTTTTTTCAATTCTTTGCATTTATTATATCATAATTAAGGCAGAGTTATGCTTTTGAATCAGGGAGAGATTCCCATCTGCAATGGTTGGGTATGATGACTGTGGTCTGCTACTTCAGAGTACGTTATACTAGGCTTCATATATGCAATCCATAGATTCGTATAAAACCAACCAAAGATTGGGCGTGAGCGGTTTGCTATCCATTCAGCGGATACTATTTTTCATGAATCAATACATGATCCAGTTGAAGAAGAGGTGGGCGACCCTGCTTCTTCTTTTATTATTGCCCGTCCTCCTGGTTGGGCTGGCGTTGCGGATTGTCGCGGGCTTGCTCGTACCGGAGGATGAGGCGGCGATCCGAGTGGCGCTTGTCGATGAAGACGGGACGAAAGAGTCGCAATTATTTTCGAAAGTGCTGGAAGAGACCGCGAGCGGGGATGCGTTACTGCAAATTGTGACGCTGCCTCGGGGAACGGCTGAGCAGTTCATCCATAATAACGAAATCAGTGCCTATTTTTCATTCCCTGAAGGGTTTACGGATGATCTGTATGAAGGTGTGTCCGTCACGCTGCCGATCATCGGCAACCCGGAACAGCCGATGGAAAGCCTGGTCGTCAAGGAATTGGTCGAAAGCATGTCCCGGCTGCTTGCCACGGCACAAGCGAATATCCTCACTATCAATACATATGCGAAACAAACCGACATGACCAAAGAGGAACGGTATGACCTCATGCTGAAACAGTTCATTGATTTCACGCTCTATACTTTAGGGAAGAATAAACTGCTCGACGAGGAAGTGCTGACAAATGCAGCGACCGCTTCGCCGACACAGTATTATCTGCTCGCCGGCTGGTTCATTTTGCTGACGATCTGGCTGCTCGTTTTTTATATTGTTACCGGCAAGGAAGAACATGCGACAATGCAGACCCGCATGCGGTTGATCGGTGTCACGTTGTGGCAGCGCCTGTTTGCGCGTGTCCTTCTATCGTTGCTCGGCGGTTGTTTGGCGGGGGGCGCTGCGTTTTTCATCGTCAAGAAGTACATTCCCCATGAACTGTTCATGCTCGATTACTTCCGACTTGGGCTGTATGTACTTCTATACGCACTGCTATTCCTAGTCGGCCTCGCGTTGCTCGACGTCTGGGTTTCCTCCCAGCGGAGTGCGTTGTTAATGCAGTCGCTATATGTCGTCGTTCTCATATTGGCGAGCGGGGCGTTTATTCCGACGGTGTATTTCCCGCAGGCCATTCAAGGGGCGCTTCCTCTTTTATTTTCCAATGAAAGTCTGAAGTGGATGATGGATATCGCGCTGGAAGAGCGGAATTATGCCAACTACACAAGCCTGTCTTTGTTAGCGGGTGTCGGATTGGCGGCGGTTTGGTTATCGAGTGCCGTGAAAGAGAGGTGGTCCGCATGAGGACGAATTGGATGCCTGTCCTCTTGTTCAGGCTGCGCAAGGAGTGGAAGGGGTCGGTTATCTGGCTGCTTTTTCCGATCCTTGCCACCATCCTCGTCGTGAGGACGGTCGGTGGGTGGATTGACGAAACGAAAGTACCGATTGCCTTGGTCGTAGAGGAAGAGAGCCCCATGTCCAGCCAGCTGGCGAATGAAATCCGGAATACCGAACTGTTCGATGTCCAATCGCTCGATCAGGGAGAAGCACTCCATAAGCTTGAGCAACACGAACTGGACAGTGTTTTCATCATCCGGAGAGGATATGAAGAAAGCATTTTGGACAATCAACGTAATGCGTTAATCGAAGCGTATTCCTCCAACCGTTCATTTGCTTATCCGGCGGTGGTGGAAACTATCACTTCTTTGGCCCAGCAGGACGCGGCCCGTTCGAAAGCGGCTTATGTCGTCAAGCATCTGTTTGCCGAGCAAGGAATGGTGGACGAGTGGAATTATGAGGAAGTCATTGAAAAAAGCAAGGAAAGGCAACAGAAAGAGGCATTGATCCAGACGACGTTCGCGTTTGCGGATGAGACAGGGAGTCAGGAAGAGTCCGATCGGGAGCTGATCAGCATTCAGGGGGTCTGGTCTTTATTCTCCATTATCGCGACGTTTTTCCTCTTCGATTGGATGTTGAAGGAAAATCGGCCGGCGATGCGAGCGAGGTGGCTATTCACGTCCGTGCCATTCCCGTATTACGCGGTCGGCATGCTTGTCGTCTATACGGCGATGTTGTTTGTGGTGGATCTTGTAAGTTTTATTGTCTTCAACGTCATATTCCCCGGAATGCTGAAAATGCCGAGTGTCATGGCGCTGTTCGCTTTCCGGCTCACCGTCAATTTACTGGCGCTCTTGCTAGCCGCGTTATTCCGACAGATGTTCCTATTTTATGTTGGAGGCATGGCCATTGCATTGGTGCTCGTCGTAACGGGGGGCGCCATCATTCCGATCCAAGCGGGTCGATCATTCGAAAGAGTCCACCCGGTTCAAGCGTTTCTGGCCGACTCGGTCCCGGCGGCTACGCTTATTCTACTCGCTGGACTGCTGGCGATATGGATCGGGAAGAGGAGGAAAGCATATGCTTGAAGTGATTGGGTTGAATAAAACATATAAAAAGAAGACCGTCTTGCACGATCTTTCATTTGAAATGCAGCCGGGAGAGATCGTCGGGCTCGTTGGGGAAAACGGGGCAGGGAAATCGACCTTGCTGAAAATCTTGGCGACCGCGCTTCCGGCAACGGCAGGAGAGGTTACGCTTGCCGGTGTGCCCTATCAAAATGGAAAGGGCATCCGTCCTAAAATCGGCTATGTCCCGCAAGAAATCGCGGTATGGGAAGAGTATACCGTCGAGCAGAATATGCGCTTCTTTGAGAAACTGTCGTGGAAACGGCGATCGCCGGAAGAATGCCGACAGCTTTGTCTCGACATGCAGCTGACCCATTGGAAAGAGCCGGTGCATTCGTTGTCGGGCGGGATGAAACGGAAATTGAATATGGCGATCAGCCTGCTTCATGATCCTATCCTGCTCTTGCTGGATGAACCGACTGTCGGCATTGATTTAAAATCGAAGACGGAAATCGGAACGTATTTACACGACCTCGCCAAACGCGAACGCAAGATGATTATGTACATATCCCATGACATGGACGAAATCGGCAATTTATGCGATCGAGTGTATTCGATCGGGGACGATCCGTTCTATACGGATTTATTGCGGAAGCGTGGAATTGTAGTTGAGGAATTAAAATAGTGCTCCGGCTCCTGAATGGGGGTCGGTTTTTTGATTTATTAACAAAGCATGAGGGAATGTAAGCAATAGGTAACGCAGGAACATACTGATGCAATGCCTCGTCTTATAGTTAAATAATAGAAATTTCTAAATGTAAGGAGGGGGCACTGATAAAGAAAATCGCATTATACATCCTCACCCCGATTCTTTCTTATTTAAGCGGATTTATTGCTTTCATTCTTGCTTATTTCATCAGATTGCAAGAATCCATCATGGGAGAGACGGTTTGGCTTCTGGTAGTCACTGGGATCGCTTTCCTCTTGATCTGTCTGCCCATCTACTTTTGGGTCATTCATTGGATTGATTCGAAATATGATACATTCAAAGGCTTGCTTTATCCTTTAGGTTGTATGCTCGTTTTCTTCATTCCCACACTGGCCATCAACTTGCGGTATGGAAGCATCAATCTGTTTTCTCCAGAATCAATGCTGTTCCATATCTTTTTCTTTGTCACTGGGGCTGTTTTCGGCCTTTGCCATTGGATGATCAAACAAGAGCGGTTTCCAAAGGTGCTTGCCTATACCTTGATAGCTTTCGGGATTCTGGCGGGCGTCGCTTGGCTGAGTCTGGAAAAATTCCATTCCTATGATACTCCGGAAAAGGCGTTTGCTGCCGCGGAAGGGGATGTCATAGACATTCCAGGATACTCCGATTTCTTTGGCCGGGAGTTGCGCTATTTCTTCGTCAAAGAAGGAGGTCTAGGAGTTGCCTATGCGGAACGGGCGCCGTTCGGTTGGAAAACAGAGGGGATTTCTTGGAGTGACCTTGAACCGCCAGCAAACTTGGCACGCTTTCACGAGTATGGCAGATACGGTGAGAACTTGATCTATGGCTTCGTCAAGCTGGATACCCTCGCGGATTATGCAGTGGCGATGGAGGGGACGGACTCCCATATCATCCACCCGCTGCTCCCGGAAGATATCAGTGAGGCATACCAGTTGCAGGACGTGTACATTTGGTATGTTTCGAAAGAAGAGCCGTTGAAAGAAGGGAAAGTCGAATTGGTCGACAAGCAAACCGGTGATGTGATCGATACGTTGGAGTTTTGATGGCAGGGGACCTTTCCCGGACAACTAACGTCCAGTTACGGAAAGGATGTATGGAAATGGGGAGTCGGTATGAAATCATGGAAATGGCTGGTCAGGTCCGGCCTCTTACTAGCCGCCTTGGGTCTGTTCCTATGGGCGTTGACTGGATATTGGATGGGGGAGGGACTGAAGGCGAAAGCGGACGGAAAAAACGAGGCGGCGATCGTTCTTGGTGCAAAAGTAAATGGGGAAGTGCCTTCCTTGTCATTGCGCTATCGGCTGGAAGCTGCACTCGCTTACGGCGAGGCTCATCCGCAGGTGAAGTTCATCCTCTCCGGAGGGCAAGGACCGGACGAGGCGATTTCAGAAGCGGAAGCGATGCGGCGATACCTTGTCGAGCATGGAATTGCGGAAGACCGGCTTTTATTGGAATCGATGTCCACTTCGACGTATGAAAATATCCGGAATTCGAAGGAGTTGCTTCCGGAAGGCGTGACTGCCGTCACCCTCATCACAAGCGATTATCACGTGGCGCGGGCGCGGAAAATTGCGGCGAATCTTGGCATGACTACGGATGCGGTGGCGGCAAAAACCCCTCAGATCGTGAAAGCGAAACTGAAGACAAGGGAGCGGCTTGCGCTGTTGAAGACTTATTTGATGGGGAAATGAAAAAGGGTTATGAAAAAAATTTAAAACGTAGTTGGAAAGTTGATTTACAAGTTGTCGTTCCCCCCATAAAGGGGCCATTTTGTTGCATGAGTTATTTGTAGAGGTTGTGAGTAATCTATATGAAATTTTATGATAAACCGATTAAAGCATATTTATATAATGATTTAAGTGCTGTTGAAGAACATGATGGCGAACTTATATATCTTTTTAAGGAGGGATACGTACTCAGTTCTTGGTGAGTTTCAATGCGAAAAATATGTCGGTGGAACAGCATGTATCATTTTTAATCAGGAATCTGTTATATCCGTCGGAAAAGGAATGCTACGATTTGTTGGCGAAGAGAGCATGTGAAGAAAATGCTTATCGTATTGTTTAGCTTTCAGGAATTAATAATATATTTTCCCTAGACGGGCCGGATTGTTGAATAACGTAGAAGGGGGACTAGTTATTAAACATGAAAAAAAGCAAAATGCCGGTGTGGTTGCTGTTTGTACTCGGTTTCGTTGTGGGAATTACGATTTTTGAAATCGTAATATATTTCTTTTTTTAGTGCCCTACCAGTTCAAAGCAGTCGGGCGTGTTAGGGGAAGTGATCGAATTCCACATGATGTCAAACAAAATAAAAGGGGAATGAGACATGATTGCTTGGCTAAATCTTGGTAGCCTTGTGCTTGGCATAATCGCTTGGATACTTCCATTTATTAATATAGCTAGGCATGATAAGCGTTCTTGGAATTGGGTTCCTTTTCCTTTATAAGCATGAGTGCTTGTTCTATTTCGTTGCTTTTGCAGATTTTCGGTTTCTATGAACGGGTTAAGGCTGAGGATTGGTCTGCTCTTATGGATACAGTCAGCGTTATCGCATCCGTTCCGGCAATCCTGCTTATCGGTACCATTCTATTGAATGCAATTACATTGTATATTTATCGTCACAGAACAGTCGAGTAGGGGGCAATTTTTGCTTTGGTAGGGATTAGCAGCCGTGTTCAGAGAAAAAAGAGAAACTTGCTGAGATTATTTGGTGATTGTTCCGTGGGCTGGGTATTAATTGTTGTCATTGATAAGGGGGGAACAAGATGGACTTATGGGTCGTCGTGAAAGAACGATATATGTTTCTTTCTATTTTTATGATAATTATACTTGCGTGCCTAATTTTACTGTTTGCTACTTGGAAAAATCGTTCTCATATGCCAAGAAATTTAGTTGGGGGAATAATGGTCTTATGTCCACTTATACTAATTTTGTCTTTAGTAGCATTAACTTTTGTAATTTCTTTTGGATATAATTCGTGAAATGAAAAATTAAACAATCGGGCGTTTTGCTTGAAAAGCGTTGAGCTGCTTATAACGGGTTCGGTTGACGGGGAGAAAAACACTGAAAACAAGGTAAACAGTAGTCCAATCAGCATAAAACTGTAAATTAGTAATAGAAATGGTACATAAAAAAGCTCAGAAATGAGTGTTTTTATGTATTATATTTGCAGAAGATTTGCGTGGTTTGTTCCACAATCGCCCCCTATAATGGAACAAGCATTTAAAATTCCTTTTTGCCCTATTTCTCCTAAAAGTTAACGATTCATCTCACGTTGCAGTATTTCAAAAAATAACGTTACATGATAGCCATCTACTGTTGCATGATGAACCTTAATATTCACTGGCATCAGCAACTGTGAACCAACTTTTTCGTACTTTCCACTGGTAATCATTGGTGTTAAATTATTTTTGATAGCTCCTGGTTGAGATGAAAAATGTTCAAAATGCATCCAAGGAATTGATGAAATATTCACCACGTTGGGTGGAACAGCTCCCATTGGTGCGATATCTGTTGTGTTTGCATAGTCTTTTATAAGTTTTTTGTACTCACAGTCAACTGATTTATAATCTGTTAATCTTTCCAACCATAAACTACAAAACAACTCTGTTTCTTGATTAAAGTTCGTGAACGTTGGCACTAATTCTTGCCATTCTACTAATTGCTGATCTTTGTGGGCATACCTCAAATTCGGAATCTTGTTAACCGATTTAGTCAAATTAAAAATGGAGTAAGCATAAAAACTTATAGATTCGTCTTTGCATTTTTTAATTATATTCAAAATTTGTTTTGCCTTTTATGATAAATAAAGCCTTAATAAGTCATTTTAAGCCACTTAAAATCAAAGTACGAAGTTAAAGGGGATTAAACGGTATCAATACTATCGGATTTTTAGACCTAATAACGAAGCAAATTGTATCGCTTGAGACGTTGATACTGTACATCCTTTTAAGTTCTCTATTGAAACAGTTAATGAATCAAAATCGGATGAGCTTATATCAATTCCTTTTAATGATGTCTCTTCAAAGCTCGCGCCATTAAGATTGCATGAAAGAAATTCTACTTTTTTAAGCTTACAGTCAAAAATGTCTGCACTTTCTAACGCAGCATCATCAAAAATCACCTTTTCGAGTTTCGAGTTACCTAACATAACCATATTAAGAATTGATTCTCTAAATATTGTATTACCGATATAAGACTCTGTTAAGTTACAGCCAAGTAACTTACAATTAAGAAACTCAACTCGATTCATGGATGCCTTACTCAAATTAGCATTGGATAAATCACAATTCTCAAGGCGCACATCGGTAAGATCAATGCGGCTAAAATCCGTATTTGTGAAATTACAATTCCTAATCACTGTTTTATTTATTAGCACTCGATCAAGTACTTCGTTGGCAAATTCTGAATCGGTAACCATACACATTTCAAATTCCGGATCTTCTTCGTAAAAAATATCTGTAAATCTTCTTTCCGTTAGATCTTCAGGGATCTTGGGTGTGTCAATCTTCATTGTATATCTACCTACTTTCAAACGAATTTAATTCATTTATAAACTCTCTAGATACAAAGATAAGGGAACTCACGTTCTTTTGCAAGGCTTGACTTTTATGCACTTTCTGATACATAGGAGTCATCCAGACGCATATCTAAACTGAAATTGTTTTGAGTTCTAAGAAATCCTCTTATTCATTTAAATGGCCCGTTTGTTGAATTGATTCATCGAGAAGATCTTTTAATTTATTTTAACATGGAAGGCATATAAATTTATGCGATGCCTTTAATACTTGCGCCAATTTATCAGTATAATGCGTACAATCATTCATTAACATTCGGGCCGGATTGTCGATCAACAAGTTAAGCATTATTCCATCTCGGGATAGATGCTTTTCTTTTTTTAATCCATCGGTTTATAAACGTGACGAATCTATAATAATTTGCGTCTAAGTATACAGAGAGGGAGGGAAAAGAGCCTTGGAACAAGTGGATGTAACAAATTGGTTTGATGAATACGGTGAATCAGTTTTGACGTACATACTTTTAATGGTGCGAGACTATCAACAAGCTGAGGATTTGACACAGGAAACCTTTATAAAAGCATACAGAAATCACGAACACTTTGAATACAAATCATCTGTGAAAACGTGGTTGTTTTCAATTGCACGAAATGTAACAAACGACTACTTTCGAAAAAAGCATCCGTTACGACATTATTTTGGTTTGACAATGGAAGAGAAAGATTATAAACCGATTCCTGAACAAATCGTTGAGATGAACTTTCAAAATGAACAATTATATAAAGCGATTCAGCAACTTAAACCTTCCTATAGGCATGTCATTATTTTGCGGAAGTTAAAAGAATTTTCAACGGAAGAAACAGCTCTCGTTTTGAATTGGTCAGAAAGTAAAGTGAAAATGACTTTAAAGCGAGCTCTGGAAAAATTAAAAATCGAAATGAGTAAAGGGGGAGTTACTAGTGAAATTCTTAGATGATCAATTACATGAATTGGAAACACAACTCAAGATGACGGACAAATCAAAAGAAGAACTTAGAAGTCGCATATTGTTGCATACAAGCAATACTAAAAGACGTCACGTAAAAAGTTTCATCTGGATTACTGTAGCGTGTATGCTAGTTCTCTTCACGTCGCCGTTTTATTCAACAACAGCTGCTAGTATTGTCGCTAGAATTTTACCGATTTCCATCATTCCTACTTTTTCAGATGGTCAGTATAACCCCGATTTAACGAATCAACTCTATAATTTAGTCGAAATGGAAGGCTATACAGCTAATTTTGTAGGCGTAACGCCATCACCCTATACAATTGAAGTTTCACTCATCTTGAAAGACTCTACTTTAAAACAAGCAACAGATGATCTGGATTCGAAGATCAGGGATTATCTCTATGAAAATGGCTATGATGAATTCAATCTAAAGATATCGGAAGCCGCTGAAGTACCACAAGATGACCGAAGGAATGAATTGAGCAGTCTGTATGACAAGGTAAGTGAGATTGTGAAGGACGTTTTCACGAAGTATGGATATGCTAGGGAAGCTGATTATGAATTAGCAGGCGTGAAAGAGACATGGTTTTCTAATATCGTCACGATCGATATGCCAGACCATATTCAAGAGTCAAACAAAATTATTGTGGATATTGAAAAAGAAATAAAATCACTGGATCTAAATATAAAGGATATTGAAGTAAATCTCTTTAACTTGGAACATCGTCAGCAAGATAATCGATGGGGGTATGTTGCATCTGATATATACGATGCAATGGCGGGAAAGTCGATGTATCAAGTAACCGGTATGTCTTATAAAATAAAGAATGGGGATGCTTACGTTTCCATTAAAACAGATTTGGAGAAACCACTTTCTGAAGAAGTAAATCAAGAAATTAAAACAGCGATACGGGTATACTTAGATTTACCAGAAACGAAAAAACAAATTAAGGACGACCATTTTACGATTCAACTTTTATTAAAAAACAAAAAACCATTTATAGAAATAACAGACTAAATATACAGCTTCGTTGTATTCTATGGGTATGTATGTCTTAGAGGAAGGAACGTACTAACGTGGGAATATGTATGGCCGAGAAGATGTAATTACGTCACATCAATTTCAAAGTTTAGAAATGGCGAGCGAGGAAATGTTTGCTTATGGGGATTAACGTTCCTCTTCACTTGTCATCCGATCTATATAGAACGAAACAAGCGCGTTCCGAATAAGGAATGCGCTTTTTCGTCGATCTCCCAATTTCAAATGAACTTTTTCACGGTATGATGACTCTTATAGGGGAGAGGTGAGGACGTGAAGGCCGTTTGGTTGGTGAAGAAGGCGAAAAAGGGGAATAAAGAGGCGTTGCTCCAACTCATTATGGAGCAGCAAGACGACTATTATCGACTTGCGCTCACCTATATGGGCAATCCCCATGATGCGATGGATGCCATGGAAGAGATGATCGTCAGCTTGTACGAAAAAATTGGGCAGTTGAAGAAAGAGGACGCTTTCTACAGTTGGAGCAAAACGATTCTTGTGAACCGCTGCAAACAGATGTTGAAGAAGCGGAACCGGGTCGTCCTCATGGAGGAATGGGAGGAAGGGGCGGCCACTTCCGATCCTTTTAGACAGAGCGAGGACCAAATGGATATCCGCCGGATGCTTGAGACTTTGAATGACTTTCAGAAAGAAGCGATTCAACTGAAGTACTTTCATGATTTGGATAATGAAACAATTGCCAACATGACGGAGGTTTCCATTGGGACGGTAAAATCAAGGATTTTCCAAGGGCTAAAGAAGCTGAGAGACCGATTTGGAGGTGAATTCCATGATTGATTTCGAGAAGCGTTTCCATGAAGAAGCGAAACGATTGAAAGCAATTCCAGCGCCGGAAGAACTGGAAGGGCGTTTACGGAATGCGCTTGATTCGGTGCCTGTCCGGAAGAGGAACAGGGTGCCGAGATGGGTTATGGCAGCGGCCGCTCTATTTTTCTTGTCTGCGATTGGATACCATTACAATGCGTTCGCCTATTACGGTAAAAAGATATTCGGGTTTGATGAACTGATGAGCAGCACGCTTTCTCAATTAAATGATGAAGGCATGGGCCAGGAAATCGGCAAAAAGATTGAACTCAAGGATGGAACGGAGTTTGTTGTGGAGGGCGTCATGTCGGATGCCAACCAGTTGCTCTTGTATTATACGATTTTGAATTCCTCGGAAGGCGAGGATATCCAATTTCCGAAAATTACGGGCCTGTTCACAGATTCCATGTTTTCAGCCGGCACCTCGATCTTCAATGAAAAGACGAATGAGCTCAAAGGGCAGCTGTCTTTTGATCCCGTCAATCCTTTTGCCAAAACATTGACATTGGAGTTTACGAAACCGACAGAAGGAAATGACATGATCGAAGCACAGATTTCATTTCCATATAATCCAAACGATGCGATGCAGACGTCAATCCAACAGCGGATCAATAAGACGCTGCAAGTGGACCAGGGAACGATCACCTTCAAGACGATCAAAGCGACTCCAATGACGACGGTCATTGAAGGAAAGCTGGATGTGAAGAATTTCGACCGCATTAACCTGCCCCTATACGGCGTTGAACTGAGGGCGAATGGCCATCCGGTGGAATTGCAAGGGACCGGAAGCAGTTCCAGCCTGGTTGGAAGGAAATTTGAGCTTCAGTATGACACTTTGCCGGAAAACATTGAAACACTTGAACTGGTGGTGAAGGATTTTGTCGGCTATGCGAAGGTGGACGCCTCCATTCTACTGCAGCCGTCCGGAATGGAGCCGGTTGAAATCGCTGGCAAGTTATTGAGCGTCCGGAACGTGGAGCAGACCGCAGACGGGTTGGAGATTACAATTGCCACCGACGAAGATGTCATGCTTGATGGCGTCACCGTTGAAGGGGAAGGTGTCACCGCCAACCTCATGACAACGGTCCGGCAAGTATACGAAGAACAGGAAGATGGGAGTCAGGTGAAAGTGCGGACGATGGTTTTCGACAGGCCGGTCATTCCCGAGACAATGCTCATTCAAGGTATTCATTACCGGAAAGCGTATGGCGATATAATTGTCATCCCGGTTAAGTGATTTAATTACACAGAAACAGCCCTCATCTGATAGAGACGAGGGTTGTTCGTGTGTGAAATTTAGCATTGTAAAATCAAGCCTTCGCCAGCAATCCTTCTATGGAATGAAAGCTCGGTTCCATCTTGTCGAACGTCGAAATATATTTGAATCCGATCGACTGGAACAGCTCAAGCGACTCGCGGAATTGGAAGGCGATGTCCTGCGGCTTGTGGGCATCCGACCCCAAAGTGAGGATTTCGCCGCCGCATTGCTTGTACAATTTTAAAATATCGTCGCTCGGCATCCCGTTCGGCAAGCCGTAGCGCACGCCCGATGTATTCAATTCGATTCCTTTGCCGTCCGGGATGATGACGTCGAAAATTTCTTTGATCACATCTAAATAGTCCCGGTCGACTTTCTCTTTCGCATAGCGCTTCATCAAATCGATATGCCCCAAAATGGAGTAGCGTTTGTAGTTCTTCACGCAATAGAGCAATTCATCATAATATGTCGTATACGCCTCTTCGGCAGACTTCTCATTGAAAATCTCGCCGAAATGCAAGTCCTTCTTATCGACGGTGTGCAGGGAGCAGATGACGAAGTCAAACTCTTCCTTGTCCATCAACTCTTCATACTGGTCGAGGATATGCGGCTGGACTCCGATCTCCACTCCTTTTTTGATGCGGATTTGCCCATCGAATTTCTGTTGCAGCCGAGAAATCGTATCTGCATATTCCTTCTTATTGAAATCAAAAATGTAATCCTTGTCCGGGTATTCGTAATCGATATGATCGGTGAAACAAATCTCGGACAATCCTTTCTCAATCGAACCCTGAATCATTTTCTCCATCGGAATTTCGCAATCCGCGGAAAATGAACTGTGCATATGATAATCAAACAATGAAAACATCTCCTTGATTTAAAATGACTATATGAAACAAACTAAAGAAACGAGCACAACTAACCGTTGCTTTCCGTTCCAAATTCATTTGCGACGAAAGCGGAGCGGCAGGAGCAGGCGGACGCTTTCCGCGGGGCGCGGGTGAGCCAATCGAACAGCGAAGGGTTCGATTTGCCTCAATTTCTGCGCACTTTGCAGAAATTAAGGCATCCTTCATTTCCCAACTACATGTTTTATGGGAACAAAGGCTGCCGCCAAACGCTTCGCTTTTTGGCGCAAAAGCCGTTCTTCGTAACGGCTTTTCCTGCGGGGTCTCACCATTCGCGCTTCACCCCGCAGGAGTCGCCGCCTTCCACTCCAAGCAGCTAGAGTCAAGTTCAAATCTTTTGTTCATCTTATATAGGTTGAAGTGCAAAACCAGTTAGCAGTATACACAAGATACATAGGTTTTAGTTGACAATTCTTTCAACTGGCTTTATAGTACTATATAACTTTAGTGTAGTAAAGTGATAAAGCGAATCACGGAAGGTGGTTGGAATGACTGTGTATTCCAAATTAATCTCGGACGAACATGAAAAATACGAACAAATCATTGAGACGATCAGCAAACGGTTCACTACATACGGCTATGAACGGATCAAAACATCGGCTTTTGAACAATACGATCTGTATTCCAAAGTGAATAGTTCCATCAATCAACTTGAAATGATCAAAGTGATTGATTATACAGGCGAGGTGCTCGTCCTGCGTCCTGATATCACTATTCCGGTCACGCAGGAACTGGCCCATACGATCGGCAATCTGTCCGACGAGCTGCGGTATTATTACGTACAGGAAGTGTTTCGCCAGCCATTTGAGCAACACGAAAAGATCGGACGTACTCAGGCAGGCATTGAGTATTTTTGCGAAAGTTCCCCCGAAGCGGATGCGGAAGTCATTGCGCTTGCATGCCATACGATGAAAGACTTGGGCTTCGCCGATATCAAAATCGAAATCGGTCATGCAGGGTTTTTCAATGAACTGGTAAGGAACCTTCCATTGAAACCACAGCAGATCAGCCAGCTTAAGACATTGATTCAGGCGAAAAATGTGGTGGAAATCGGGCCATTCATTCGGAATCTGGATATCGATGAAGCAGTGAAGCAGGCGATCGAACAAATTCCATTCCTTTATGGAAATCCGGCCAATGTCAGCGAGAAGGCAAAACAGCTTTCCTTGACGGGCAAGATGCAGGAAACGCTCGATTATTTGATGGACGTCTATAGTATATTAAAGATGTACGGTTTGGAACAGTATCTCGTCGTCGATTTAGGTCTCATCAATCACATGGATTATTATTCGGGCATCATTTTCCAAGGGTATGTCGGACGCCTAGGGAAACCGGTTCTAATGGGCGGCCGTTACGACCAATTGGGCAATGAATTCGGGGCGACCCTACCAGCTATCGGATTTGCTTGTGAAATCGAGTCGCTCGTGAAAGTCGTCCCTGATTCGGAACAGGGGACACGTTATCCGATCGATGTCAAAATCATCTACGGCAAGGAGCAAGTGGAGTTGGCTATCCAAATTGCTAATGAGCTTCGGGAACAATCGATCAAAGTGCTATCCGTGCCGACGGATAAAGGACAAAGCGAAAGCCGGCCAAGCGCTTATACGGTCTTTTTGCAACAGGATGGACATGAACTATGTGAAGGCGATAACCGCATTTCATTCGTAACGCCAGTAGAATTGCTGGAGTTGCTTGACGGCTTGAAGGGAGTTTCGTAATGGAATACTTAACAGTGGCAATGGCGAAAGGCCGTACAGCGGACCGGGCGATGAAATTTCTGGAGAAGGCGGATGTCCGTTTTTCCGAGTTTACCGATGAAAGTCGGAAATTGGTCATCTTTGACGACGAACAGAATATCAAATTGATCTTCGTCAAAGCGGTGGACGTCCCGACCTATGTAGAGAAAGGGGCGGCTGATGTCGGCATTGTCGGGAAGGATACGATTATGGAAGACCCCCGCGATGTCTACGAGTTGCTGGACCTCGGCTTCGGCAAGTGCAAATTGGCGGTTGCCGGTTTTCCGGGGAAGGAAATTAGCGGCGTGCCGTTTTTGACAGTCGCCTCGAAATATCCGAATGCGGCAAAAGAGTATTTCGACCGGAACGGTATTCGCACGGAAATGATCAAATTGAACGGGTCGATTGAACTTGCTCCATTGATCGGCATGGCGGATGTCATCGTTGATATCGTAGAGACCGGGACAACGTTGAAGGAAAACGGCTTGGTCGTTTTGGAAGAAATGGCGGATATCAGTGCACGATTGATTGTCAATAAAGCGAGTTACGCGACGAAAACGGAGCGCATCCAGCAATTCATCTCCGATTTGAAGATGGGATTGGAGGGCAATTCATGAAAATTGTATCTTGGCAGGAATTCGAAGGCGAAAAGCGGGATTCCGGTGAACAAGTTGATCTGGAATTCGACCGGGCAGTGCTTGCAATCATCGATCATGTGAGGGAAAACGGTGACCAGGCATTACGTGAGTACACGGAGCGTTTCGATCGTGTGGAGTTGAAGGATTTTACCGTATCGGAGGAAGAGTTCGCCGAAGCCCGCGAGCTTGTAGCGGATGATTTCGTTTCGGCGCTTCAAAATGCGAAACAGCGGATTGCTGCCTATCATGAAGTCCAAAAGGAGCGTTCGTGGTTCATTAATCAAGAGAACGGAGTCATGCTCGGGCAGAAAGTGACCCCTCTTGACAGTGTCGGCATTTATGTACCGGGAGGGAAAGCGGCGTATCCCTCGACGGTCTTGATGAATGCCATTCCTGCCAAAATTGCCGGAGTTGAACGTATTGCCATGGTAACGCCGCCGCAATCGGACGGCAAAGTGAATCCCCATGTACTTGCCGCAGCTGAACTTGCAGGAGTCGATGTGGTGTACAAGGTGGGCGGTGCCCAGGCGATCGCTGCGCTGGCCTACGGAACCGAGACCATTCAAAAAGTGGTGAAAATTACGGGTCCAGGGAATGCTTTCGTGGCCCGGGCGAAAAAATGGGTGTTCGGGGATGTTGCTATCGATATGATCGCAGGTCCAAGCGAAATCTGTGTCGTTGCGGACGATACGGCCAATCCCGTATATATAGCGGCGGATCTGCTTTCGCAAGCGGAGCACGATGAGCGGGCGGCTGCCATTTGCGTCACTACAAGCCGGCAGTTTGCGGAGAAGCTGGCACAGGAAGTGGACCGGCAATTGGCCGAGTTGGATCGCAAGGAGATTGCCGGAAAATCGATTACTGATTATGGCCGAATCGTCTTAGTCGATTCCTTGCAGGAAGCTTTTGATTTTGTAAATGAATTGGCTCCGGAGCATTTGCAGCTCATGATTGAAAATGCGAACGAGCAACTTCCTTATATTAAGCACGCAGGTGCAATCTTCCTCGGTAACTACTCCCCGGAAGCGTTGGGGGATTATATAGCGGGGCCCAACCATACGTTGCCGACGAGTGGGACAGCAGCCTTTTCCTCTCCGCTCGGTGTCTATGATTTCATGAAAAAATCAAGCATCATCCAGTTCTCCCAAGCAGCATTTGAGGAAGTGGCGGATGATATCATCACATTGGCGACAGCGGAACAGCTGACGGGACATGCCAATTCAATACGGGTTCGGAAGGTGGATCAGCATGAGAAGTAAAACGATTTCCCGCGAAACAGCGGAAACATCAATCAATATGCAATTTGCAATCGACGGCACCGGCAAGACGGTCATCAATACGGGTGTCGGCTTTCTCGACCATATGCTCACTTTATTCACAAAGCATGGCCGGTTTGACTTGGATGTCAAATGCAACGGCGATATTGAAGTGGACCAGCATCACTCGGTCGAGGACATCGGTATCGTGCTCGGCCAGGCCTTTAACGCGAGCATCGGGACGAAGGAAGGGATCGAGCGCTATGCGCAAGCCGCCGTTCCGATGGATGAAGCCCTTTCTACCGTCACCATCGACATCAGCGGCCGTTCCTTCCTCGTCTTCAATGTGGAAGGGATGAAAGACAAAGTCGGCAATTTCGATACGGAATTGGTGGAGGAATTCTTCCATGCGTTTACAAGCCATGCCAAGGTGACCTTACATATCAATTTGGACTATGGGAAAAACACGCACCATATCATCGAATCCATTTTCAAAGGATTCGGACGGGCCTTGCGCATGGCCAGCGCCGTCAATCCAGACGTCAAGGGGATTCCGTCTACGAAGGGTTTATTATAATTATAAAGAATGATCCGATGTTCGGCAGATGCTTTGTCATGGGCGATAAAGTTATTAGTTGATTGGAGCGGAGGGCGGCGACTCCAGCGGGATTAGCGAAGGCCGTTACAGAGAACGGCCTTTGCGCCAAAAAGCGTAGCGTTTTGCGGCACGGGATGCCTTAATTTCTGCAAAGTGCGCAGAAATACGGCAAATCGAACCCTTCGCAGTTCGATTGGCTCACCTCCCGCCCCGCGGAAAGCGTCCGCCCGCAGCGGAAATCAACGGTTTATCAGCGGTTATATTAAGGAGGAGCCAACGATGATTTTATTTCCAGCGATTGATATTCGGGGCGGAAAGTGTGTCCGTCTGATCCAAGGAGATTATGACCAGGAAGTGGTATATAACGACTCGCCAACGGATATGGCGAAAGAGTGGCAACGGCAAGGGGCCGAATTTATCCACGTCGTCGATCTGGACGGCGCGAAAACCGGGGACTCGCTGAACCGTGAAGCGATTGAAAAAATTGCGAAAGCCGTTCAAGTGCCCGTGCAAGTCGGGGGCGGCATCCGCTCAATGGAAATTGTCGATTCGCATATTGCGAACGGGGTGAGTCGGGTCATTATCGGCACAGCGGCCATTCAGGACAAACAGTTCTTGAAAGAGGCAGTGGAGAAATACGGAGCGAAAATTGCCGTCTCCATCGACGCGCGGAATGGATTCGTCGCAACGGACGGCTGGACGGAGACGAGCGAAGTGAAGGCGGTTGACTTGCTGGCGGAGCTTGTCGAAGTCGGCGTGGAAACAGTTGTCTATACCGATATCGCCAAGGACGGCATGTTGCAGGGGCCGAATTTCCAGGAACTAAAGGTTATGAACGACGCGTCCACCATTGACATCATCGCGTCCGGAGGCGTATCGACGGAAGAAGATATCCATAAGCTACGAGAAATGAATATGTATGGTGCCATTATCGGAAAGGCTTTATATGAAGGCAAACTATCCTTGGAGAAAGTACTGGAGGAGTCAAAATGACAACGAAGAAGATCATTGCCTGCCTAGATGTCGATAACCGCAAAGTCGTAAAAGGGAAAAAATTTCTGGACGTGCAAGAAGTGGCCGATCCGCTAACCTTGGCAAAACAATATGTTGCTGATGGGGTGGACGAGCTGGTGTTTTACGACATTTCCGCTTCGACGAAAAACCGTGGTATGTTCTTGGACTTGATTGAAGAAATTGCGAAAGAAGTACCCGTGCCATTTGTCGTCGGCGGCGGTATCCGGACGATCGAAGATGTGGAGAAAATCTTAAGCATCGGCGGCAATAAAGTGTCTATAAATAGCGCAGCTCTGAAAGATCCATCCATTATTGAAGAAGCTGCGAAGAAATTCGGCTCGGAACGTGTCATGTTGTCAATGGACGTCAGCGAAGTTGCGCCAGGCAAATGGAATGTGTTTGCAAAAGCGGGCATGGAAGACACGGGCATCGATGCGATCGAGTGGGCGAAGAAGGGCGAACAGCTCGGCGCCGGCGAACTCGTCGTAAACTGCATCGATCAGGACGGTGTCAAGGATGGCTATAACCTGGAATTGAACCGAGCGATGGCGGAAGCGGTCGATATTCCCATCATTGCGAGCGGCGGCGCCGGCAAGCCGGAACATTTCCGTGATGTATTGACGGAAGGGAAAGCCGACGTTGCCCTGGCCGCTTCAGTATTCCACTTCGGGGACATCAACATCCGCGAATTGAAAAACTACTTGGCTGAACAAAATATACCGGTTAGGAATGACTGACGATGACCTTTGATAGTAATTCTCTGAAATTTGATGAAAACGGATTGATTCCGGCAATTGTGCAGGACGAACAGTCGGGAAATGTCCTCATGCTTGCCTATATGAATAAAGAAGCGCTGCAGAAGACATTAGAAACGAAAGAAACTTGGTTCTTTAGCCGATCAAGACAGGAACTGTGGAATAAAGGCGCCACTTCGGGCAATAAACAGACGGTGAAACGGCTCTTCTTTGATTGTGATCAAGATACGATTTTGGTCCAAGTTGTTCCGCAAGGGCCTGCCTGCCATACGGGCGAGACCAGTTGCTTCTATACGACCGTCTTCGAAGACGAGCCGTCCATCCGTGAAGTGGTGTATGAAGTGGCAGACGAAATCCGTCAACGGAAAGACAACCCGGTGGAAGGGTCTTACACGACGTATCTATTCCGCGAGGGACTTGACAAAGTGTTGAAAAAGGTCGGAGAAGAGTCGACGGAAGTGGTAATCGGGGCGAAGAATCATGACAAGGAAGAAGTGACGAATGAGCTGGCTGATTTGGTGTACCACTCCCTCGTCATGATGGAAATTTTGGACGTGACAATTGAAGATGTGAAGACGATTTTGCGAAAGCGGCGTCCGAAAAAAGAAGTGCTGCGCAATGACTAAGTTTTGGAGCAGCATGGTAAAACGGACGGATCCGTATGTCCCTGGCGAGCAGATTAACCAGAAAGATATCATTAAGCTGAACACGAATGAAAATCCATATCCGCCAAGTCCGAACGTGCTAGCCGCAATCCAGGCGGAAATGCAGGAGACATTGCAGTTGTATCCTTCCCCGACAGCGGACGGACTGCGGGAAGCGATTGCCAACCAAAATGGCATTTCAAAAGAGGAAGTGTTTGTCGGAAACGGGTCTGATGAAGTATTGGCCTTCTCGTTCATGGCGTTTTTCGAGCCCGGGAAAGTCATCCGGTTCCCGGACATCTCGTACAGTTTTTATCCGGTCTATGCAAAGATTTTCGATATTACGTTTGAAGAAGTACCGGTAAACGAAGATTTCACTTTGCCGATCGAGCAGTTTTACGGGGCGGAGGGCGGTGTCATTTTGCCGAATCCGAATGCGCCTACGAGCTTGTATGCGGCACTGGAAGATATTGAACAAATCGTTCAGAACAATCCTGATCGGGTCGTCATCATCGACGAAGCATATATCGATTTCGCGACGGAATCCGCGGTCGGATTGATTCGGAAATATGATAATCTGCTCGTCGTCCAGACGACATCCAAATCCCGTTCACTGGCGGGATTGCGTGTCGGATTTGCAATGGGGAATCCATCTCTGATTGAAGCGCTGATCCGGATCAAGGATTCATTCAATTCGTATACGATCGACCGGTTGGCGATGGTGGGAGCGACGGCGGCTTTTGAAGACGTGACGTACTTCGAAGAAACGGTCGGGAAAATCGTGGCGACTCGGGAAAAGACAGCACGCGCACTCGGACAGCTCGGCTTTACCGTCCTGCCATCCCAGGCAAACTTCGTGTTCGCTCGCCATGAGACCGTAGCAGCAGAAACACTCTACAACCAGTTGAAAGAAGCCGGCATCCTCGTCCGGTATTTCAATAAACCGCAGATCGACAACTATTTGCGCATCACAATCGGAACAGATGCACAAATGGAAAAGTTGATGGAAGCGATAAGACAGTTGATTTGAATTAAACTGAATCAAACAAAAGTAGCCAGACAGTGATTTTAGCTGTCTGGCTTATTCCTCATTCCCCTTCAACATTTCTGGTTCGTTTGACCTGCTGTATAAATGGGTATAATAGTCATGAAGGGGGAATTTGCATGTTAGATCAAGCTGAGGTGAAGATATTGAAAGCAGAAATACAAAAGTTGGAAAGAGATAGCGAAAAATGTCCCGAGGCTTTAAAGCCTTTGATTATAGAAGATATCGATTTATTACGAAAGGCGATAAGTTTGATTAAATGAAACACTATCCTATACAACGTTTTACGATAATTGTATAATGACCAATAAGTTTTTCTATGCAATCATTTTCCGAGTTGGAAGTTTATGTTACATTTGATAGATGATAACCGAGGCATTTCGGTATTATTTCGTACTGTTTGGATCTTACCTGCCCCCTTATCCTCTGAGAGCCTCCGTTTTCCACTTCAAACACCTACAATCCAATTAACCTAGTAAGCAACGATGTTTCCTATAGAAGGAGGAAATCCCATGGAAAGTGTATGCAAAGGGATATCGGGTGGGATGTATAGTTCATTGATCGTCCATAATCCAGATCCTATATTCCTTTTGGATCATATCGGTAACATAGTAGATGTCAACTTGGCGGTCGTGGATGTATTCGGGTATTCAACTGCTGAATTAAAAGAATTTTCCTATCAGGATATCGTGACTCCAAAATTTGTTTCCGAGCTGCAGCATTCGCTTTGTAAAACACTGCAGGGAGAATCTTGTTCCTATCATGTGAGTGCTTATCGCAAGAATGGCGAGATTCTTCATTTGGATGTGAAAAATATACCAATATTCGACGACTATCAAAAACTGATTAACGTCATGATCGTTACAAAAGATATAACGGATCTTGTACAAACTAAGGCAGCCTTACAAGAAACTTCTGAGAGATTGCACTCCATCTATGATTCTTCCGCAGACGCCATGGATATTATAGACTTGAATGGCAACGTCCAGAAAGTCAATAAAGCATTCGAGGAAATGTATGGGTGGAAGGCTGAAGAAATCATAGGCAAACCGATGCCGACCATACTGAATGATCGTTTGGAAATGGTGCAAACAGAGCGCAAGAAAGTTATGAATCATCAATATATTAAAGGGTTGGAAGTGGAATGCCTCCGCAAAGACGGTTCCCGCATTCCAGTTAGTATAACAATTTCTCCTCTGCGCGATGAACAAGGAAATGTCATTGCTTTTGCTGGGATTTCCCGGGATATGTCCGAGCGGAAAAAATGGGAGGAGGAGTTGATACGAAGCGAAGAAAAGTATCGTTTGATTGCTGAAAATATGACCGATCTGGTGACAGTCGTGGATGAAAACGGGGTCATTACGTATGCCTCACCCTCCACGGCTCCTGTTTTAGGTTTTTCGCCGGAAGAGTATGTAGGAATACAGGCTTTCAGCAAGGCGCATCCAGAAGATTATCCAAGTGTGGATCAGAAGGTGATGGCTTTATTCCAAACGAAAGATTCTTGTGAGATGGAGTTCCGGTATCAGCATAATACAAAAGATTGGATTTGGCTTGAAGCGAAGGGTACCTATTTCATAGATGAAAAACAGGGGCAAGGCTTTGCCTTATTTGTCTCACGCGTAATAGAGGAAAAAAAGAGGCTACGGGAAAAGTTGAAGATGATGGCTTTTCATGACGAGTTGACGGGATTGCCGAATCGGAGATTATTTCGAGCGCAAGTGCTCCAATCTCTAGCAGAGGCCAAAAGCAATCGCGAAACATGCGCATTGCTCTATATGGATATCGATCGGTTTAAATGGGTGAACGACCACTTGGGCCATTCGGTCGGCGATGAGCTATTGAAACAGTTTGCGGGAAGAGTGCGCAGCGTGCTCCGTGAGAGTGATATTTTTGCTCGTCAGGGCGGCGATGAGTTTTTAGTATTTTTGCCAAACGTTGATGAAGAGGAAGTAAAAGCAACTGCTAGCCGAATAGTTGAGAGTTTAAGGGACGAGTGGGTAATCGGGGAACATTCGTTTACAACAACCTCGAGCATCGGCATTTCCTTTTTTCCGAGAGATGGATCGAACTTGGATGAGTTATTGACACAGGCGGATCGGGCATTGTATCGGGCGAAAGAAAATGGGCGCAATCATTGTATGTTTTATTCGTGAAACGTCATTTTGATTGGCTCGTATATTAAAAAAGAGAGCTAACTGCTTGGGAAGCGACTCTGCTATACTGAAAAAAACGGGACTGTCCGTTTCGGGGCAGCACATCGTTTCTCTGAATTTGTGCATACTCATATGGAGGCGGGGAATTTGAAAGTATCAAAAGGGTTAGATGTGTTATTGATGGCATTTGTTGTATATTTGGCAGTTGTACGCTTCCGGGAAGGGATGATGGGAAGCGGTACTTTATTCACCGTGTTGGCGATCGTTTACTTGGCCACATTCATTGTGAGAATAAAAAATGAGAGAAGACAGACTGGCGACAAGTGAGTGTCTGCTGCGTAGCCAGCTTGCAATGGTTGTTCCCTTTTCATGTTTGTTGTAGTATAATATTTGAATGGCAATTTTTGAAATGAGGAATACTAAATGAAAAAATCGATATATGGATTGACGCTTGATCAATTGACCGAGTGGCTTGTAGAGCATGGACAGAAAAAATTCCGGGCCGCTCAAGTGTGGGATTGGCTTTATAAAAAGCGCATTACGGATTTTGCGGATATGAAAAACATCAATAAAGACTGCATCCAATTGTTGGACGAGCATTTTGTCATTGAGACGCTGGAATTGGCTGTCAAACAGGAGTCGGCTGACGGAACGATCAAGTTTCTATTTAAAATGCAGGATGGCAACTTGATTGAAACAGTTCTGATGACATTCCCGTATGGCCATTCCGTTTGTGTTACGACACAAGTCGGCTGCAACATTGGCTGCAGTTTCTGCGCGAGCGGTTTATTGAAGAAGAATCGCGATCTGGATGCCGGGGAAATCGTTGGACAGATCATGAAAGTTCAGCAGCATCTTGACACCAAAGATAACGACGAACGCGTCAGCCATATCGTCGTCATGGGAATCGGTGAACCGTTTGATAACTATACGAACCTGATGAATTTCCTTCGGGTCGTTAACGATCAAAAAGGACTTTCCATCGGGGCTCGTCATATCACCGTTTCAACGAGCGGTCTGACGCCGAAAATTCGGGAGTTCGCGAATGAAAACATCCAGATCAATCTGGCCGTTTCGCTGCACGCGCCGAATAATGACTTGCGCACTCGCATCATGAAGATCAACAAAGCCTACCCGATCGAGAAGCTCATGGAAGCAATCGATTATTATTTAGAAACAACGAATCGGCGGATCACATTCGAATACATCCTGCTGCAAGACGTCAATGATCATGTCGCGGAAGCCCAGCAATTGGCCAAGCTGTTGGAGAACAAGCGTCATCTGTCGTATGTCAACCTGATTCCCTATAACCCGGTCGACGAACACGGGCAATACAAGCGCAGTAAACCGGAAGCAATTAAAGCGTTTTACGAAACGTTGAAGAAGAAAGGGATTAACTGCGGCGTCCGGCTGGAGCAAGGCACCGACATCGACGCGGCATGCGGCCAGTTGAGAAGTAAGCAAATTAAGAAAGAAAAAGTGAAATAATATCGTTTCTGGGCGTTTTAACAAATTGAACCCGTGGATGAGCTCTGAATTGTATCGGAGTTTGTCCACGGGTTTTTCGTGTGGTGTCGGTTCCGGGAATTGTCATGGGAAAATGCGAACTGTCATGGCAATTTCCAAAACTGTAAGGGCAATCAAGGAAACTGTCATGTCCCGCCGAAACTGTCATGGCAAAATCTCGAACTGTCATGGCAATTCCCGGAACTGTAAGGGCAATCGAAGGAATTGTCATGCCTCGCTGAAACTGTTATGGCAAAACCCCGGACTGTCATGGCAATTCTCCAAACTGTAAGGGCAACCGAGGAAACTGTCATGGCTCGTAGAAACTGTCATGGCAAAACCTCGAACTGTCATGGCGATTCCCGAAACTGTGAGGGCAATCGAGGAAACTGTCATGGCTCGTAGAAACTGTCATGGCAAACGTCCGAACTGTCATGGCGATTCCCAGAACTGTGAGGGCAATCGAGGAAACTGTCATGGCAAACGTCCGAACTATCATGGCAAATCCCCAAACTGTCATGGCCATTTCATGAACTGTAAGGGCAATGGCGCAAACTGTCCTGTCTCGCTCCAACCGTCATGTGAAAAGTCTAAATTATAAAGACATTCGAGCAAACTCGCATCCACTTTTCTCCCGCATCGACCATATAGAAAACTTCCCCAACCGACTTAATTTCCAAACAAAAAACTGTAGCCAAACCCGTCAAGATTTCTCGAGTCTGTCTACAGTCTAAGCAAACTGACTGTAAATGGTCGGCCGCTTTTTATTTCGCCTGTCGCATAAATATGATTCCGAATTGGATTAGCAATGCCAGTCCGAATCCAAATGAACTGATGATGAATAAATCCAGAATTCCTATCGATTCACTGAAATCTCCCGAGCCCATGAGGAAGCTGCGGAAAAATTGAAGAAACCCGAGAACAAGGGCTCCCATGAAAATCCGGAATGCAATCGTTAGCTTATAAAAGAGCATGACACTCGCCAGCACCCCGACCGTCAAGCTGAAAATGCTGAAAGTAGCATAGTTCTTCCAGATCAGGTCGTGGCCTCCGATCGTCCGCACCCCTAAAATTAGAAGAACAAAAGAAGTCAATGCCGTGAAAAAACCGATTTTCCATAATCTGCTGTCCATCCATAACCCCCGCTTTCCCTTCCTATCATACTGAAAAAAGGGGAGATTTGCGAGCCGTTGGAAAATAGGGGGGTATCTCTGGATCAATTGGCTTGGGCTGAATAATCGATGATGACCTTATTACATGTTTCGCATAAATACGCATTGACATGGTTGATTGAGAAGCGGTTCTGGCCGGAGAGAAGGACGGCCCCTTTATGGAAGTTCGGCTCAACACTCCATTTTGACACTTTTGGCACCCAAGCGAGCCGGTTTCCGCAGTGAATATAGCCTCTTTTCATGCCATTTCCGCAAACCGCACAATTTTCCTCATTCAAAGCGTTCCCTCCTTATGTAATGTTCTGCCGCCTGTGGGTCACATGCAAAAAAGGGCTCCCTCTGCGGAAGCCCCATATTCATCATTTTTTCGCAATCAACACAAGCTTCCCTTGGTCGAGCTCTTTTTCAGCATCTGCCGCTTCCTGTTCGGTCAAGCCGGCCGCTTCCATTTTGCTGCGTAATTCGTCGCCTCGGGAAGAAAACATGTTTTTCATGCTATCGAGAAAGCCTTGTTCCGACATGCCGACTTTCTCGGTGTCCAGTGCTTCCGTAATATCGTCGCCCCGTTTTTTATCATGGGCAAAAATATAAATATCATCGTGGGTGTAGCCTTGTGTCACCAAGTTTTCGATTTCCTGCTTTGCTTGTACTGCATTTTCTACAGTTTTTTTAACAGTCATGTAAAAATCCCTCCAATGGTAGTTGCTATTTCTTCTATACCAACAATGGATGGATTTTAAACAATCCCTATCCCGATTTTGTAATGTTCAGAAGGAGGTAAAGCCGGATTTCAATTGTTCGAATAGATCCATGAAACTGGACGGATCCTCGACGACCGTGAAGGTGAAGACACCTTGAATTGTATGCAGATAAAATAGGCCGGTGCCTCCCGAAAAAGGGCGGTAAGACAGATCGAGCACCTCTCTCAAATGAAATGTATTTTTGCCGGTTGCAATGGCCTGTCGGGTTAAGGTGACGTGATGACTGGACCGGATAAACGTCTGCTCATGCCAGACGGTCTTCCGGTCCACAATCGTATATTCGATTTTGGATAAGATCGGATCCATGACAGCCCTCCTTCAGGTGTATGTCCACTATACAAAAATGGAGAGCATAGTATCAAGTAAAACCGGTTCATGAATCCAACCGGGTCAAACGTTCCATATCTTTCAGCAAGTCCTCCCGATAGGAGTCATCCGCAAAATTGTATTCTTTCAACAACCGCCCATTCGGATCAATCAAATAAAAATTCGTTCCATGAATGACCTGATTCGAAGATTTCGGCTTTTGGACAATGGTTTGGAACTGTTCCAGAGCAAATTTTTCAATCTCTTTCTGCGAATACCCGGTCAGCAGATGCCAATTCGATTCATTTTCCGTAAAGTGCTGGATGTATTTTTTTAGTACTTTGGGAGAATCTACATCCGGATCGACCGTGAAGGTGACGAATTGTATATCCAGGCTATTTTCTTCGGCCATCTTTTGCAAGGAGGCCATCTCCATTGTCATCGGAGGGCAGACCGTTTCACAATTGGTAAAGATGAAATTCGCTACCCAAATATGCCCTTGTAATTCATCTGTACCGAACGATCGACCATCCTGGTCCGTGAATGAAAATGGGGCAAGTTCTCTGCCGGGAGCCATTTCGGAACCGCAACCCGCCATAAGTAGAAGAGTGGACAGCAATAATAAAGGATGCAATAGCCGTTGACTCACCTTATTTCACCCCTTCCTCATCCGCGTTCATACCAGGCAAATGAATTGTGATTGTCGTCCCGCTGTCGGGACTGCTCGCAATCTGTAACGAGCCTCCATGTAAACGGACGATTTCCTTAACGATGGAAAGGCCTAAACCGGTTCCGCCAGTTGTCCGATTCCGCGCTTTATCCGTCCGAAAGAAACGCTCCCCGATCCTTTCGATATCTTCTTCATCAATGACGGTTCCGCCATTTGTCACTTGGAACACGATAGAATCGGCCTCTTCCTTCAAAGTGACCGAAATCCTGCCGCCATCGAGCGAATATTTGATGGCATTGTCCAACGTATTGTAAAACACTTGTTGAAGTCGTTTCGGATCGCCTGACAAGATCGGATCCTCTTCCAAATGCAAATCGAGAAGAAGCTTTTTTTCCTTGAGATGGATGCTGAATAAATCCAGCGTATCATACAATAACTGAGCGACAGCAATCGGCTGCCAATCGATCGTATAAAGATCTTGCTGCAAATGATTGAGATCGGCCAAATCATAGATCAATTTGTTCAGCCTCTCAGTTTCTTTCTCCATCGTCTGCAAATAACTTTCGGCTTCCTCCGGGAAGGAATAGATTTTCTCCTTCAACGCATGCGTATAGCCGGAAATGTAAGTCAAAGGGGTCCGCAATTCATGCACGATATTCGAAGTAAATTCCTTTTTTCGTTCTTCCTGCTCTTCCAAGGACAGACTCATCGTATTGAAAGCTTTCGTCAGTTGGCCGATTTCATCATCCCGCTCCGCCTCGATCCGGTTGGAGTAGTTCCCTTGGGACACCTCGTAGGAAAGTTGTTGTAAGTCCTTCAAAGGCTTGAAAAGGGAGTGCCATGCCCGATTGACAACTAGGAACAGGACGAAAAAGAATAAGGAACCGACAATGATGAGTAAGGGGATGCTCTCCCGGAAAACGTCCTGGATTGCGGCAAGCGGTACATAAATATAAATGAAACCGATGAGGCCGTCTTCTCCCTTGATCGGAAAAATGGCACCCAAAATGTCCCGGTTCAACTCCTCCACATACCCTTTTTTCTCGACATAGGTCCCTCTTTCCAATTGAGCGCGGTCTTCCTCATCCACCAACGTTTCATAATTGATCTTGTAGGGGAAGTAGGAGGAGAGCTCCTCTAAATTATCCACTACAATAATTTCATATTCCGAGACGATGTTATACCATCGGATCTTGTCAATGATCTCGTCACTTAATTCCCCGTAGTGATAATGGGATGCTGTCCGTTTCCCTTGGTAGATGATCGACTCTTCAATACTGTCCAAATAGAGCTCCGAGTAAAGATAATGAATGAAAAAGAAGGAGAATAAGATAGTGAATCCGATGCTCGTCAGAAGGACGATCAGTATTTTCTTGCTCAATGTCAGGCTTTTCATCATTACACCTCGAACTTGTAACCGACTCCCCAAACCGTTTCGATCATTTGTCCGTCATCCCCCATCTTCAGGCGTAATGTCTTAATATGGGTATCGACGGTCCGTTCGCTGCTTTGATGCTCATCGCCCCAGACAAGATGGAGCAATTGTTCCCGCGAATAGACGCGGCCTTTGTTGCTGGCTAGAAGATGCAGAACCCCGAATTCTTTCAGAGTCAACGTGAGCGGTTTGCCGTTCAAGGTGACTGTGTGGGATGTCTGATTGATGACAAGTGGCCCAGCTCGTAAAACATCTTCGGATTGACGTTGCTGATATGTCCGGCGTAGGACGGATTCCACGCGTGCCAACAGTTCGCCAGGGAGGAAAGGTTTCACGATATAATCATCCCCTCCCAATTTCAGCCCTTGGATTTTATCCCATTCTTCGCCTTTCGCAGATAGGAAGATGATGGGGACGGTAGAAATCTGTTTAACTTCCTTGGCAAAGGTGAAACCATCCATATAGGGCATCATGACATCCACCATACATAGATGGGGCTCTTCCTTTTCAACGAGAGATAAGGCCTGGATCCCGTCCGACGCTTCAAGGACCGCATAGCCTTCTTTTTCAAGGAAGGTCCGGATCAGTTTCCTCATCTGCTCTTCATCGTCTATGATTAAGATTGTCGTTTGCTTCATCTGCCATACCTCATTTCTATCGCAGTTCTTTTACCTTTAGTGTCTAATACATTTGTGAAAACTATATGAAATTCGATTCTTCACCAATAGTTCGCAACTTTCTTTTATAATCATACTGAAGTTACCGATTTACGGGAAGAAAAATGGTATAGGAGGAAGACGGATGAAACGGATTATAGGATGGTTATTGATCGGAATGACCCTTGCAGTATTGGCCGCTTGCGGGAAAAATGAAGAACCGGAAGTGAGCACCGAACCGGAAGAGATTTTACCGATAGCGGTCGAGTTGACCGTGACAGAGCAAGTGGAGACCGGAGAAACGGTGAAGATGGAAGCGCTTGTGACGCAAGGGGAAGAAAAAGTGGAAGATGCGGATAAAGTGGTGTTTGAAGTGTGGGAAGAAGGCAAAAAGGATGACAGTGTCATGATGGATTCGACGAATGCGAAAGAGGGGCTGTACACTGCCGAAACGACATTCGACCATGACGGCCTATTCCACATCCAAGTCCACGTGGATGCAAGGGGCATGCACACGATGCCGAAAAAAGAAGTGACAGTCGGTGACGGTGGCAACTATGAGGCGGTTCAAGAAGAGGAAGATGGACATGAGCACGGCCATGCGGATGGGTTTTCCATGCATTTCGTGAAACCGGAAGCTGTCGCGGCGGAGGAAGAGCAAGAATTGATGGTCCACCTCCAAATGGACGGCCATCCATTGGACCAAGCAAACGTCCGCTATGAAATTTGGAATGAAGGAAACGAAAATGAAAAAGATTGGGTGGACGCAGAAGAGACCCAGGCTGGCGAGTACACAGCGACACATACTTTTGCAGAACCGGGCACTTTCCATATCCAAATCCATGTAGAAAATGAAGACGGGCTGCATGAACACGAAGAACATACTGTTGAAGTGAAATAAAGGGAGAACCTTCTGACCTAAAATGTCAGAGGGTTTTTTAGATTCACCAGTCCATCCTGCCTAGCATTTCCAAAACCATATCATTTCTTTACAACCTCTTTACAAAGGCTCAATAATCCTATTTTAAAATTGAGTATATATTCCTGGAGGGTGGTTTTTGGATTGAGGAAATGGATGCAGAAATTAAAGGGAATGCGGGTCGTTCGTTTGAAAAGGCTGCCAGCTATCACAAAGGCGAAGTGGTCATTCAAATACCGTCTCATGACGGCCATCTCCTCCATTTTACTTGTGTCGACAACATGTATCGGATTCGTTACATATGAGAAATCAAAAGAAAATACGATCGATCTCGTTTCCTCCCGCTTGGAAAGGGAAGTCCATATTATTAATGATTTGGCCAAAACGTTGATGCTTGCCCATGTTGGGGATCGCGATCGATTTATGAGTGAGCTGGAAGCGGTCGTCAAGCGCCAGCATGTTTCGTTGATTCAATCCGGCTATCACGCGGATATGTTTTATTTGGAAGGGGAAAAGCTGACCCCTTTTTCAATAAGTAAAAGCCGGGATTTGCCAATTTCCCCGTCCGTTTTGAAGAAGATCAAGGAAGAACGCAAAGGGGTACTTCATGAAACAATTGGCGGCGAGCCCTATACGATGAGCTTTTTTGAAATCCAGGAATTAGGCGGGGAGTACATCATTGCCATCCCGGATCGCGATTACTTGGCCGCTACACAGCAAATGGCGGTTTTCGTCTTTGTGACCATTATCATATCTCTCCTGCTAGGGATCCTATTGATCTCATGGATCATCCGGAATATGACGAATCCGATGATTCAACTGCAGCAGAAGATGCGCATTGTAAGGGAAGGGGATTTGCGGGTGGATTTGACTGCGAAATCCAATATCCCCGAAATCCGTTCGTTGAATAAAAGTTTTCATATGATGATTGCGAGCATGTCGCAAATGTTGGCGGGGGTGCAAGAAACGAGCACCCGACTTTTAAGTACGGGCGAGCATTTACAAGAAAATTCAACTGTTCTGTTGGATAAAAACGAACTCGTGAAAGAAATCGTTTCTGAATTGGGAACCGTAGCGAATGAGACAGTGTCGGTGTCTGCTCAGCAACAACAGGCGTTTCTTCATATGAAGGAATCATTGCATGGCCTTTTCGGAGAGATGGAAGACGTTTCCCGCTTGTCGGCAAGGACGGAGCAGGTCGCCAATACGGGAGAAACGTCGGTTGCAGCGGCTGCCGATTCCATGCAGCTCTTTTTTGACAGCATGCGCCAAGTCGTGCAGACGATCGGGGAGCTTCAAGAGAAGTGTGAATCCGTCGACCAAATCGTCAACTTGATCGCGCATTTGACGGATCAGACACGGATGCTTGCGCTGAACGCAAAAATCGAAGCGACGCGTGCGGGAAATGCGGGTGCTGGTTTTTTAGTCGTGGCCAATGAAGTGCAGCGACTGGCGGAACAGTCGAATGTCGCCACCGAGAAGATCAAAGGCATGCTGATTGGCATGGAACAGAGCGTCCACGATTCGGCTTCGAATGTGGAAACGATGCAAGAAAAAGGGGGGATCTTCCAACTCGTCACGATGGAAAATGGGCAACACTTCCATGAGGCTGCTGTCCAGATTAGAACTTTAAATGAAAAGCTGTTGATCATGTCTGATCATCTGCATTCATTGGAAACGGCAGTCCCATTGCTCGAAAATGCGACCGTCCAAGTGGAACAAGTTTCCCTGAAAAATAAAGAGAATGCCGTTCGAATGCTGCATTCTTTCCAAGAACAGCATGAGGCAATGGTGCAAGTGGAAAAGGCGGGGCTGGATTTGGCCGCATTATCTGACACGCTCCGTTCCAACGCGGAATTCTTCCAAGTACCCGAACCGCAACAGGAGAAAGAGGATGTTGAAATGGCAGGTTCAATACCGGTGCCTGCCGAGGTAGTGTGAACCAATAGAAAAACGGCGGACAAGCTTTGGCTCGTCTGCCGTTTTTTATCATTTATCTTGATTTTTATCAATTGGAACAAGGTCAAAGATTTCATGATCTTCGAACGCATCGACCAATCGATCGAGCCAATCATAATAGTCCCGCATGTATTCAAGCTTCGCTATATCCTTCTCCACGCTTTTCCGCAGATCGTCATCAATCGATTCGTCCTGCAACAGTTCGCCCAATTCTTTCAATGATCGCCTGACTGCAACGGAATGGAGTGAAATGGCCCTCCTCCATTTTATCGAAAAAAGATCAATGAAACTTTGATACCAATCATCTTTCACTTGGTACAGGTCTTTTCGGACGCCCCGTTTCCAGGCGCGTTCCACCAATTTTAAATCGGAAAGAGCTCGTACGGATGTGCTCATGCTAGTTTTGCTCATGCCGAGCATTTCGGTCATTTCATCTAGAGTCAATGGTTCATCATGAAAATACATGGCACCGTATTGTCTACCGGATGAAGGTGTCAGACCGTAGAGATGAATATTTTCGGCAATGGTTTCAATGATCCGTTCCCGGGCTTTATCAAGTTTTTCCCTACCGTCCATAAAGCGTTACCTCCACTGTTATCGCTGCAATCTAGCGTATTATAGTTTCCCAAAAAAATCAATTTATATTTATTATGGTTCGTACAGTTTTTACCGTACAAACAATTCATTCGGAAATTACGGTTGTATTTCAAATTGATTACATCTATAATTGATTAGGTTCGCAGGTTTACAAAAGGTAAGGAGTGTACAAATGAGTGACCAGAGTCTTGTCAAAAAGATACAAGTGAAAAAGATAACGAAAATCTTCGGTAAAAACACGAAGCGTGCTGCCCGAATGCTGAAGGAACAAAAGAGCAAACGGGAGATCTTGCAAGCGACCGGGGCGACGGTCGGGGTCAATGATGCGTCCTTCGATATTTACGAAGGGGAAATCTTTGTCATCATGGGACTGTCCGGGAGCGGAAAATCGACATTGGTCCGAATGCTGAACCGGCTGATCGATCCGACAATGGGAGAAATTCTGCTGGACGGCGAAGACATCGTCAAGATGAACAAAGAACAGCTCCGGGAAGTAAGGCGGAATAAAATCGGCATGGTCTTTCAAAATTTTGCCCTCTTTCCGCATAAAACAATCCTGGAAAATACGGAATACGGTTTGGAGATCAAGGGAGTGTCCAAAGAGGAACGTCGGGAGAAGGCTTTGGAATCATTGAAACTTGTCGGCCTTGCAGGCTATGAGGATCAATTTCCGAAACAATTGAGCGGCGGGATGCAGCAGCGTGTCGGTTTGGCGAGAGCCCTTGCCAACGGTCCGGATATTTTATTGATGGATGAAGCGTTCAGTGCGCTCGATCCGTTGATCCGCAAAGATATGCAGGATGAATTGCTGCAGCTTCACCATGATATGGGGAAAACAATCATCTTCATTACCCACGATCTTGATGAGGCGCTTCGAATCGGGGACCGCATCGCATTGATGAAAGATGGGGAAGTCGTCCAAGTCGGGACGCCAGAAGAGATTCTGATGAGCCCATCCAACGAGTATGTGGAACGTTTCGTTGAAGACGTCGACTTGTCCAAAGTGTTGACGGCGGGCCATATTATGAAAAAAGCGGACACGGTGCAAATTGATCGGGGGCCACGGGTTGCGTTGCGACTTATGAAGCGTCTCCGCATTTCATCCATTTACGTCGTAGACTCCGGTAACCGCTTACTGGGTGCGGTTACTGCACAGGACGCGGTGCAAGCAGTGGAAACAGGAAAAACATTGGAAGATGTTTTAATTTCCGATTTCCCGATGATTCCAGCAGATACGGTTTTGACAGATCTATTCGATATCGTTTCGACGGCTATCATCCCGGTTGCAGTCATAGACGAGAAAAGGAAATTGGAAGGGATTATCATTCGTGGTGCACTGATTGGAGCGCTGTCAGGTGACAATCAGTTTATCAATAATAACGGCACGATCGATTCGGCTGAGCAAGCGAACGGGGAGGTGAATGGAAATGAATGAATTATTACCTCGATTGCCTTTTGCCGATTGGATCGATAACGGCATTGATTGGCTCGTTTCGACGTTCGGCTCTGTGTTTGATGGAGTCGCCGATTTTTTGGCGGGGATTGTGGAAGGGTCAGTAGAGTGGCTGAACATGGTGCCATCGATTCTACTCGCTGTTCTATTCTCCTTGCTGGCGTGGTTTTTATCGACACGCCGCATCGCGATATTCACTTTGGTCGGCCTGTTGTTCATCGATTACTTAGGTTACTGGTATCCGATGTTGCAAATGCTGGCGCTTGTATTGACATCCGTGTTCTTCGCACTCATCATCGGGATTCCGATCGGTGTTTGGGGTTCGCAAAAGACGGCGGTCCGGAATGTGGTCAATCCGGTTTTGGACCTCATGCAAACGATGCCAGCATTCGTTTATTTATTGCCAGCGATCTTCTTTTTCAATATCGGCGTCGTACCCGGCGTCGTGGCATCGGTCATCTTCTCGATGCCGCCAACGATCCGCTTGACAATGCTGGGCATCCAGCAAGTGCCGAAGGATTTGATTGAAGCGACCGAAGCGTATGGATCGACAACATGGCAACGGTTGAGCAAAGTGCAGATTCCGCTCGCCAAACCGACAATCATGGCGGGGGTCAATCAAAGCATCATGCTGTCATTATCCATGGTAGTCATCGCCTCCATGGTAGGTGCACCAGGGCTTGGGGAGGAAGTCTACCGGGCCGTGACACAATTGAAAACAGGTGTTGGGTTTGAAACCGGGTTATCCATTGTCATCGTGGCAATTATTTTGGATCGGATCACCCAACATGCAGGTAAGAAGAAAAAGGGAGGACTCACAGAATGACTTTAACTAAAAAGGTACTTGGATTAGGAACAGCCGCGCTGTTGGCACTTGGCTTGGCAGCTTGCGGCAGTGATGATAAGGGCAATAATGAATCGAGCAGCGATCCGGAAAATACTTCGGGCAGCAGTTCGGTCGGTGAATCCGTAAAGTACAAAATTACCGGAATTGACCCAGGAGCAGGCATCATGCAGGCAACGGAACAAGCAATCGAGGAATACGACCTCAAAGACTGGGATGTCACATCCGGGTCCAGTGCGGCTATGACGGCTGCCTTAAAAAAAGCGTATGACAAAGAAGAGCCGATCATCGTAACAGGTTGGACTCCACACTGGAAATTCGCGAAATTTGATTTGAAATATTTAGAGGATCCAAAAGGCGTGTACGGCGGGGAAGAACAAATCCGTACAATCGCTCGCCTTGGATTGAAAGAGGATATGCCGGAAGCTTACCAAATTCTGTCCAACTTCAAATGGGCGGAGGAGGACATGGGAGCAGTGATGGTAGCGATCCAGGAAGGCGAAAAAGAAGCAGAAGCTGCTCAAAACTGGATTGATGCGAATGAAGATAAAGTAGCGGAATGGACAGAAGGCGTCGAAAAAGTGGACGGCGATAAAATCACTCTGGCCTATGTTGCATGGGATAGTGAAATCGCGAGCCATAACGTCATGAAGTTGGTTCTAGAGGACATGGGGTACAATGTAACATTGACCCAAGTCGAAGCCGGTCCACTTTGGACAGCGGTATCCGACGGTAGCGCGGACGCATCCTTAGCGGCTTGGCTGCCATTGACGCACAAAACATACGCTGATAAATTCGAAGGCAAGTACGAAGAACTCGGCACTCATCTGGAAGGCGTCAGAATCGGATTGGTCGTACCGACATATATGGACATCGACTCCATTGAAGACCTAAAAGAATAAATTTCAAATGGGCCCGGACTGCGGAAAAAGCAGTCCGGGTTATTTTTGTGGGAAGAAAGAGTGTAAGGCAAGCGAGGGGGGGGCAAGGAAATAGTGTGGGATTGCAAGGAATCCGGTGCTGGGTGCAAGCGACTAAGTGTCGAGTGCAAGAAAGATAAGATCTGGCAGCGATTGAAGGGCCTACGCAAGTAATCGGTAGTTGAGTGCAATCAAATACGGTTGGAGTGCAAGAAACCTGGTGCTTAGTGCAAGCAACTTAGCAATGGGTGCAAGAAACCGGCATTCAACCATTTTTTCCTGAAGAATGCTATAGCGCCTTTCACACGGTTATGGGTCAAAACTCCTGGTTCGGGAATAAAATATTGAAAGTGACGATTAAAATTGAGATTGTGACGGATAAATCAATAAAAGTGACGAATAAGTGAGCAAAAGTGACGAATAAAACTATGAACTTGACGGTAAAATTTCGAATTGGCAGAGTGTATGCGAGTTTTCCAGACAGGTGTGCCAGCCCCAGTTCAAGGTGTGGGAGTTTGCCGTGAGGGTATGCCAGTTCACTGGAGATATGCGAGTTTCCCCCGCAGGTGTACTATTCCCAGTTCTAGGTGTGCGTGTTCGCCATGAGGGTGCACCAGTTCACTAGGGATATGCGAGTTTTCCCAAAAGGTCTGCCCAAAAGGTATCTGAATTCACCCTAAGCCTATTTCTACACAAACTTCCGCCCCATTACCAGAAACCCACCCGGAACTAGCTCTTTTCCACTATTTCCTCCTTTGCATTTTGATTAACAGAAACGGATATGGTACCGTTAGTAATGTACATACAATTCAAACGCTTCGGGGCAAGGTGAAATTCCTTACCGGCGGTGATCGAGCAATGGCTCGTCAGTCCGTGACCCGTCCTTCCTCCTTGGAAGGCGGTGGAGCTGGTGAAACTCCGGCACCGACAGTAACAGTCTGGATGGGAGAAGCGATTTGGGTTGACGTACAATGCCCGATCCGTTCTGCCCTTTTCAATCATTGAAAGGGGGAATGTACATGGATCCGGAATGTAGAATGAACTGTGCTCATGACCTAGTGCGGACCGCGGAAGGTCAACTCTTGCCGAATCCGTTCGTCGATGCCGTCCGTGTGCAAAATGGACAAAACATCGACGCGAGTACGGATTTGCCGCAAGCGGAAGTTTCTGCTTTCGCGAAAGCAGACGCGGATTTCATTAGTGACCATTCGTATGACACGCCGCAACTTTGTGTCTATCTAGGCAAAACGCCGCTATACAAGGATCCATTTATTCAAAACGGGATCCGTCGCGTCTTTATGGCATCCGTCAAACCGTGTCCTTCCGTTAACGGGAAGGAAATCGGGCTTTTTCGGGATGCCGGAATGGAAGTCGTCACCGGTATAGTACAAGAAGAGGCAGAGCAGTTGAACCGGGCATTTATTCACTACATCACATATGGTAATCCGAACGTCACCATGAAAGTCGCCGTCACCCTCGATGGCCGCCTTTCCACGCGTATTGGGGACAGCAAATGGACCACATTGGAAGCTTCACGGACCGATGTCCATTACCTCCGCCATACCCATAATGCGATTTTGGTTGACGTGGAAACCGTACTTCATGAAATTCCTTTCCTCACCACCCGTTTGCCCCATGGTGGAAAGTATCCTATCTGTATTTTGTTCGATCGGCATCTCAGGACGCCGGGGACAGCCTATGTCGGAAGCGACAGTGCTGTCCAAATCATCATTTTCACACTGGACCCCCAGTTTCGAAAGGAGGGGACTGTTCCGTGTTCACTGGTATCGTAGAAGAGATCGGCACCGTATCATCCGTTCAACAAGGGCCGCATTCATTGAAACTGGCTATCCGTTGCCACAAAGTGCTTGAAGACGTCAAGAAAGGCGATAGTATTGCGGTGAACGGAGTCTGTCTGACCGTTTCGGATTTTTCGGCCGATCAGTTTACGGCGGATGTTATGCCCGAAACTGTGAAATCGACAACTCTTCACACACTTCGCACTGGCAGCCGATTGAATTTAGAGCGCGCCATGGCAGCCAATGGCCGGTTCGGCGGTCATTTTGTCAGCGGCCATGTAGATGGCACTGGTGAAATTATCCGTATCCGAAGACATGATAATGCCATCTATATGGAAATCGCCATTCCTCCCGAGTTGTCGGTTTATTTGATTCCGAAAGGCTCGGTGACCGTGGATGGCACGTCATTGACCATCTTCGAAGTGACGGAAAATGGGTTTGTCATTTCTCTCATTCCGGTTACTCAGGAAGACTCTATCGTTGGCGCAAAAAAAGCAGGAGAACAAGTGAATGTTGAATGTGACATGCTCGCGAAATATATGGAGAAGCTATTAGCAAAAAAAGAGGAGAAAGCTGTCGGCGGCGTAACAATGGAAACATTGGCCGCAAACGGTTTTCTCAGTTAAAGGAGGTCTTTTACTTTGTTCGCAACAATTGAAAAGGCGATTGACGAGCTCAAAAAAGGAAAACCGATCATCGTAGTGGATGACGAAGACCGTGAAAATGAAGGGGATTTCGTGGCGCTTGGCCAGTTTGCCACACCGGAGATTATCAATTTCATGGCGACGGAAGGAAGAGGTTTGATTTGTGTTCCGATTGAAGGGGAGAAAGCCAATCAGCTTGACCTTCCTCTCATGACGGACCGGAACAGTGATGCGCACGGTACGGCATTCACCGTCAGCATCGATCATGCGAAATGCCACACCGGCATCTCGGCATTTGAACGATCGGAAACCATTTTTGCCATGCTCGATGCACAGGCGGTTCCTTCTGATTTCAGAAGACCGGGCCATATTTTCCCGTTGATTGCCAAGCCGGGCGGCGTTTTAAAACGGGCGGGACATACCGAGGCGGCAGTGGATCTGGCGAAACTCGCAGGTGCGGAACCGGTCGGCGTCATTTGTGAAATTATGAATGAAGACGGAACGATGGCGAGACGCCCTGATTTGAATCTCATTGCAGAACGATTTGATCTTGTCATTCTGACGATTCAGGACTTGATTGCTTATCGAAGAAGTCGTGAGAAGCTGGTCGAATGTGTGGTGGAAGTCCAACTTCCGACCGATTTCGGCCAGTTCACTGCTGTCACGTATATTGAAAAATTGACAGGACGTGAACATATTGCCCTAGTGAAAGGTGAAATCGGGAACGGGGAAGATGTTCTTGTCCGGGTCCATTCGGAATGCCTGACGGGCGATGTGTTCGGCTCTTGCCGTTGTGACTGCGGTCCTCAGCTGCACGCCGCGCTTGCTCAAATCGAGAAGGCTGGTAGGGGCGTTTTGCTCTATATGCGGCAGGAAGGCCGGGGTATTGGGCTTGTCAATAAAATGAAGGCTTATAAACTTCAAGAAGAAGGATATGACACGGTGGAGGCCAATGCAAAGCTCGGGTTTGCTGATGATTTACGGGAGTATGGCATCGGTGCGCAAATCCTCCGTGACCTAGGAGTGCAATCCATGCATTTATTGACGAATAATCCGCGGAAGATCACCGGCCTAGCGGGGCATGGTTTGGAAATTACAGAGCGCATTCAGATTGAAATGCCGGTGAAAGCGGAAAACAAACAGTATATGGCTACGAAAAAAGAGAAACTGGGGCATTTATTGCACAGCTAAGGGGGAAATGACATGACAGTGACATTTGAAGGACATTTAGTCGGAACTGGATTGAAGATTGGAATCGTTGTCGCTCGCTTCAACGAATTCATTACAGGGAAATTGTTGAGCGGCGCGGAGGATGCGTTACGTCGGCATGGTGTGAGCGAGGAGGATGTGGCCATCGCTTGGGTGCCGGGTGCTTATGAAATTCCGCTTGCGGCAAAGAAAATGGCAACGTCCGGAAAGTATGATGCGGTCATCACGCTAGGCACCGTCATCCGCGGGTCGACACCGCATTTTGACTATGTTTGCAATGAAGTTGCGAAAGGCGTGGCGGCCATTTCCTTGCAGGAAGGGATCCCGGTCATTTTCGGCGTACTGACGACCGACACGATTGAACAGGCGATCGAACGGGCGGGGACGAAAGCCGGAAATAAAGGCTGGGATGCTGCGGCTTCCGCAATTGAAATGGCGAATCTGTTACAAGAGATGTAAGCCCTCGATTATTAGTCCGAATACCGATATAATGGGATGGGCAATCAATTGAAAGTGGGGGAACACAGATGACTAACAATTATCCTGAGAAAACTTGCTCTATTGAAAGGCTCGTCACCATTCCTGAAGATGTTGAAAAAGTGATCAATGGGGAAAAGACGGCGACCCGGCGGAATGGGGTCTATGCCTACCCGGGAGAAATCATGGTGTTGAATGGAAATGAATTCAAGATCGACAAGCTTTATTCCCAGACGTTGGGTGAATTGACAGATGAAGATGCGAAGACGGAAGGGTATTCGACAGTGGAAGAGTACAAGCAGGCGATGTTGGCGATTCATGAAAAAATGCCTTGGTTTCCGACAATGTCTGTATGGGTACATGAGTATAGCCCAGTGCAGAAATGACGCTAGGTCATGAAGTTTGGCATCTATAATCTCTTTGTTTATTTGCATGTGTTCAGTGCCGTTTTGTCCATCGGCCCATTATTCGTCCTGCTGCCGATCATCCGGCGATTGCGCGGCGCCGAGCGAAAGGTGGAATCCGCTTATCTCTCGGTGATTCAAGCGACCATCCGGATGGTCATGCATGCAGGTCATGTTTTAGTCTTCACTGGTGTTGTTTTACTGATCATCGGTCCATGGCCTTGGTATTCATCCTGGATTCTGCTGACATGGGCGATCATGTTGGTATCCGTCGTATTCTTGGCGAAGGGGTTCACAAGTGTCCTGAAAAATTTCCAACAATCGACCGATAAGCAACAGGTCTTGAATCGGCTTAGATCGACTTCTTGGATGTACATTGGCCTGCTGCTCCTTATGCTTTGGCTAATGGTGCAAAAGCCGATGCTTTGGTGAAATACATATGTGAGAAAAGCAGAAAGAGGCTGTCCTTATGAAAGGGCGGCCTCTTTCGCTTGGGTTCCCAGATTGCCTTCATTCACATATAGTAAAATGATAAGGGAGAGCCAGAATAAGGAGCGATTAGTTTGTTCCGACAACCACCATTTTACGACAACAGGATGCAGATGGATGAAGGGTCGCAGGATATTGGCGCTGTCGTCGCCTTCAACGAAGATAAGCTTGCCGACGCTCAGTAACAGCAAAAATTAGACCAACTCCAGCAACAAATTGATGAATTGAAACAAGGGAATGGGGCACAGGAAGATTCCATCGACACGCTGAATAAACTATTGGAAACGTTGATCGATCGTTTGGGGAAAGAGGAAGGGGTCAATTGAAAAAAGCAAGCCGGACTCATAGAAATTGTCCGGCCTGCCGAAAACAAGCACATGCTAATGGATACTCTTTGATCACTTATGAAAACAAACCGAGTTTCTCAATCCGGGATATGGCTTCCCTGATTCTGTCTTCACTTTCCAATAAACCGACACGGACATAGCCTTCTCCGTGCTCCCCGAACCCATTGCCCGGCGAGACGGCGACATCAGCTTTGGAAAGAAGAAGATCTGCGAATTGCTCACTTGTGTAGCCTTCCGGAATCGGCAACCAGCCGAAGAACGAGCCTGTCGGCGGTGTAACATCCCATCCGATCCGCCGGCATTCTGCAACGAGGACATCTCGTCGGCTTTCATAGAGTGCCACCAGATCGTCTACACATTGCTGGCTTTCCGTCAATGCTGTGATAGCAGCCCGTTGGACGGCAGGGAAAACGCTCGTGAATAAATGATCTTGCAATAAGTTGATCGCTTCCACGATTTCCGCATTCCCAATTGCAAATCCGACTCTCCAGCCTGCCATATTGTACATTTTGGATAGCGAAAGCATCTCGATGCCGACGTCTTTCGCTCCTTCTGCCTGCAGGTAGCTGATCGGTTTCTTTCCGTCAAACCCGATGGAACCGTAGGCAAAATCATTCAACACGTAAATGTCATGTTCCTTGGCAAATGCGACCGTTTCCTCAAAAAACGGGAGGGTGGCAGTCACGCCTGTCGGGTTGCTCGGGTAGTTCAAATACATCAATTTCGCTTCTTGTTTTTGACGGTCGGACAAGTTGCTGAAATCCGGGAAGAAGCCGTTTTTTTCGAGAAGCGGCATCGTTTCATAGCGAATGCCCGCCAAGCTCACACCCGACAGATAGTCCGGGTAGCCTGGGTCGGGAAGGAGCAATAATTCCCCTTCATTCATGATGGCAAGCGGTAATTCGACCACTCCGATTTTTGTTCCCCCGAGGACAGCCACTTCGGTTTCCGGGTCGACTGACACATCGAACTCCCGCTTGTAAAAGTCGGCCGCCGCCTGACGGAGTTCCTTCGTTCCCCGGAATGGGGAATAGCCGTGAGTCGCCGGATCTTCCGCCGCTTCCTGCAACGCTTTGACAATATGGGGAGGGGTTGGCTGGTCGGGGTTGCCGCGGCCTAGATTAATAACGTCCCGGCCTTCCGCCTGTGCTGCCTCGACTTTCCCAATTAATTCGGTAAAAAAATGCGGGGGTAATGCTTTCAATCGATTTGAAATCGCCATTCTTTTTCCTCTTTTCTCATTCATTCTATTGAATAGTATACATACAATACGAGACCGCCTGCAATCACATAGAATAATGTCAAAATAACTTGACTCTTTTTTAAAATGGGCTTATGATAAGCCTTGGGTTTCTAAATAAATAACAACTCTTATCCAGAGCGACCGAGGGAAAGGCCCGATGACGTCCAGCAACCCCTTGCAATCAAGGAAGGTGCCAAGTCCTACAGAGTGTAATTTCATTCTGAGAGATAAGCTGATATAGTTCAGTGCTTCTTTCGTTGATGAAATGGAAGAAGTTTTTTATTTTTATTTTTATTCAACGAGTGTTGAATAATAATATAGCCTCCGGCGGATGTCGCAGATTTCGAGCCTCGATTCAAAATCTGAACACAATTACGCCAAGGCGTAATTGATTTGCAGAAAGAGGAGAGCCACATGATCCGGATTGAAAATCTGACAAAAGAATATAGGACGAAGGCTGGCATTGTAAAAGGCGTGGATGATGTCTCCCTCGACATCAATACAGGCGAGATATTCGGCATCGTCGGTTATTCAGGAGCGGGAAAGAGCTCATTACTCCGCTGCATGAATCTGTTAGAAAAACCGACTAAAGGGACCATTTTAGTTAATGATGTAAACTTGGTGAAGCTGAAAGGGAAGAAATTGCGGCAAGCCCGACTAAAAATCGGAATGATCTTCCAGCATTTCTACCTCATCAGCCAGAAGACGGTCTATGAAAATATTGCCTTTGCACTGCAAGCGGCCAAAACTCCGGGAAACCAAGTGGAGGCACGGGTCACCGAATTGCTTGAGATGGTCGGCTTGGCGGATAAACGGGACGTCTATCCCGCTCAGCTAAGCGGCGGACAGAAACAGCGGGTCGGCATTGCCCGAGCGCTCGCTAATAATCCATCCGTATTGCTTTGCGACGAAGCGACATCTGCGCTGGACCCGAACACGACGACATCGATTTTGCGGTTGCTGAAAAAAATCAATCGGGAATTGGGCATCACGATCGTATTGATTACTCATGAAATGAATGTCGTGAAGGAAATTTGCGATCGGATGGCGATTATGCAGGACGGAAAAGTGATCGAAGAAGGACAAGTGTATGACATTTTCTCCGATCCAAAACAGCCGTTGACGAAAGAGTTCATCAGCAGTGTGGTTTCATTTGACGTGCCGCAAGCGATTTTGGAGACATGCACCGGGACATTGGTCAAGGTGAAATTCAAAGGGGACGTCGCCGTGAAGAGCGTCATTTCCGATACGATGCAACATTTCCATGTCAAAGGGAACTTCCTGCACGGCTCTATTGAGTATATTCAAGAAATGCCGCTCGGCACTTTCCTCATGGAGTTGCAGGGTGAACCGAATGAAATCCAGAAAGCGATCGACTTTATGGTCGGACAAGAGGCAAACGTGGAGGTGCTGGAGAAATGATTGATGTGCCACATATCATCGAGATGATGCCCGATATTACGAAAGCATTTGGCGAAACGCTCTATATGATCGGTATTTCGCTGGCCATCGCGGTTATCATCGGGCTTCCTTTGGGTGTTCTGCTCTTCGTCACAGACAAAGGTTTATTCCTTGAAAACCGGCTGATCAATTCCACTTTCGGTTTTGTCGTCAATATGGTGCGGTCAATCCCGTTCATTATATTGCTCGTGGCATTGATTCCATTAACTCAATTGATTGTCGGGAAAATCATCGGCCCGGGCGCGGCTAGTGTCTCCCTTTCGGCAGCGGCCATCCCGTTTTTCGCACGGATTGTCGAAACGTCCATGCGGGAAATCGACAAAGGGGTCATCGAGGCAGCGATCGCTATGGGGGCTTCCCCTTGGATGATCATCCGGAATGTTCTTTTGCCTGAAGCAAAGTCGAGCATTGTCCAAGGGATTACGTTGACAGTCATCAGTCTCGTTGCCTATTCCGCCATGGCGGGATTTGTCGGTGGAGGAGGGATCGGGGACTTGGCGATCCGGTTCGGGTATTACCGATATGACGATTCCATCATGATCGTAACAGTCGCCATACTCATCATATTAGTGCAGTTGATCCAATTTACGGGAGATCGGGTTTCAAAAGCTATAGATAAACGATAATTAGGGAGAGAAGAAGATGAAAAAGTTTTTATTGACTCTATTTGCCGTTGTGCTGGCAGCGGCTCTTGCTGCTTGTGGCGGGAAAGAGAAAGCGGAAAATGCAGATGATTCAGCAGCAACAGAAGAAAGCAAAACATTGACATTCGGTGCTACGGCAGGTCCATATAGTGATATGTTGAAAAAAGCAATCATTCCGGGCCTTGAAGAAAAAGGCTATAAAGTGGAAGTTACAGAATTCAGTGACTATATCCAGCCGAACAATGCGTTGAACAGCGGCGATATCGATGCGAACCTATTCCAGCATATCGTCTACCTGGAAAACTTTGCTCAAGAAAACAATATGGATTTGACGGATTTGATTGTCGTCCCGACTGCTCCACTCGGCATTTACTCAAACAAATACAAATCATTGGATGAAATCGAAGATGGGGCTTCCATCACGATTCCTAACGACCCTGTCAATGCGGCGAGAACATTGATCGTGCTGGAAGCGAACGGTCTTGTCAAAATGAATCCGGATATCGAACCGTTGAAAGCATCTGAAAAAGATGTCGTCGAAAACCCGAAAAACTTGGTCATCCAGCCACTCGAGGCAGGACAATTGCCACGTTCTGTGGATAGTGCCGATCTTGCAGCTGTTCCAGGAAACTTTGCGATAGCTGCTAACATGAACTTGTTAGATGCGCTTGCATTGGAAGAAATGCCAGACCAATTTCGTAACGTGGTCGCTGTGAAAACAGAAAACCAAGACAAGCAATTTGCCAAAGACATCATCGAAGTGATCGAATCGGATAAATTCGAAGAAGTGATTGACTCCGATTTCCAAGGATTCGGGAAACCGGCTTGGATGCAGCAATAATCTGACCTAAAAGCCCGCATCTTGCATAACAACAAGGAAACCATCCCCTTCCTGATCGGAGGCGGATGGTTTTTCTATGGTCAAACATATCGGAAATGGAGAAAATATAGTATACTGACTCATGGATGTTAGAGGACTGTACATAACGTGCACCATTTTTATCCATATTTTTACGGAAGAGTGGACGAGAATAGGAGAGCGACTAGATGATGAAAAGAACCGTATTATCACTGATTGCGATTATGCTAGTAGCGCTATTGGGCGCATGCAGCGGTAAAAACGCTGCGGGGGATGACAAGACGTTGCTCATCGGCACGTCCGGTGGGACGTTTAATTTCCTATTGAAAAGGGCGATTATCCCGGAGCTTGAAAAGAAGGGCTACCAAGTTAGTTTTTTTGAATACCAAGATATCGATGAGTTGAATGGAGATTTGCTGGAAGGCGAAATCGACTTGAATCTGTTCCAACATCAAGCCTATCTGGAACAACTTAAACAAGAACAGGACCTCCCGCTTTCTGAATTGATTGCGGTCCCAACCGAGCCAATCGGCCTGTTTTCCGAAGTGTACGATACATTGGATGACATAGAAGAAGGGGCAATCCTTACAGTCCCGAACGATCCGGTAAATCTTCCGGTAGCTTTGAATATGCTCCAGGAGGCTGATTTGATTACCTTGAATCCTGCAGTTGACGTAGCAGTGGCGACAGAGGCTGATATTGTGGAAAATCCGAAAAACCTACGGATCCAACCGATTTTGGAAAAACAATTGCCCGCTGCTTTGCAAAGTGCTGAATTGTCGGTGATTCCGATCGCTACTGCGTTGACGATCGACCTGGCTCCGACGGACGCGTTAGCGCTGGAAGAGGTTCCGGATTCATTTCAGACCATCTTTGTTGTCGCAACGGAAAATGAAGACAAGCCATTCGCTAAAGATTTGGTTGAAGTTATCAATTCCAAGGAATTCGCTGATGTGATGAAACCGGAAGAGATCTACTATGTGGAGAAGAAGGAAGAGTGAAAAAAGCAGGGACGGAATCCAATTCCATCCCTGCTTTTTCATCTCTAATTATGCTTCGATCTGCTCAGTCAGCTGAATCAACTCATCGATCAGACTGCCGATATAAGCAATTGTCTTTTTCAATGGCTCCTCCGTTGTAATATCGACTCCTGCCATCCGGGAAAGCTCGGCCGGTGTCTTCGTCCCTCCTGCTTTCAAGACGTTCAGCCAATCGTCCACAGCTGGCTGTCCTTCTTGTAAGATGCGCTCGGACACTTGCGTCGAAATCGTCAGGCCAGCACTGTACGTGTACGGATAGAGTCCCATATAGTAATGCGGCTGTCTCATCCAGGTCAGTTCGGCCCCTTCATTGATAATGACAGCATCGCCCCAGAATTCTTCCAGCACCCCGCGTTTGAAATTATTCAAAATCGTAGCGTTGACATTACCCCCTTCATCGACCCGCTCATAGACTTTCCGTTGATAGGCAGCCTCCAGCAAATGGGTGACAAAGTTATGGTAATACGTCCGGGATACGATCGACGAGATGACCCATCTCTTGAATTTCGGATCATCGGAGTTTTTCAGCAGATGGTTGGCCATCAGCATTTCATTCAAAGTGGAGGGCGCTTCGATGAAATAGAGTGACGGGTCTGCATTGAAAATGTTCTGTTCGCTGTTTGTATAATGGAAATGCCCCGCATGTCCCAATTCATGGGCAAGGACGAAGACATCTTCCATACTTCCTGTCCAGGAAATTAAAATATAGGAATGGTTCCCATACGGACTGGAACAAAAAGCGCCTGTCGACTTGCCAAGATTTTGTGCATAATCGATCCAACGTTCTTCATAAGCTTTATCCACCATGGCCGCATAGTCTTTTCCCATGATGGAGAGGGCGTCATCCATATACCGTTTCGACTCTTCGAATGTTATTTTTGGTTCATACGTCGGATCAAGCGGAATTTTCAAATCCGCGAATGTCATCGTATCCAAGCCATGGACCTTTTGCAGCAGTTTGGCGTATTTCCGCATATGGGGCGCCAGTTCCTCCATGATCAGATCGATCTGCCGATTGTACATCGAGCGGTCCACTTCCTGATCCATCAGTAAGTAATCGAAGATGTTCTCATAGCCGCGCAAGTCGGAAGTCGTCTTTTCCATTTGGACATGCATATCGTATGTTTTGGCAGTCGTATGTTGATATTCTTTTAATTTGGCTGAAAAAGCATCAAAGGCGGCCCGGCGTTTTGCCGTGTCGGGTTCTGATTCCCAACCGCCTTCAAAAGTGACGTAGCTCAGAGGATACGGTTCGCCGCCTACTACGAAATCATCGAATGTCATATCGACCAGCTTTGTCACATTGTACAATCCGTAGGGCGCGTTGAAAGTGGCCGAAAAGGCAGCCAATGTCTTCTCCGCCTCTGGATGCAGTTGATGTGGTTTTTTCCGGATGATTTGATTTAGATATCTTGCATGGCCTTCGGATTGAGCGGCGGCTTCTTGTAACGTTTCAGCCGGCAAAGCGGATAATTCGCTGGAGACAAAGGATAGGGTCTCGCTCAACTTAGCTGCAAATGTCCCGAATCTGCTTTCCCGCAGCTGAGCATTATCGTCGGTCTGATCCACACTAGAAGCCAAGCTGGCATAGGTGGCTGCGGGTATGAATTTTTCCATGATGCCACGATACTTGCCCAAGGCTTCGTTGATAATAGTTGGATTATCGATCTGCCCCTCGAATTGCTCCGCAAATCGACCGACTTCCTGTTCCAAATTGGCAATCGCCTGTTCATAATCTTCTTCTGTTTTGAATAAATCCGCTAAATTCCATGTTTCCTTCTCATTCACTTCTGTACGCACTGGCAAAGTCTTCATGAAGAAAATCTCCCCTTTTTCCCGTAGTCTGATTATAGGATAGCATTTCAATTGGGAAAATCACTAATAAAAGAGGGGAGGGATTTTCCACTGATGCCAGCACTTCTTATAAATGATTGTCAAGAATGAATTGGACCAGCCAGTCAGTGTCAAGTGGCCCATCGACTACTTCATAATATAAGGATGAATTTTGGATAATCAAATTTTCAGTGATGATAATTGTAATAGAGTTGTTCTCCTCGTCTTGGAGGCGGATGCTAAATTGGTCGATTTCATCGGTGACATCAATCTCCTCGGGTTTTATTTTCCGAAAATGGTAGCCTTCCAAAAAATGAAGGAGTGTCTCGATTTCGTCGGGGTCATCGACAATCCATGAGTCTGAGGGGACACCGGATATGGCTGGTATGGAAAAAGTTAAGGAGTGGAATGGATTATGCCATTGGGAGAGGACTTGTGTAAATTCCCTCTCTGTCTCATCTTGATAGGATTGGATCATCATATAGGCGCCGCCAAGCATAAGCGCTAGGAGCAGAATTGCTCTTGTCTTCATTGTCATCCCTCCAGCATGCGTTTTTCTAGTATACGCACGGAGTGACCGTAAGATTTGTACATTGGAATTGACTGTTCCTGAACATTTGAAATAGAGAATATGTTATAATTTGGTCGAATTCGGATTAAAGGGGATGTAAGGAATGGAAGAAATGAAACAAGTGCTGCATGCCATCCAGGATGAATACCCAGACGATTTTGCATGGTGTTATGGCTGCGGCCGGCTAAACACAGAAGGAGACCATTTCCGGACAGGCTGGGACGGGAATCGGACTGTAACGTTCTATAAGCCGGAAGAAAAATATACGTCAATTCCTGGATTCGTTTACGGCGGGGCGATTGCTTCCCTTGTGGACTGCCACGGAACAGGCTCTTGCTCTTTAGCATTACATAGGAAAAATGGATTTGAACCGGGGGATGGGGAGACACCGCCACGTTTTGTCACGGCATCGCTGCATGTGGATTATTTGAAACCTACACCGCAAGAAGCTCTCTTGAAAGCTGTTGGTACAGTGGAAGAGATTCACCCTAAAAAGTGGAAAGTAACTGTGGAAGTGTATGCGGACGATACGCTCTGTGCAACGGGGGAAGTCATCGGGGCGGTCATGCCTGCAATATTTGGACAACAATGATTTGAGAAGAACCGATTGCCGAGCGCGATCGGTTCTTCGCTCTTTTGCTGACGAAGTTATTTTCAAACGGTCATGAAACTTTCTACTGCATTCCCCGTATATATAGTAACTATTGCAGAATTGGGGTAAAGAATAATATCCGGGAAGGGAGGGACAGCGATGATATTTGTGCTAGGCATTGTGGCCGTCGTCATGACCGTCCCAATTACAGCAATCATTACGGATTATAAACGAAAAACATTGAAAATGAGAGCGGATCTGGTTCGGGAGGAAATCGAATTGGAGCAGCTCAAACAGCAAAACTTCATCATCGAGACTGAGAAAATGAAGATTGAATTGGAACAGATGAAATTGGATTATACTCAGAAGAACAGCGATATAGTAAAAATCTAGGTTATCAATGAAACTTTTTTGTACGCATGACTACTATAAGATAGAGGGGGTGTCTGCAATCGAAACAACAGGTTTGAAAGTTCTGGTTCATGCGAGCGCTTTCTTTGCACCATTTTTGGTCCCGTTCATCGTCTTTCTCGTCATCGAAGATGAGGAGATTAAGCGATTATCCGTCCAGGCATTATTATTCCAATTGGTCATGGGAGCCTTGATTTTCCTATCGATCTTACTCATCGTTGTGTTGATCGGTATTCCGATGCTCATCGTATTCGGTTTGATGACCATTATCGTTCCGATTATCGGAATCGTGAAGGCATTGCAGGGGGAAACCTATAACTACCCGTTCGTCAGAAACTTTTTCAGAGCGTGATCGAGAGGAATCGGCCCCATCCGAAGTGAAGGAGGGGGCTTTTGGAGTGGAGGTGGTTGAAATGGGAACCTGCCTGACCAATGGAGTCGAGTTGTATTATGAGGTGGCGGGGGAAGGGGAAGCGCTCGTTTTCACGCATGGTGCTTCCTGGGATCATGCACAATGGCGGCCGCAAATGGAGCACTTCCAAAAGAATTACCGGACGGTCGCGTGGGATGTCCGGGGGCACGGCCATTCCACCTTGCCGGATGGGGAAGTGGATTCGGAAGAGTTCGCCCGCGATCTCATTGGGTTACTCGACCATTTACAAATAAAAAAAGCGCATTTATGCGGGTTGTCGATGGGGGGCCATATTTCTCTTCAAACCGCCATCCGATACCCGGATCGGGTCATTTCGTTAGCATTAATCGGCACGCCTTTTACGAATGTTTTTAATTGGTATGAGAAATTATTGGTTCCCTTCAATCGGTTTTCCAATTTATTCATTTCGATGGACTGGATGGCCAGCATGCAGGCAAGTATGTTATCCCGGTTTAATCCAGATAATAAACGCTACATTGAGCAAGCCGTAAGCAACATTCCGAAAACCAATTGGATTCGGCTCTGGGACGCCATTACGAGAATGGAAAGTAAAGAGGAGTTGGCAAAAGTCGAATGCCCGACTCTCATTCTATACGGCGACCATGATACAATGGTTCAGCGGCAGCAGGAATTCATGCATCGCACCATTCCCTTCTCCATCTTGGAAGTCATTCCAAATGCGCATCATGCAACCAATCTGGATAACCCGGAGGCGGTCAATCTAGCGATGGAGAAGTTCTTACGGGGAATTCAACAGGCAAGGAGTGAAACATAATGGAACCTTTTATTCAAAGTGCTCAGTTTAATTTCATCAAGTTTCAAATTAAAAATTTAGTGTATGGACATGCCTCGGCGAAGGACGCGGGGGTGATCCGTGCTTTGGAATCTTTGACGGTGGAAAAGGTTATCGGGCTGTTCGGCGAATTGATGGATGAACAGAGGCAAGTGCTGGAGCCGATTTCAGAAATTCGGGAACCGTTAGAGGCGGACCAATATTTGATTCAACTGAAACGGTATGTACTCCCTTTTCCGTCCGTGGAGGAGAAGGAAATCCGTAAATTGTTTTCGAAAGTGAAAAAATTGACGATCCCAGTTTTGGACAAGTTGGACCTCCAGGAAATTTCCTACCTCGGCTGGAACGACACCGGTTCGAATAAAAAATATATCGTCGTCCCCCAAGATGGGAAACTGATTGGAATCCAAGGGACTTTTCAACGTTCCACTAAAAAAGGGATTTGTGCTATCTGCAATGGACATGAGGAAGTCGGCATGTTCACGGCGGGGACAAGAAGGTCGGGGCAAGACACGTACACAAAAAGAGGGAATTATATTTGCGTTGATAGTATGGCTTGCAACGAGAACTTGACCGATTTGACGAAGCTTCATGATTTCATCCAATTGCTGCAGAAGTGATTACATTCTTTAGGAAAGAAAACGCGCGGACTTACATATATATCTAGAAAGTCGAAATGCTAGGTGGGGTTCCGTGTTTTTCTTACAGAAAGCGATCCGGATTATATTGGGCAGTGTCTTGGTGGCGGTCGGCATCAATTACTTTCTGTTGCCATTCAATTTGCTGGAAGGCGGTGCACTGGGCATCAGCCTTATTTTCCATTACCTCTATGACATTAAAGTCGGCCTGACTTTTTTGCTCATCAGTCTACCGATTTTTTTCCTGGCTTGGATGTACTACCGTCCCTTTTTTTACAATGGCATTCATGGGATGTTGCTGTCGTCGGTTATCATCGATATGTTCTATCCGCTTCGTGAATGGGGCGCAGCTCATGCCGTATCTCCTTTATTAAGCGCTGCGGGTGGGGGGATTTTGATCGGAATCGGTGTTGGTTTCATGCTTCGTTCGGATATTAGTATCGGCGGGACGGATCTGCTTGCCCAGATGATTGCCAGAAAGTTGAAGATCAATTCGGGCGTGATGATTTTCTGTTTTGATATCTTGGTCGTCACTGTCGGAAGCCTTGTCCTCCAATCCGCCTCCATCCTGCTGTCAGTGACAACAGTGCTATCGGTTGGTGTGACAGCGAGTTTATTAGTAGCGGCGCCTTCCTTTCGACGGGAAAGGCTCCATTATCGGAATCATTAACAAGCCATGCGAGGAAAAAGCTGAAAATACCCTGCAATTCCAAAAAATGCGGTATACTGAATCTACTGTGTTTTCTAGAATTAAGAAAGAATGTGGGGTATCAAATGACAACAACTACAGAAAGCAATAAGCTCGGAAACCCCGTCTATCCGATCATGTTTGCGATCGGCGGTGTCCATCTGCTCAATGATTCGCTCCAATCTGTCATTCCCGCAATGTTCCCGGTTTTGGAGGAAGCAAGAGGCTTGACGTTCAAACAGCTCGGGTTCATTTCCTTTGCGCTGAATATGGTGGCTTCTGTTTTACAGCCGGTCGTCGGCTATTACAGTGACCGGAAACCGCGTCCGTACGCGTTGCCGATCGGGATGACATTCTCCTTGGTTGGAATCGGGGCGCTGGCTTTCGCCCCCGAATATTGGATGATTCTATTGTCGGTTATCTTCCTCGGATTCGGATCCGCTGTCTTTCATCCAGAAGGCTCCCGGGTTTCCTTCATGGCGGCGGGATCGAAGCGCGGACTTTCCCAATCGATTTATCAGGTTGGTGGAAATTCCGGACAGGCATTGGCGCCTTTGATCAGTGCCTTCATCCTTGTGCCGCTCGGGCAAAAAGGGGCGGCCTTGTTCATGGTAGTGGCGGCAGTCGCCATTTTCATTCTGTCGAAAATTTCAGCCTGGTATAAGCAGCAATTGGAACAGGAGAAGTTGAATAATCGCAAGAAGGTCCTTTTATCGTCCATGGCTAACTTGACGAAAAAGCAAGTCGGCATTGCATTGACCTTGCTGTTGATGGTCATTTTTGTTCGTTCCTTTTATGTAACGAATATCACGAACTTTTACATATTCCATTTGATGAGAGAATACGGGCTCGCCATCGACAAGGGACAACTGATTATCTTCCTGTTTTTGGCACTTGGCGCGGTCGGAACCTTTTTCGGCGGCCCGATGGCGGATCGGATCGGACGCAAGAACGTCATTGTCCTGTCCATTGCCGCTCCGATTCCACTGACCCTATTATTGCCCTATGCTCCGTTATGGGCAGTCATCATCCTGCTCATTGCCATTGGATTCTTTATCATGCTCAGCTTCTCGGTCACGGTTGTCTATGCACAAGAACTCGTACCGAGTAAAATCGGAATGATGGCCGGTTTGACCGTTGGATTAGCGTTCGGCATGGGGGCAATCGGCGCAGTCGTCATCGGAATTTTAATGGATGAAATCGGCATCTATATGACGATGATCATTATCTCCTTTCTACCGATTCTCGGACTCGTCGGTCTCGCCTTACCACGGGACGGCAAAATTACAGCAGCAAACGGGTAAACATGTGGAAAACCTGTCTTCTTGGCTTCGGCTAAGGAGGCAGGTTTTTTGTTATGAAATGTGTGGGGACAGTGGTGCCGCCCTTAAGTTTGTCTTGCGTGCGCAAAGTCCGTGCCATGCGCTCATAAATTCCAGCCATTCGCTTATAAGTTCACGTTGTCCGCTCATAAGTCCATGTCACCCGCTTAAAAGTTCACGTTGTGCGCTCATAAGTCCTGCCGTTCGCTTATAAGCTTGCAAGTCCGCTCATAAGTCCATGTCGCCCGCTTATAAGTTTGCATTGTCCGCTCATAAATCCCAGCCGTGAGCGCATCATTTCCCCCCGGACATCTTTCACCCCCACACCAAGCTCAGCAAGAAGGAATTCCTTTACAAACTACGCAGACAGGAGTATACTCAAGTAATTACCTAGGTAAATAAAAGGAGATAAAATCATGAATCCACTTATTCACGAACTGTTTCAAAATACTCGCCTGATCAGCAGGGAATTGAACCAAGCGTTAAAAGCCCATGACTTATTTGCGGCACAATGGTCCGTCTTATTCTGTGTTGACCAACATGGAGAGATGAGTTTGACGCAAATTTGGAAATACTTAAATGTGGAAGCGCCGACCATCACCCGGACCGTGAATCGACTGGAAGAACTCGGATGGCTGACGACGCATCCCGGAAAAGATAAACGCGAGAAGATTGTGCGATTATCCGAAATGGCTGAATCTAAGATTCCAGCTGTCAAAGAATCCGTCATTGAATTTGAACAAAGTGTTTTAAAAGGTATGTCCATAGAAGAACAGACAGTTTTAGCGCAATTGCTTAGAAAAATGACGAAAGGAAGTTGAAGCTCGTTTGAGTAATAAAGAACCGATATGGACCAAACCTTTTATTAGTTTATTTGCCACTAACTTATCCATATTTATCGTATTTTATGGATTGGTTACCGTATTGCCGTTGTATGCAAAGGAACAACTGAGCCGTACAGATGAAGAGGCCGGTTTATTGATGACCATTTTCATGATCTCGGCAATCCTTGTCCGCCCGTTCACCGGAAAAATCCTGGATATCGTCGGGAAACGGAAGATGTTGGGGATCGGCCTCATTTTTTACGTAGTGTGTACATTCCTTTATTATTTCATCTTTCCGTTTGAGGGATTGCTGGTCATCCGTTTTGTGCAAGGTGTCTGGTTTAGTATCGTGTCGACGGCGACCATCTCATTAGCGGCGGATTATGTGCCGGAGAGTCGGCGGGGCGCCGGGCTTGGGTATTTTTCCATGTCCTTGAATCTGGCAGTTGTCATCGGTCCGTTTATCGCGTTGACCATTATTCAGTCTTTTTCCTTTGACATATTCTTCATTCTCCTCAGTGTGCTCATGGCGATTGGCGCCTTGGCTTCCCTTACATTACCTCCTGAACCGGTCCAGCACCGGCCATCTGGTAAATTTACAATCACTATTAATGATTTGTTTGAGAAAAAAGCTTTGCCTGTTGCCATTTTTGGCTGTGTCATCGCTTTTTCCTATGCAAGTGTTCTGTCCTATCTTTCGATTTTCGCGCAGCAACAAGGATTGCTTGATTATGCAAGCATCTTTTTTGTCGTGTATGCGGCTGTGATGTTAATCAGCAGACCTTATACAGGAAGGCTTTTTGATGAAAAAGGACCAGCTTATGTCATCATCCCAGGTCTCATCTTCTTCATTATCGGCTTCTTCCTGCTTGCGGATGTGCATTCGGTCTTTGTCTTTTTGTTAGCGGGCGCATTCATCGGCTTTGGGTATGGATCTATTTTGCCGAGCATGCAGACTCTGGCGGTCCAATCCACAGATGCTTCACGAAGCGGTTATGCCACGGCCACTTTCTATACCTTATTTGATTCGGGGATTGCGGTAGGTTCCTATGTGCTCGGTTTGATCGCCGTCTATACGGGGTACCAGACCGTCTATGTTTTATCTGCCGGAATCGTAATAATGGCACTACTTGGCTATTTGGCACTCGGAAAGAAAAAGAAGGCTTTTCGATAAATTTTTTGGCTAGGTTCCTATGTGGGGAGCCTGGCTTTTTCCACTTGACAAGAATTATTAGGGGGTGGCTTTTTGGACAGTTCTGCGATTTCGGTAGCTGTCATTCTGAACTGGAAACCCATCACCGTAAGGCCGGCGGATGTCCGTCAATTTAAACGGGTGAAGAGGGGAGTGAAAAAGAAGAAGGAACGGAAACCCAAACGGGAAAAATAGAGCCGATTGAGTAATCAAAACGCCAGACAGCAATCGCGTCTGGCGTTTTTCTATTCCTTTTCATAGATGCGGATCAGAGCTTCCTTGAAAGGCTGCCTGATATTTACGTCCGGTGATATGGACATCACCTTTTGTTCCGCATCCATTACGGAATCGGCAAGTCCGAGTTGGAGTAAGACGGCTGCAGCTATCGTCCCGCCACGGCCCCGTCCTGTATTGCAATGAAAGTAGACGTTTTTCCCCGACTCGTAATCATCAATCACTTTTTGGACAGCTTCCTGGATAGACCCGTCCTGTCGTTCCACGTCATCGACAATTGGTTGATGGACGCTGATTTCGGTTGATAAAGGCCCTTTCACTTCTGCCCGTAAATCATAAATCACGTCAATTTTCTCATTTTCGAGCAGCTCATCGATTGCATGGATGCCGCCGATGAAAATCCGATCATCGATCAATTGGCGGTAATTCGGAGATTCCATTTCCTGACACCTCATTTCATGACTCTGTTCAATATCCATGATACAGTGAATAGGAGGGAATTCAAATAGGGAAGGAGAATTTCAATGTGTGGGCGATTCACATTATTTGCTCCGTATTATGAAATAGTAAAACGTTTTGATATTGAATCTGCGTTTGAAGAAAGCGATTATGTACCTAGTTATAATATCGCTCCATCCCAACAGGTCGTCGCCATCCTAAATGACGGTGAAAAGAACCGGCTTGGCCATCTGAAATGGGGGCTGGTTCCGTCCTGGGCAAAAGAAGAAAAAATCGGTTATAAGATGATCAACGCCCGGGCAGAAACCGTCGCAGAAAAACCGAGTTATCGGAATGCGTTCAAGAAAAGAAGATGCATTCTTCCGGCGGATTCCTTTTATGAATGGCAACGGAAAGATGGTGATAAAATCCCGATGCGCATCAAGTTGAAAGGTGACGGCCTCTTTGCAATCGCCGGCCTTTGGGAGGCATGGAGAAAGCCCGATGGCAGCATGCTCTATACATGTACAGCGATTACGACTAAGCCGAATGGGTTGATGGAGCCGATCCATGATCGAATGCCTGTCATTTTACGGAAGGAAGATGAAGCAGCGTGGCTTGATCCAAAGAATGAGGATATTCATTTCCTGGGAAATATGTTGAAACCATTTGATGAGGAACAAATGGAGGCGTATATCGTATCTTCGAATGTGAACTCGCCAAAAAACAATGAGGAATCATTGATTATTCCAATATGTTGAAGGGGGATTGGCATTGTTAGCTGATTTGATGAAAAAATCTAATTATATTATTGTTTATTCTGGTGCAGGTATGTCCACGGAGAGCGGACTGCCCGATTTTCGATCTGCTAAAACAGGGCTATGGGAGAATGAAGATCCCGCGCAGGTGGCCAGCACGGAAGCGATGAACAAGGACGTGGAACGTTTTTTTGAATTTTACAGGAAGCGTGTATTGGGAGTGAAAGACTGCCAGCCTCATATTGGGCATGAGCTGCTCGCGAAATGGGAGAGGGAAGGCATTATCCAAGGCATCATCACGCAAAATGTCGATGGCTTTCATTCGGTCGCCGGATCGGAAAATGTGATGGAACTGCACGGCACTCTACAAAAGGTTCATTGCCAAACTTGCGGCAGGGAGTACGAGAATACACGGTATGAGGAGCAAGCTTATTATTGCGAATGCGGAGGAAAACTTCGACCTTCCGTCGTACTATTCGGCGAAATGTTGCCGGAGGAGACCTTTATGAAAGCGACTAGGGAAAGTGAACAAGCCGATTTGTTCATCGTCCTAGGCTCATCGCTGATCGTCACTCCCGCCAACCAATTCCCGCTAATTGCGAAAGAGACAGGAGCCAAGCTTGTCATCATCAATTTAGAGCCTACCTTATTCGACGGCTATGCGGATCTGGTCATCAATGACCGGAAAATCGGGGAAGTGCTGGAGGAAGCCGATCAACAGTTATGAATGAAGAAAACCTGTCATCTGCCAAGTTTGCAGAGGACAGGTTTCATTCACGTAAAGGACATCAACCGATCGAGTGGACCCTCCGGCTGAATAATGGTTTCCAAGTCTTTGATGGGAATTGGGAAGTAAGGAAACCCCCAATAATACGGGGTGATTTCATATAATTGGAAGTAGATGACGATGGAGGTGTCCGCCAGATAGAAATCCTGGTCCGGCCGAATCTCCTTAAATGGAGGGTCCAACAAATCGACATTCCAGCGTTGCATCTGCTTCCTAATGATCGAAGACAAAGTTTCTACATAAGGGCTGTCTTGTTTAAATAACTCCTTCAATGTATATTGCTTGCCGGTTTTCGTGTCGAAGGTCAAGGAACGGACGACCGTCATTCCGTGCGCTCCGCCTGTAAACGAGTAGACAATCAGGTTCAAGCTAAGAATGCCGCGTTCATTCGTCTTTACCTCATAACTGGCCAGCAATTCCACCAAGTTTTTATCGTAATAATCTAGGTCTATTAAGATTTGATTCAATAGCTCAATGATGGCATGGTTCATTTTACTTTGTACTTCACTGTTTTCTAAATGGACGATAACAGGATAATAGACATTCACTTTGGGTGAAACATTCGGCAGTTTCCGGGTAACAATTGAAACAGGAAATTCCATTCATAACCCCTTTCCTTCTCTGTCGAGTAATCCATCATATGACAGGCGGGCCGGATCTAATCAAAGAAATCCCCAATTTCTGCAAGATTCAATCATACACCACTTTCGGTGCTGTCCGGATAATCACTTCCCAGTTCGTGCCGGTGCCGACACGGTAGGCGTCTGCAAATGAACCTTGGTTAATGGCGATGCCCAAATTATCAAGGGAATTGATATAAAGAAGCGGTTCGCCGATATGGGAGTCGGCAAAGGAACGGCCGAATTTCAAAATGTTATTGTAGATCGTCCGCCCGTCCGTCGTAATGGAAACTTCATAGGAACTTCCATACGGGCCGGCAATGTCATTGAATTGAAGTCGGCTAATATTCGTCCACAAGTTGCCGAATGGCCGGTCGATGATGTCAACAATCCCGGTGATCACCTCGTCTTGAATTGTAGAGTTTTTCAAAGGAAGTTCGATCAAGGTCGCCGGGTCTGCAGCATTACCGACATCCTCAAAACCAATGAGTCCGGCCGCCAAACGGGCACCCGTATAGGCGAAAATATCGCGTCCATGGAATGTATGAGATTCGCCTGATTTCGGAAGGCGGTTTTTCGTTTCATCGATGATCCGGACATCCGTGATGCCGACAAATCGTTTTAAATGGGTGAGCGTACCGTTATCCGGTGTGATAATCGTATGCCCATTTGCCGTCTTTGCGACGACTCCCCGCCGATCCGAGCCGACCCCCGGATCGACAATGGAAACGAAGACTGTGTCACTCGGCCAATATCCGACAGTTTGCAATAAACGGTAGGATGCTTCCCAAATATTATATTGGGGAATCTGGTGAGTGATTTCGAAAATCGGAATGCCCGGCTTCACCGAATTGGCGACTCCATGCATGGCACTGACCGCGCCATCCCCTTTTCCGAAATCCGATTGAAATACCAATAAACCATTGTTCATCTACTTCCACTCCTCGCCAGCGTAATAAAAAAATCCCGCCCTCTGCAATCATTCGATTGCAAAGGACAGGATCGATTCCCGTGGTACCACCTTTGGTTCATTGCCCATTCACAAGGACAATCTCAGCAAGTGCAAAATCCGGTCCAACAGGATTTTAGACTTGTGGTATAGATAACGGATACCAAATCCCGCTGCCATCTACTAATGCGAATTAGCGCACGTTCAATGCAGAGCTCAGAGGCCATTTTCAAGTAGTAGTTTTCCGCTTCTTCTCAGCTATCGAAGCTCTCTGTAAGGAACCTTGCCACTTTACTTTTCTCTTCATCGCCAACTGTATTACCCATAATTTACACGAATGCTCTTAGGGTGTCAAATTTTTCTTCAGCCCATCATGTAGTCAGGCATCTTCTGAGAACCGGCTTTGCTATTTTGTGGTAGACTTTACAGAGGCAATCTCCTTGAATATCATATCGAGAAAAGGGTGGAAATGTGGATAAGCGACTCCAAAAAATTGTAGATCAAACAAGAACGGATTTTGGCTTGGAAAATTATGATTTAGGCCGGCATGGGATCTATAAACGCTTTAATGATCGAGAAGAAAAAGAATATTACTTCAGTATGGAATGGTTTCCGAACGATATTCAGGAACCGGTGGAAGAGGATGAAAATCCGACGGGTACCGCGAGTATCGAGTTCAATCTTCAACAGCAACGGTATGACAGTGCCATCTTTGTTATGCAGACATCCTATTCTACGAAAACTCCATTTATAGAAAAGACGCCTGAGGAAGTCGGCGAATGGGTTAAGCAATATACCGGCTTAGAAGTAGGGAAGGAGCTGCGCCTATCGGAGGCTTATGAGGATGGATTCCTGTTCAAAGTGGAAATCGATGGAGTCCGACTATCGCCCGGTTGCACAATCGAAGTGAAATTTAACGAAGAAGGCCAATTACTCTTGTATTCCAAAATAGGAGATTTTCCAAAAGTGGAAGAAGTTATGCCTGCCGAATTTTCATTAACGCTTGAAGAAATAGAGCCAATCGTGAAACAACAGCTCCAATTAATTCGGTTTCCTTCTGAATCGGAAAAACGCTTCGTTTCTGTCTATGCGATGGAAGAAGTGTTTGTGAAAGCGGACGGATCAGGGACGATCCCGTTTTTCGTACATGAACGAACAGAACGGATTATGAATGAAGTAATGGAATGGGATAGCCCGCTTACGAATGAACTGCATCGGGAGCCGATTTTCACTAGTCAGGAAGTGACTGTTGAGGAAGCTTTCAATCATCCGGATGTCGAAGATGAACACCGACTGACCGAGGAAAATATAGAGCATTGCAAAGTGGTCACACGTGATGTATTGCGAACGCTTTTTCCGGAGGAAGCTGGTTCTTGGATATTGGGAACGATCGGCCGTTCAGAAGACTTCATAACAGCGAAATGCCATCGATCCAGTGAAGTTCCAGCGTTTTTTAATCGGAAAGTGGTCGTGATCATCGAGCCTGGGACCTATCGTTTGCTGAACTATATGGACAATTTGGAAATGGTCCGTCTATTCGACGGCTATTCGTCAGCAGTTGACAGCAGAGTGGTCGCAGAAGAAGCATTTGAGAAGATGACGTCATTTATTACACTCGAACCTACTTATGCCTTTGACCCTTCCGCAGGTAAATACGTGCTGTGCGGACTGCTAGATGCGGAAGAATGTGTAGACGCGGTGACGGGCGAAATCCGGTTGCTGGGGGATCTATGAATTTCTACACAAAAGCCTATGAATAAACAATGAACAAAAGCGCAGGGTGCTTGCTCAGCTAAGGTCCGCAGTCTAAGTTCGCCGCGTTCTGCGGAAACGGCTGCATGACCGGCATCCTGTCGGCCTCAGGCATAAGACGAAGATGCGGCGTGGCGCTTTTTGCCACAGAGCAGCTTTGGCTTATGGCCCCGAGCCTCTAGCGCCCGGAGCTGGACGGAAACAAACCCAGTTTCGAAGGTTATCCACATGCTCAGAATTTATAATTTCCTAGATGACAAGAAAGCTGTGAAACTGCTCACAGCTTTTTTAAAAAATTTCCGCTTTACTTTTGAAAAGGGTTATATTAATATATGATTATCAAAGTTTCCTGTGGGAAACAAATTTTTTTATTCGAAAACTTGCGCAAGGGAAAGAAATTTATTTTTTTAATTGAAAAGTTGCACTTAGGAAACAAAATGAGCATACAATGAGAAACCAAACGTTCTTTTTATATGGGATAAATCTCTTGCATGGAAAAAGTTGCACGGGGGAAAGTATTTTAGTTGAATTCATACAAAAGAAAGAAGAAAGTGGGAGGGAAACAAATGATCGACTCTGTGACAGTGAATAATCTCAGCGTATCCTATTATGGAAACCAAGTGGTGAAGGATGTCTCTTTTTCTTTCCCATCGTCCAGCCTGATCGGAGTCCTCGGACCAAACGGGGCGGGCAAATCGACATTAATGAAAGCGATGCTTGGATTGATACGAAAGGATAGTGGTTCTGTTCTGATCGGTTCACGCCCGATCAAGGATTTCAGGAAAAAGATCGCGTATGTGCCGCAAAGGTCCAATATCGATTGGAATTTTCCAATCATCGTTAAAGATACGGTGCTTCTGGGAACGTATCCGAATGTCGGATTATTGCATCGTCCCAAAAAATCGGATAAGGAATGGGCGATGGAATGTCTGAGACGTGTCGGGATGGAAGATTTCGCCGAAAGGCAAATCGGCGAATTGTCGGGTGGGCAGCAGCAACGCGTCTTTCTTGCGAGAGCACTTGCCCAAAAGGCAGATTATTTTTTCTTGGATGAACCGTTCGTCGGCATCGATGTCTCCAGTGAGGAAGTCATCATTAATATATTGAAGAGTCTGAAAGCGGAAGGTAAGATCGTCTTTGTGGTGCATCATGACTTGTCGAAGGTGAGATATTATTTCAATGAGCTAGTTTTGATCAATAAAGAATTGATCGATGCAGGTCCTGTCAACCAAGTGTTCCAGCCGAACAAAATGTCCAAAGCGTATCAGCGTAGCTTTTCGATGCTAGGAGATTTGGAGGTTACGGTGTAATGGACTTTATTAATGATTTGATGAATTATGGATTCCTCCAAAAAGCCTTTGCCACTTCCGTAATGGTTGGTATCATCTGCGGAATCATCGGCAGTTTCATTGTTTTGCGCGGTATGGCATTAATGGGAGATGCCATTTCCCATGCGGTCCTGCCGGGAGTCGCAATCTCTTATATGCTGGGCGTCAATTACTTTTATGGTGCGGTCTTCACCGGCGTTTTAACAGCTCTTGGCATCGGTGTGATCAGCCAAAACAGCCGTGTGAAAAACGATTCTTCCATCGGCATCGGATTTTCCGCGGCCTTTGCATTCGGAATCATACTGATCACGAGAGCAGGAAGTGCGACTGATTTGACTCAAATCCTATTTGGTAATGTGTTATCCGTCCGGTCTTCTGACATGTGGCTTACTTTAGTAATTGGCAGTCTCGTCATTCTGGTCGTAGTGTTATTCTTCAAGGAACTGCTTATTTCCAGTTTCGATGAAACGATGGCAGCGGCGTATGGTTTAAAAGTGCGAATAATTCATTATGGAATCATGTTCTTACTGACATTAGTGACGGTAGCTTCTTTGCAGACAGTGGGTGTCATTTTGGTCGTGTCCATGTTGATCACCCCGGCGTCTACTGCGTATTTATTGACGAATCGGTTGTCGGTCATGGTAGTGTTGTCCGCATTCTTTGGAGCGCTTTCTGCCATTATCGGCCTGTATGTCAGCTTCTTGTACAATATGCCATCCGGACCGGTCATCGCATTGGCGGCAACGTCTTTATTTGTCCTGGCATTTTTGTTTTCGCCGAAACAGGGAGTTGTATGGAGAGCGCTGCGATCAAACGGAAAACAGAAAATGATGGTGTCCTAATTTCATCTAGAACCGGAATCCCGGTTTTTCTATAAATTATTTATTAAAGGAGTAGAGACCAAGAAATGAGAAAATTAGCGATGTGGTTTGGTGTATCCTTGCTCGCTGTCTTTTTACTGGCAGCTTGCGGCAATGGAAACACAGGAGAGGGAAATCAGCAAGGCAAAAATCCAGACAATGATACAGCCGCTGCAACAGGGGACTCTAAAGACGATAAACTGAAAGTTGTCACGTCGTTCACGATTATCGCCGATATGGCAAGACAGATCGGCGGGGATGCGGTCGACGTGTACAACTTGGTGCCAAGTGGTACAGATCCCCATGAATATGAACCGTTACCGGATGATATCAAGGCCGCTACCGATGCCGATATACTTTTTTATAACGGTTTGAATTTGGAAGGCGGGAAAGAGGGTTGGTTCTTTAAAATGATTGGAACCGTCGGCCAAAAAGAAGAAAATGTCTTTAGTGTAACGGAACGTGTTGAGCCGATGTATTTGACGAATGAAGATGGAAGAGAAGAAGAAATCAACCCACATGCTTTCATCGACCCGGCTGTCGGTATTAAAATGGCGGAAGATATGCGGAATGTGCTTGTCAAAAGACATCCTTCCAAGAGTGATGAAATACAAGAGCGCGGCGATGAGTATGTAGCGCGTTTGAAAGAATTGGATGAAGAATATGAAACACGCATTGCCGACATCCCGGAAGAAGATCGGATTTTGGTGACTAGTGAAAGGGCATTCCAATATATGACCACGCATTATGGTCTGTATGAAGCATATATTTGGGAAATCGACACAGAAGAAAACGGCTCACCCACTCAAATCAAAAACCTTGTGACATTTATCAAAGAAAATGAAGTGCCGGTCCTGTTCCTGGAGTCCAACGTCGACCCTCGTCCGATGGAGACGGTCTCCAAAGAAACCGGTGTGCCGATTGCGGAGAAGGCTATCTATTCAGATGAGATCGGCAACCCTGGGGATGAGATCGATACGTATGTAAAATATTTGGATTACAATATTAACCTTATCCATGATGAATTGAGCAAGAATTAAGTAATAGGAATTCCTCCCTTGAAGGGATTCGATAAGGAAGCTACTGTAAAACAGGACATCCGTATTCGGGTGTCCTGTTTTCATGTTTGCGGGGGGATATGCCAAGGACTTCTGCCTAATATTTAGATAACTACGTACTATTTCGCTTCAGCAAACATACCTTCTGTTTCACAGTCAGTTCTTGTAAAATAGAAATAAAGAGAAGTAGGGGGAGATCAAATTGAAATTTTTCCATACGGCGGATTGGCATTTGGGCAAGCTGGTCCAGGGTGTATATATGACGGAGGACCAGCGGCATGTGCTCGATCAATTCATCAAGGCCATCATCGAAGAGAAACCGGATGCGGTCGTCATTGCGGGAGATTTGTATGATCGGGCGGTTCCACCAACGGAAGCGGTGGCGCTGTTGGATGAAGTTCTCGAAAAGATTGTCATGGAACTAAAAACGCCGGTTCTGGCAATAGGCGGCAATCACGACAGCCCGGGGCGAATCCATTTCGGAAGCAATATTATGCGAGCCAATGGACTGCATATGGTAGGCCAGATGACGAAAGCATTGGAGCCGGTCGTATTGGAAGACGAATTCGGCGAGGTCCATTTCCATCTGGTGCCGTTTGCTGACCCTTCCGTCGTCAGACATCTTTATGAGGATGAATCCGTCTCGAATCATCAGGATGCGATGAAAAGAGTGGTCGACGGCATCCGCCAAAAGCTGTCGGCGGAAGCCCGCCATGTTTTGGTCGGACATGCTTTTGTCACGCCTCACGGGGAAACCGCCGACAACACAAGCGATTCGGAACGGCCGCTTGCAATCGGCGGGGCGGAATATGTCGCCGCTCATTTATTCGAACCATTCCATTACACGGCACTTGGTCATTTGCATCAAGCCCACCATGTGTTGCATGAAACAATCCGTTATGCGGGATCACCACTTAAATATTCGATCTCCGAGGAACGGCACCAGAAAGGGTTTTTCATCGTAGAAATGGATGGGGACGGCGAGGTCACCGTCGAGAAAAAGTTGTTGGACGCACGGCATGATATGCGGACGGTTGAAGGCCGCTTGGCGGATCTTTTGACGCAACCGGTCAATGAGGATTATGTCTTTGTCAAACTGCTTGATGAAACCCCGGTTTTATTTCCAATGGAACAGGTGCGTACTGTTTTCCCGAATGCGATGCATGTGGAGCGGAAAATGACAGTCCAACCTTCGATCGGTAGAGGAGAAAAACAGGCGATAACCGGTAAACAGGATGATTTGACTTTATTCAAATCGTTCTACGAAGCGGTCAAAGGGGAAGCGGCCGATCAAGAGACGTCCGACCTGTTTACGGAAGTCCTGCTCGAAGTCATGCAGAAAGAAGGGGATTTGAAATGAAACCGATCCAATTGAAAATGACGGCATTCGGACCATACAAACATACCGAAACGGTTGACTTCACCAAGTTGCAAGACCATCGGCTGTTTGTCATTTCAGGTGCGACAGGCTCGGGGAAGACGACGATTTTCGACGGCATCTGCTTTGCCTTATACGGACAGGCAAGCGGGGAAGACCGGGCCGATTTGCGAGCAATGCGAAGTGATTTCGCCGATGATGGCGTACAGACATCGGTGGAATTGATATTCGAATTACATAATCGGCGATATCGGATCATGCGTCAGATCCCTTATACGAAAAAGGGGAATAAAAGCGAAACACTGGCCAATTGCGAGTTCTTCGAACTGACGCCGGACGGGGAAACCCCGTTTGTCGACCGGCAGATTGTGACGGAAATCAATAAGAAAGTCGTGGATCTGATCGGCTTCACCCAAGCACAGTTCAGCCAGATCGTCATGTTACCGCAAGGGGAATTCCGGAAGTTCCTTACATCCACTACCGATAATAAGGAAACGATCATGCGGAAAATCTTCAAAACGGAACCTTACAAGGAGATTGAAGCGCGATTAAAAAGCCGGAAAGACCAGGCCCAAGCGAAATGGTCAACCGAAAACCAGTCGAGGGAGACATTATATAGCCAAATCCCATCATTGCTTCCGAACCGGGATTCCCAGATTTTCAATGTCCTGGCCACGGGGCAATACAATGCCCATCAAGTCATACAGGCGTTACAAGAGGAATGGGTGTTTTATTCAGAGAAAACGGCGGTCATGAAACAGTTATATGAAGAAAGCTACACCAGACACGGCAAAATGCTGGAAACTTATCACGACGCCAAAAACATGAACGACCGCTTGACCGAACTGAAAGGTAAAGAAGAAGCGCTAGCCGGGTTGTATGAACGAAAACCGAGTATGGATCGAAAAGAAACACGGTTGGCCGACGCGGAACGGGCGGTTGCCATCAGTGAAATCGAATTACAGTTCCACCAATTGGAAGGGGAGACGATTTCCAAAACAGCAGCACTGGAAACTGCGGAAAAAGAGGCGATAGAGGCAGAAGGCTTTGCAGCAAAAGCTGATGCGGATTACAAAGCGGAGGAAAGCCGGAATCCGGAGCGCCAGCAGTTGACGGAACGATTGATCCGCTTGAAGGACCACCTGCCGACCGTGATGAATCTGGCGTCTAAAAAGGAAGAACTTCAACAAATCGAACAGCGAATCGCCGCGTTGAATGTTGCCTTATCCACCGTTACTGAAAGAGTTGCCAATGGAGTGGAGCAAGTCGGACAACGGAAAACGGAAATCGGTTTGCTGGATCGGCAATTGTTGCCTTATGATGAAAAACTGGATCAGTTAAATGACGTGAATGAGAAGGTCAAATGGATGGAGGACATCCAAAAACTGCAACAACAGATCCAATCGCAGGAAGCGGAAATGGCAGATAAAAAATTGGCTTTTGAAAGTTGCCAAAGGGATTATGAAGGATTAGAACAGCAATGGTTGGCCAACCAGGCACTGGTGCTGGCGGAGCGTCTGCAGGAGGGGGACCCTTGCCCAGTTTGCGGAAGCGAGCATCATCCGGCTCTCTTAAAGGACCATTCAGATGAGAACGTGACCCGTGAGGAGTTGGAGCGGGCGAAAAAGCGATTAGCGGAAAGCGAAAATGCTTACCGTACTGTAGCAATCCAACAGCAACATGCGGGAGAACGGCTAGAGGAAATCCAGAACAAATGGGAAGTGCAAGTGGATTACGCAGGATTGCTTGAACAGCAGCGGGAACTTCAAACGGAAGTGGCGAATATGCGAAACAGCCGCGGGAAGCTCGTTCAGTTGAAAGAAGAGATGGAAAAACAGGAAGCGTTGCTCGTCAGGCTGCAAAATGACAAATCGGAGAATGAAAGATCCCTCGCCGAATTGCAGCAGGAATTTAATATGAAAGAAGCTGTGCTCAAATCAGATCTCGATAAAGTACCGGAAGAAATGCGGGAGTTGAATGTCCTTCAACAACGGATCACAGAAACTGAGAACCTGAAGAGTAAGTTGGATGGCGCTTGGCAAAAGGTGCAGGAAATCCGCGAAGCCGCGAAAGAAAGGCTTGTAGCCGCCCAATCATCCGTGGTTCATGCAAAGGGTTCATTGAAGGAGAGTATCGAGAAGAAGGAAATGGTTTGGAAACGATTTAAAGAAGCTCTTCAATCATCCGATTTCCCTACCGAAGCAGCTTATCGGGAAGCGAAAATGCAAGAGGCCGATCGGCAGCAGCTCAAACAGCAACTTGCTGCATATGCACAACAAGTCCATACACTCCAGGAGTCCATCGCAGAATTAAGAGTGATTGTGGAAGGCCGGGAAATGATGGATTTAGCCCGATTGGAATTGGAAGTTGAACGATTGAAAGAGGAATATGAAAAAGCGTTGGCGGAGTATCATAGTTGTCAAGAAAACGAGAAGGCGGCACGCGAGGTAAAAGAAAATATTGAGAAGGCGACGTTGGCCATTGAACAGGTGGAAGTCGAGTATAGAAAGATTCTGGACCTTTACGAAGTGGTGAAAGGGGATAATGGAGCAAAATTATCCTTTGAACGTTTTATCCAGATCGAGTATTTGGAAAGGATTGTCCAATCGGCAAATGAACGATTGAGGGAAATGTCGAATGGCCAGTTTGAATTGATCTGCAGCGCAAGGAAGGAAGCGCATGGCAGGCAAAGCGGCTTGGGCCTTGATGTGTATGATGCCTATACCGGCGCCAATCGGGATGTCAAGACATTATCGGGGGGAGAAAAATTCAACGCATCCCTTTGTCTGGCGCTTGGCATGGCGGACGTCATACAAAGTTTCCAAGGATCCATTTCAATCGATACGATGTTCATCGACGAAGGATTCGGCTCATTAGATGAAGAATCACTGCATAAAGCGATCGATGCCTTGGTCGAACTCCAAAAATCAGGGAGAATGATCGGCGTGATTTCGCACGTGGAGGAATTGAAAGCCGCCCTCCCGGCCATTTTGAAGGTGGAGAAATTAAAAGAAGGCCATAGTATGACAAAGTTTATTATCAAATAAATTCACTCAACCCCTTTGCAGGATTGAATCCGCAAGGGGGTTGGTTTTTATAAATTAATGAATAAATTCAATATTTAAAATTAATTAATACGTTGCATTTTCATGACAAAAAGGGTATCATTATTTTCTGTAATATATTGCATTTTAGATTGAGAGGAAGCAGTCCTATGCAGAAAAAATTATCTTTTTCTTCTTACCTTGTTATAGGAGTCATGTTATTTGCGTTATTTTTCGGCGCAGGGAACTTGATCTTTCCAGCACAACTTGGTCAGAATGCCGGTTCAAACATAATTCCGGCCGTTATCGGCTTTTTAATCACTGGCGTCGGTTTGCCATTTTTAGGAGTTTTGGCAATGGGATTTTCAGGAAGTCGGAATCTCCAAGACCTGGCGAGCCGGATTCATCCAGTGTATGCAATCATCTTCACGTCGCTTTTGTATTTGACGATCGGGCCGTTCTTTGCGGCACCGCGGACAGGAGCGGTAGCGTTTGATATCGGGATTTCACCGTTTGTCAGTGAAGGGGCGATGCAAATAGCACTCGGTATCTTTACATTCCTCTTTTTTGCCATCACGTTATGGTTGTCCTTGAATCCGTCCAAAATTGTCGACCGGGTAGGGAAGATTTTATCGCCAGGGATTATCATATTACTTCTGGGCTTACTCATTATGGTTGTCGTAAAGCCGATGGGTGCCATTCAATCACCGGAAGAGGCCTATGCAAGCGGAGCATTTGTAAAGGGGTTTACGGAAGGCTATAACACGATGGATGCCTTGGCTTCCCTCGTATTTGCGATTATCGTCATCAATGTAATCCGTTCGATGGGCATTACAGATCGAAAAGGGATCTTTGCAGCAACAGCGAAAACGGGTATCGTGGCAACTGCTTTTCTAGCGCTGCTCTATGTGGGAATTGCTTATTTGGGAGCAGTCAGCACGGAGGCGTTTGGTCTGTCTGAGACAGGTGGTCAAATCCTGTCGCAAGCATCAGAGTATTATTTTGGAACTCTTGGTTTGGTCTTACTGGCCATCGTCATCATCTTGGCTTGTTTGACGACGAGCATTGGGTTAATTACCGCATGTGGCGAGTATTTCCATACGATCATTCCGCAAATCGGTTATAAAACATTTGTAATAATTTTCTCGACGTTTTGCTTTATCATTTCAAATTTCGGTTTGTCGAATATCATTACGTACTCCATTCCAGTATTGATGTTCCTATACCCGTTAGCTGTTGTGTTAATGCTGTTGACCTTTCTATCTCCACTATTCAAACATTCGCAGCTGGTCTATGTGTCCGCGACCATTGTCGCCTTTTGCATCGGGATTATCGATGGATTGAAGACGCTTTGCCAGTCACTTGAAATCGAATACTTCGGTTGGATGAAACCGATCATTTCCTTCTATGAAAAAACATTGCCGTTCTACAGCGACGGACTTGGATGGGTCTTGCCGGTGCTCGGTGTCACCCTTGTCACAGCGCTCATTGCACGAGTACGGAATCATCCAACTGCGGAAGCCTAATATAAGAAAAGCCGAATCCCCGGTGAGGGAATTCGGCTTTTCTTATGCTTTCTTCAATGCGTAAAACTCGTCAATCGCCCGCAGCCAGTTCTCCCGCATGACGTTGGACACTTTCATCCTGTCGCCTTCCTGCATGAGCCGGATAACTTCGTCGTGTTCCTCAATCGACTTTTCGGTCAGCACAATCGAGTTATGGAAAAAGAGCCGCCGGACATGGACTTGCAGGGATTCGACCATGGAAAGGATATAGGAGTTATTGGCGGCGTCGACAATGATCTGATGAAACTCCTCATCAATTTTCAGTGCGGAAAAGTAATCTTCAGAGCGCACCGCCCCAGCAAACCGTTTATTTGTCTCTTTCAATAATTCAAATGTTTCCTCAGTTAAATGGGGAATGGCCAGTTCAGCTGACAGGGCCTGTAACGCCGCAAGCGGGGGAAGCAGGTCATTGATCGCTTCTTTTTCCACTTCTGTCACCTGTGTCGCCTTACCCGGATACATTTTAACGAAACCTTGGACTTCCAACAGTTGCAACGATTCCCGGATCGGTGTCCTGCTAACGCCCAACGCTTCTGCGAGCTCTGTATCGTTCAATTTTTCGCCTGGCTGTAACGTTCCATCAATGATCCAGTGTTGAAGCTGGTTGAAGGCCGTCTCTTTCGCAGTTCTCCTGACTGGAGTGGAATGTTCTGTAGGTATCGGCATTGCGACTCACCATCCTGTTCAATATTCATTTAGTATACAGTAAAATGTTCCAAGAATAAAGTATGCAATATATTGTATGTACTCTATACTGGCTTTTTTTAATGAAAAAATGTTTGTAACAATATGTTCGGGGTTTAATAAGTAAGAAAGTTTTATGTTTAAATGAAAGGTGTATGACTTTTTTACTAAAATGGACAGTTATAGGACAAAGAAATGCTAGACATGACAGCATTCGACCTTATTTCGGGGTGAAGTTACATGAACATTAAAAACATTCCCCCCAAAAAATCTAAGATTTCTCTCAATTGCAACTCGATTATCGAGTTTTCGTTTACAAGAGTCCAAACGTGCTAAGATGAATGAAAAGATGATGATACCAGTGGTTCGCTTGCTTTTTCTTCTCCTGTGAAGTCATCGGATTCCCCTTATTCCCCCATTTGGTTTCGTTGATGATTTTATTAATATGGTACTCGTTTTGTAATATAACCTTTCTTTTTGTAACGTGAAAGGTTATTTGTTGTAACCGTTTTGTAATATTCGACTGCTAGACTGTGTGTAGACTAAATCGCAAGGAGAAGAGCTATTGAGAAAATTTCTTGGGACCCTCATTATCGTAATTGCTTTATTGGTCAGCGGTGCGAATGAAGGCTTTGCCGCATCGTCCACGTACACCGTAAAGAAGGGCGACTCGTTATATAAAATCGCGAAAACGCATCAGGTGTCGGTTGCCCAATTGAAATCCTGGAATAATCTAAAATCGAATACGATCCATCCAAAACAAAAATTGAAAGTGGTGGCTCCGAGCAAGGCAGCCACAGCGAAAAAAGCAGCTAAACCGGTCGCGAAAACCCCATCGCGATCAGATGAAGGGAACGTCGTGAAAGAATTCACGGTTTCCGCCAGCGCCTACACGGCAAATTGTAACGGCTGTTCGGGTGTTACAAAAACCGGTATCAATTTGAAACGGAATCCAGATGTTAAAGTCATCGCAGTCGATCCGAATGTGATTAAACTGGGATCGAAAGTGTGGGTGGAAGGTTACGGCCACGCAATCGCCGGAGATACCGGAAGCGCCATCAAAGGGAATAAGATAGATGTATTCTTCCCGACGAAAAGCCAAGCATATCAATGGGGACGCAAAAGCGTTAAAATCAAGGTATTGGAATGATAAAGAACCAACCTCTTCGGGTAAGAGGTTGGTTCTTTACGTTCCCGGGAAGTGAAAAGGTGCTACGTCTTCAAACCAAATCATTGGAAAACGAACAGTTTAACTGAAATAGCTTTAATCAGGGTTCCTTTGTTGTGGAGTCAATTATTGCTTTCACTTCCTCAACGGACATTCCAGTGACCTCGGCAATAAAAGAGAGAGGAGTGGACTTCTCATAGAGCCTTTGAACAATTTCTATTGCTTTAGCCTCTTGTCCCTTTTCTCGTCCCTCTTCTAAACCTTGTTCTCTCCCTTTTTTTATTCCTTTTTTTATCCCTTTTTCAAATCCCTCCTCTTCGGCATCGGCCAACCGCTGAATATGATCCCGTAACGCAATCTCTCGATTGATGGCGAGTTGGACTGTTTCGGGGTCCATGCTTAACCGTTTGATCTCTTCGAAGGCTTCTTTGAAAGCGGAACTTTCCATAGCGATTTCCTCCTTAGTCTCATAATCTCCTTTGAAAAAAAGCATCCATTTTTCCAGATTGTCCATTTCTTTCGATGATTTTTCCTGCTGTTTGCCTAATTGCAAGACATGAATCACCAAGTGGTTAGAAAAGACGATACCGGAAGTTGGTTCTATTAATTGGAATGTACTATGAATACCGCCAGAAGGCAACATTTCAAAATCAACAATAATAATTTGTATGACTTTTTTCAAGTTCACATAAGGTTCACTGCTTTTTATCTGCGAGGCATACGTTTTTGACCAATAGTACAGCACCCTTTCATTGAAGGCCTTATGCCGTTCCAATTGTACTTCGATGTTGATCTGCTCCCCGGTTCCCGTTATCGCCCTTAGATCCAAGATAGACAATTTATCGGATGAATGCCCCATCTTGTTTGTAGGATCAATAACTTTCAAAGAGATGATGGTCCCGCCTACAATCGAGTTGACGAAATGCAAAAGCAGATTATTGTTTCTTACATCCGTGAAAAACGATTTGAAAACAAAATCATTGCGCAGTTCAAGCAGTTTCACGCCGTATTGTCCGGGCTGCTCTTTCACCATAGCGACCAAAACGACACCCCCTAATTTATTAATTTCATTATAAAACATATGTTCTGTTCCGGCAACCAAAATGAGTGAATATTCAATTTTACTTGAATGACACTTTTTCAGGACAGTAAAACCCCTCAACCGGTACATCAAAGAACATGAACATATCTTTGAAATAGGCCTCCTCGATCAACTTGTCCAAGACCCCTTTGAAATAGCCCGGCAAGTTGCGGATCGTCTTCGTTTTTGTCGCCATCACCGCGATGCGCAATGCCCGATAGGCCAAGTCCTCGAAAATGTTCTGATCATTCTTGTAAACTTCAAACTTCAGCATCCGTCCTGAAACCGCCCGATGAATTCCATAAAATTCACGGGCGTTTTTCGTGTTTCCGATCGTTCCGGCAAGAAGTTCTTTCATCCGGCTGAAAAGGCTTGTGGATAACTTGGACGGTTCCTCGGGAGACGTTTTTATAAGATCTTTGGATTTTATGGATTTAGAAAGAAGAGCTTCGTCCCTAGAAATCTGCCCGCTATCCTTGTCGTCATACGGTTTGTCGCTGTCATCCCGGTCGTTCATTTTCCCCTGGTCATCGAAGGGCAGGATGATATAGATATTGGCGCCGAGCCCGCTCATGACAGGGCGGATAAAGTGGACTTTCTCGATAATTTGCAGGGCGACGAGCTTGCGGATGGCCCGACGTACGGTCACATTTGATTTGCCTGTGATATTTTCGATTGTCGCATGTTTGAGATGGGCGGCCCCGTATTTCACTGAGTAGCGTCGGATGACATCGAGCACTTCGCGATCCGATATTGTCATAGCATCCCAGTTATGCAAGACGTGCTGTTCTGCCGCAGCATCCATTTCGGCGATGGTGGTGAAGCGAGCGTATTCTTTCAAGTACTGTTTCATTTCAAATTCCCCCTTTACCCTCTACATAGAAGGGAGGGGTCGGAAAGGATACTCGGTTGGGAAAATAATTTTTCCAAGGTGGGAATGAAGGAAAATAAAAACAACCCTGCTTACGAAGATTGATGAGGAAGAGGGTTGTGACCATGTTTCGATAATAAAGTAGTGAAAAAGAATATATATTTATTGTAAAACGATAAATTTTGTATTAAGATCATCTTATATTAATCCAAGTGAGGTGCTTTTTATGAAACAAGGGTCAACACTTTTTTTAAAGTTGGCTGTCATCCTTATGGGAATTCCGGTTCTAGCATTGTGTATTTTTTTGGTGCCTGAAATTGCGAACTTTGCTGCAGAACTGTATCCCGATCATGGATTCCTGAAATATCTCGTGCTAATCGATTTGTATGCAGCGGTCATCCCTTTTTACGTAGCTCTATACCAAGCGTTTAAGCTGTTGGTCTTAATTGATAAGAACAGTGCTTTCTCTGATTTGTCTGTGGCCGCACTAAAGAATATTAAATATTGCGGCGTTGCAATCAGTCTTTTGTATGTGGCGGGCTTGCCACTGTTCTATCTCATTGCCGAGAAAGACGACGCTCCGGGCATCATCGTAATCGGAATGGTCATCGTTTTTGCTTCGATGGTGATTGCTGTGTTTGCGGCTGTCCTTCAAAAGTTGTTACAAGAAGCCATCCTTATCAAATCAGAAAATGATTTAACGGTCTGAGGTGAACCAAATGACAATTATCATAAATATTGATGTGATGCTGGCGAAACGGAAAATGAGCGTTACGGAACTTTCGGAGAGGGTCGGCATCACAATGGCCAATCTGTCCATCTTAAAAAACGGAAAAGCGAAAGCGATCCGACTATCGACGCTGGAGGCAATTTGCAAAGCGCTGGATTGTCAGCCTGGAGACCTTTTGGAATACCAGCCGGATGAGGGTGCCGATGATGAATAAGGCAATGAAAAGAGTATCTACTTATGAGTTCTCAACAGGAGAGCGCATGAAAGGTGCATTCAAACAATTTGTCCGTTTTGGCTGGGAGCAGGCACTTTCCTGTTTGTTCCCCGTCATCATTTTCGGTTCTCTTGCTCTAACTCAAGTTATTCCGCTTCCTTTCCTGCCGCGGTATGACTGGCTGCTTATCATATTCCTTCTCACGCAGTGGGGAATGGTGCGTTCGGGACTTGAAACGCGGGATGAGTTGAAGGTCATCACCTTGTTCCACTTGATTGGACTGGCTCTTGAACTATTCAAAGTACATATGGGCTCTTGGTCATATCCAGAGGAAGGGTATATCAAAATTGGAGGTGTGCCTTTGTATAGCGGGTTCATGTATGCGAGTGTCGCCAGTTATCTTTGCCAAGCGTGGAGGAGGTTACAGGTCGATCTTGTGAAGTGGCCGCCGTTTTTCGTTGTTGTTCCACTAGGTGCCGCTATTTATTTGAACTTTTTTATGCATCATTTTTGGATCGACGTTCGTTGGTGGTTAGCCGCGCTTGTCATTCTCGTCTTTTGGAAATCTTGGGTCACTTATGAGGTGAATGGGACAAAATATCGGATGCCAATCGCATTATCATTTGTGCTCATTGGATTTTTTATATGGATTGCTGAAAATATCGCCACATTTTTAGGAGCTTGGCAATATCCGAACCAAGCCGAAGCATGGAGTCTCGTGCATCTTGGAAAGGTAAGTTCGTGGCTTTTATTGGTCATTGTCAGCTTTCTGATCGTCGCTACGTTAAAGCAGGCGAAGGAAAAATTGAACTAATAGTTACGCTGAAGGGTGCATTGTCCCGATTGTGGTGAGAGATTGTTTTAATTCAATAAAAGAGGAAACAAGACGCCCCGCACAGGTAGAAAATGCGTAAGACCTTTTCACCGTCTTTTATCGTGGCCCCTATGCACAAAGAAGTAATATCACCGAACTCCATTGATGTTCACTGAGTTCTTCCTTATGATTTGAAGAAAAGTGAAGAAAGAGTGGATCGGAAATGAAGAAACTTTGGATGGGGATAGTTACAGCTACTCTTTTTCTGAGCGGTTGCAGTTCTGATAAAACAGAGGAGATTTCTGCGGAGGAACAGGCGGAAAACGTTGAAGAGACAGAGCAGAAGGCTCAGCTTGTTGAGGAATACACGCCTAAAAAGGTAAACTATTTTGAGATTGCAGATCCCGGCCGCGAGCTGTCAGAGTTGGAACAAGAGTTGCTGCGGGAACCTGGGATTTTTAGTGGGGACGCATACGATGAAGTGAAGGTAAACGAGGCATTGGATCAATTCCCAGACGATTTAACGCCGGAACAGTATGTAGAAGAGTTGAAATATTTATTTACAGAAGATTACCATGACGAATTAGAGACACTTCTTCATTTTGACCCGACTGTGGATGTAGATTTGGCCCGTCCAGATGAGTCCGTTGCAGAGTTTGAATTGAAAAAAGTTCATTTTGCCATCTTGATCGATGCGAGCGGGAGCATGAAGGCGATGTCCGGGAATCGAACGCGGATGGAGGCGGCCAAAGAAGCGGTGTTGGAATTTGCAGAACAGATTCCAGAAGAGGCCACGATTTCCATGCGAGTGTATGGTCATAAAGGATCCGGCAGCAAAGTGGATAAAGATTTGTCATGCAGCAGTACCGAAAATTTATACAACGGAACGTTTGACAAAGGAGAGTTTCAAAAATCCTTGCAATCGGTACAACCGGCTGGCTGGACACCGATTGGCCTCGTTCTGGAAAAGGTGAAGGAAGACATTCCTGCGAATGTGGAGGATGTTATCGTCTATGTGGTCAGCGATGGAATTGAAACATGTGACGGCGACCCTGTCAACGCCGCAAAAAAATTGGCATCGGACAATATTGAGACAGTCGTCAATATTATTGGATTTGATGTGGATGACGAAGGGCAGAGACTATTAAAAGAAGTCGCAAGCGCCGGTAACGGGGAGTTCACGTATGTTTCCTCCGAACGGGACTTAAAGGAATTTATGAGAGCCCAATATCAACAGATCAAACAGGATTGGATCGACTGGAAAGTGGAAGGCCAGCTGGAGACGATTAAAGTAAAGCAGGATAAAGTCCAACTGGCGATCGATACGAAACAAAGCATGGTGGAAAAAGCGGTTCGTGAAAAACAAAGAATGGAAGCGGCGCAAAATTATTTAAAGAAAAGGTTCAGTGAAGCAGGCCATCCAATTTCGGAAGTGTATTCGTTGGTTTCGAAGTACGGAGCTTCCAAATATCATTATGCGGAGGAAAAAGGCTCGCAAGCATACCGGGAAAGTGTGGAGAGCGGCGCAAAGAAGTTCAAAGAATTTGACGAGGAAGGCAGTCGGAAAATCAAGGAATTGAATGAAAAGAACTGACATCCCAACGGACCGGCTACTCGCCGGTCTATTTTTTATCCATTGGACTGCGCTCTGTGCACTCCTTGGGGATGGAAGCTTCTCTCCTATAATGATAAACTAGAAAGTTATTGCTATGGAAAGACATGGGGGTGGGAAAGTGACATGGTGAAGCAACATGATTTTACGGAAGGTAATATCATGAAGCAGCTCTTTTTCTTCTCGACACCTATCTTAATTACGAACCTACTGCAAGTATCTTATCAATTCATCGATAGCTTATGGGTCGGTAATCTGATCGGGGCGGATGCCTTGGGAGCTGTGGCATTGTCTGGAACAGTTATTTTCACGGTCCTCTCATTCGTAATCGGTGTGAATAATGCAGCGCTGACGATTTTATCCCAACAGAAAGGGAAAGGGAATGAGGCGGGGCTTCGGCGATATTTGAATGCTTTTGTTGTCCTCCTAACGGCTATGGCAATCGTGCTCGGTGTGGCAGGTTACTTGCTGGCAGAGCCCATTTTACTATTACTCGGAACGCCGGAGAAGATGGTGGAAATGGCTGCATCCTATTTGCGGATCAATTTTATTGGGATTTTGTTTTTATTTGGCTATAATTTCATCGGCACGGCCTTCCGAGCGATGGGAGACTCAAAGTCACCGCTTTATTTCGTGCTGACAGCTGTTATTTTGAATGCCGTATTGGACCCGTTTTTTATTGCTGTATGCGGTTGGGGCATCGAAGGGGCGGGGTACGCAACGGTAGTCTCGCAAGGAATCGCTTTTCTAGTTGGGATTTACTATTCCATCAAGGGAAGTCGCATCCCGTTTTCCAAGCCTCATCTTCCGGCGCGACACGAAGTACTCGCTATTTTGAAGTTGGGAATTCCCGCAGGTTTACAGATGAGTGTCATTTCCGCCGGGGTAATGGCCATCATGAGTGTGGTTGCTTCTTTCGGTCCCGCTGTCGTAGCCGGCTACGGGGCGGCCCAGCGGTTGGATAGCTTGATCATGCTGCCAGCGCAAGCGCTCGGAACAGCCGTCAACAGTATGGCGGGGCAAAATATCGGAGCGGGGAGATGGGACCGTGTGCACCAAATTACAAGGTACGGCTTCTTTTATAACCTCATCGTTATGCTTATTTTGGCGTTTGCCATCGTTCTGTTCGCGGATTATGGGATCCGACTATTCATCACGGAGACGGAAGCTGCCGATTTTGGTGCTAATTATTTGAAAATGATTGCTTTTTTCTATCCCTTCCTTGGCGTCAACTTCATCCTCAATGGAGCAGTCCGAGCAGCAGGAGCAATGTTTCAAGTTCTTGTTTTGAATATCATTTCGTTTTGGCTGTTGCGCTATCCGGTTACGTATTTCCTCTCGGGCCTTTTCGGTGAAAAAGGAATCGCTCTTGGCATGGGCATTAGTTTTGTTATCAGTAGTATCTTCGCGTTCCTTTATTATCGATACGGAAAATGGAAAAAGGTGAATGCGTTCGCAGATGAATCGTAATAGAAAAAAAGACAAGAAGGACGTCAGCTGTCCGACTTGTCTTTTTGAGTTAAGGGTGTCTGTGCAGGTTCTTTATCGGTCACTTCCAGTATGTCGAGTAGGAAAACAAAGACGGGAATTCCGATGATCAGTCCCCAGACGCCAAAGAAGTTTTGTGAAAAAATAAGTACGACGAATGTATAGAAAACGGGTAAATCCGTTTTCGATGACATCAGTTTCGGATTCAAAATATACGCTTCAATCGCATGGATGACCATGATGGCGATGAGTAAGTAGGTGACGGTCAGGAATCCACCAATTGTAAAACCGATGATTGTGAGGGGAATTAATGAAATAATAACACCTGCTACAGGGATGAGCCCTAGGAAGAAAATCATAATGGCCAATCCGACGATTTGCGGGTAGCCAAGGACCATTAAAACAATGACCGATAAAAATGTATTGACGAGTGCAATGATGAATTGCGCTTCGATCACTTTGCCGAATGTACGAGAAAATTTCTTTCCGAAAAATTCAATTTCATAATAAAACGGAGCAATCTTACTGTTTTTAAACTTACTCGTGAACTTGATGAGGCGCGGTTTTTCAAGAAGAAAAAACAAGCTCAAAATCAAAGCGATTAGCACTTGAACACTTGTTTTACTAATATCTGAAAATGACTTCAGTAAAAACGAAAAGCCGTTCTCGATATAGGCCTTAATCTGTTCACCGGAAATAATGGATTCCAGCATGCCAAGCAATGGATTCTCATGTGGCTGCGTGAAGAAATTCGTCATTTGCTTAATGAGCTGGCTAATTTCCAGCGAGATGAGTGGTAAATATTTCACAACACCCACTGTCAATATGCTGACTATCAATGTATAAAGTGTGATGACAATCAGTTTATGATTCAATTGAACACGCTTTGCCGTAAAATCAACGAGCCGATTCATTAAAAATGAAAAAATAAAGGTAAGCAAGATTAAATTCATCATACTTCTCACACTAAAGAGCAGAATGATGATTAAGGCAAAAATGATAAATCGTTTTACTTCTTTTTTTCTAAATAATTCTATTAGCGCATCCATGTAAACAAATACCCCTCGTATTCAATTTTTATGTATAAAAATCCACCTATGCCCCTTTGATGTTAGTATCCTCTTGTCTGCTAAAGATTACAAGCAAGAACTCTTTACCTATCGTAGTTTTTGCCAATTTAAGTGAATAACTATACGTGCAGGAAAGTGTCATATATTCAAACATTACTCAGAAACGATTCTGAATTGTTTCCGAATTGCAAAGGTGACTGTCACCAGGAAAGCGGGGGAGAAAAGCTGGCAGAAAAACAAGGGATTGAATGAAAAGAAATGGATCGGCACTCGCCGGTCCATTTCGTTGAAACTTCATTCGCATTCAATACTTTACGCTTGCTCTCCAAATGTTTCGTCCAGTTTCAATTGCCACTGATGGCCGATTTTATCCATAAGTTCTTCCGGGGAGCACGCTAAATTGTTTGCGGGGATGTTCACTTGTGACGGAAGAAGCCCTTTATTGAGCTTGTTCAATATGCGTTTAATACCGCTGGAGCGATCGATAATCAAGTTGGGATCAAAGGTGAAAATAGCGAGGAATAATTGTCCGCTCATTGTAATGAATTCAACGCTCTCAATCTCTTCCCATTTCACCAGTCCGGCTCCGATAAAACTGGACCGATCGATAATGCCTTCATCCGTGATCATGACCGCGGGCTTTCGGATTATCAATTCCTTTACGTAATAAACCCCGCCCAAGCCAAAGAAGGCGATGGTTATGACCCCAATTACTCCTAGCCAAAACGGTGATCCTTCCTCCGTTGATATCCACAAAAATAAAACGCCCAACAACGTGAATAGCAAGGAAAAGAAGAACAGCATGAACATCCTTCCCTTTTTCGGATAAATTTCTATCGCATTCAAATTTCCCTCTCCTTCCAATAGACTAATTGGTTGTCTGTTTGACAAAAAAGTAAGCCAGGCAATCGGCCCAAAACATTATACTCTCCTCTTGGAAATAAAAGCAAAACAACATAACAATAGGTTGATACAGTTCCAAAAAGTTCCTGGTGAATGATAAAAATGTTTGAGATCGGGAAGTGATTCCAACAAACTAACTTCTGACTGGCAACATTCTTGTCGCCGGTTCCCTGAATGCGAGGATCAATAATTCTGCTGCCTCGTTCCGATTTCAGCTGTCTTAAATGAAACAAAAGAATTGGATATGAACGTATACTCGTAAGTTTGACCCGATTATTCGTCTAGGACAGCGTGTGAAGTAGAGAGGGTTTCACCTTTTAAACTCGAAAAGGAAGTTAATCCTAGAGTCCTTCTGCTTAGTCTGAAAACCTCGTGATCTTACGTTATTTGACCTTAGCAACCGAGCGTGATATTTATAACCTATGTCAAAACATGGATTATACATTTTGGGAAAGGGGACGGGGAGAAGTGGGGACTGTCTTTGTACAATGGGTGGATGGGCAGGTGGAGGCGCGTTGAAAATTCTGGCTGTCAGTCCATTTCATGAAGGGTTGCGAACTAATATCGACATGCTGACCCGCCTGAAGTCGGAGATGGAGGCGGTAGAAACGGCCATTACGGCGTTTGTCGCACTTGACGAAGCGTTCAAAGGGGAGGGGGGCCATGCCATCCGGTCGTTTTATAATGAAGTCCATCTTCCGTTTATTCGGCTGTTCCATATGACGCAGAGTGATTTTCTAAACGTGCTCGAGCGCATGGATGCTGCCTTGAGCGCACTCGAACCCGATCCGTCCGGTTTCATCCGTGAAAGCTTCCTTGAAGGGGAAGTGGAGCAGGGATTGGATGAAATTGCAATGGTGACGGCGAGCTTGACCGATGAAGCGAACCAGATCATGAGCAAAGTGGCGGATATTATCGCGCTGCCGAATATGGACGACAGCGACGTGCAGGATGGCGTTTACAGGTCGAAGAAAAAGCGGGATAATACAGTAACGGAGCTGCATGCCTTTGATTCGGAACAGACAAGTGTATTGTCTGCCATCCATGATCATCTTCAGGTAATGCAGCGTTGGATCACGGACGTCGAAGGGATGTTCACGGACGATAGATCGGATATCCATTTCGACACCGGTCAATGGGCGGAACTGCTGGCGAAGAATCTTCTTCAGACGGATGTGCAATACCAAGAGAAGTTCACAACGGGTGTCCTCGGTGGTTCCGAGTCACCGAAGGAACTCCAACAGAGCATCGAATCGAACCTGATTGAAGCGAATAAAACGATTGCTGCAACTAGCAAAGATGAAGACTTGCAGCGGATCTATGCGGCGTTGGCAACAGAGGGAGCCCATTTACAAACGCGGGCCCGGACGAAAGCCAGTGTCAATGATGGCAATCCGGACATGCAATACAAGGCGGTCATTGGCGAGCGTGCGAACTTCCAGGGACTTGTCCCGCCAAACGCAGGCAAGGCTGCGAAGGCAGTCTTGGATTTTTTAGTCATGGACGACGTCAATACCATACTGGATAAGGACGCTTCCTTATTGGACAAAGGCATGGCCATCGTTTCGGTCACACCGATCGGAAAAGGCATCAAAGCGGGAAGACTAGGATTCAAGTTCCTGAAGAAGACATTCGGCGGCAAGACGAAAGACGTCGGCAAAGTGGCAGATCCGAAAAAGATGGGGATTGTGGACAATGATAAGATCCTAACAAAAAATGGGGCCTTCAGGGATGCAAAGAGAAATGCCGGGATTCCCAACTCTACTCAGCATAAGAAGCCTGTCGATGTTTACGATGGGTCAACCGAGAATAGACGAGTATATGAATTCGAAGTGGATGGAAAGAAAAAATATATAATAGAGCACAGGGAAGATAAATTTGGACGAGGTCCTCACTTTCATGGAGCGGACGATTTAAAGGGCAGTCCGTTGGAAAAAGGAAGATATAATCAGTATCCTGGACATTCACCAGAAGATTTAAGTGGTTATAAAAAGAAGGGAAACCGTGGGGAAGGTGATTAATTTGGGCGGCGAAAGACAAGCCAAGATGGAGTTGTTGAAAAGAAAAAGCAGAAGGAAGAAGTTGATTGAAGAATTGCACTTCATGGATCTTCCGGAAGCCCCTTTTTTAGACGGTGATGATAATGATTCATTTTGTAAAAAAGTATTCTCATTACTTCTCACAAAGGAAAATAAGGTTCAGGTGCAAGGGGAGGACTATAAAGAAAATATTCAAAAGTCAAAGCGTTTATTGTATGAATTGATTGCTCAGATTGAAGACATCCCCAACGAAGGAAGAGTACTGTTTTTTAGAGAGAATGAAATAGAAGCTGTTTTGGTTCAAGTAAATGAAGTATTTCGTAATCTAGAAAAAGTTCTTGAAGTAACCAAATTTTCGACAGGGTATGGAGACTTTGTTCTCGTTGGTGAAGATTTCAATTTTGGATTATGTATAGAAAGAACAGAGTATTTTTATGAACTTACGGTTTGGGGGTTGGAATAAACGAGGAATTTGAGAATCTTGATTGGCTGAATGTCTATCAAGGTTCTTTTTTTGCAGGTCAACGGAAAACAGGGTAGGGGTTTAGGACTTGGACTTAGATGCCGACGTTTTGCAAATTCAGATAAGGAACTGTCGATTTGCTTTGTTAGCAGACGACTTGGAGGAATTATTAAACCGGGTTGCCGAAGTATATGCTGTTTTTGATTACCCGAAAGACATGGAAAGCTTTATTAATTATCTGCCTCCTTCAGATGGTTTTGATCCTTTCCTATATACTAAAGAAGAAAATGAAATCAGGTTAATTACCTGACTGAATGTCTTTCCAGATTTTTTTGTTGGGATTCCTGAATCCTAAAATAGGGGAGAAGTATCAGAATGATAATGGTCCGGCTAGCTGCCTCCTCTGAAATTTCCAAAAATGTCGATTGAAAAGATTAGGGGGGATATTTTTGTTCAAAGATGAAATAAATGAGGAATTTATGGATTTTAAAGAGGCGAACGAAGGGGATTTCACATGGTGGAACTATGTCAATATGAAATCGGATATACACACAGCTCTCGGGTTTGCAAAATTTTTCTATCCGGATATTGTTGAGGTGGAAGGATGCTTTTTATTAAAAGATAAGTTCTCACAAAAGAATTTCAGTAGGTGGAAAAAGGATTATCAAAATAATAAAGTGACAATCGAAAAAATGATGAACCTGTACCAAGTAAAAGATTTTTTTCATATCAATGTTGGTGAAGAAGACCTAAGGGACCAAATTCAGGCATTAGGAGAAGCCCTTAGAAAATTCTGGTCCCTTAGCTTTAAAGACAGGTTTCCCAATCGAAATATAGTTGTAAGTGTTTTCGAGGAAGAAGACGGAGAATTTTTTATTACCGTCCATGAACAGTGATAAAAATTCATTGTTTTGATTCGATAGCCTTGATTGGTTACATGGCTTTTCAAGACTTGCGGCCAATTCACTAAAGTGAAAGCGGGTGAAAGAGAATGGATCCACAACTTTTATATCATGCATATTTACCGGATGACCATCAACATTTTGTATACAAAGAGCAAGTCATACTGGATGGCATACATTGCACTACAGGATCCAACCATCGCTATAGCAACGGCGGCAAGGTGAAAATGGAAATTACCGAGAGCTTGAGGCCTTCTCATATACCTGCCTGGGTCGATTTCCGAGAAGCGATAGGAGTGGACTTGATAAACCGTTTTACTAGATCTTTCTGTTTTCCTTTATTTACCGATAAGATTCTAGTATTTGACGGCGACATTTCATTATCCATCTATGATCAGGCATTTTATGAAGATGTAAAGGATTTTGATGAAGAAGCCTTGAATTTCGACACTGGAGAAAATATAGAGCACTGGATTGCATTGTATTGGAAAAGTATGATGACGTTGAATGAATATCTTTTACAGAAACCATATATGAAGCCGGAAGTGTTGGTGTTTGAACCTGTTCCTACAGAACTCATCAACATTTGCGAGGAGAATCCTTAATGTGTCTGATGGATATTTTTAAGCAGAACCAAATCAGTTTTGATTGGAAAACGGTTTATGCAGGGGTAAAATTAGATCTCCTAAAACCTAGTGAAATCTCTAGCTATGCAGTTGAGTTATTAACTCACCATCCAGAAATAGACGATCCAAACATGATTCAGCTTGCCTGGAGAGAAGAAGAAACAGATTACGAGATGGTATGGATACGTTTATTGAAGGAGTTAGGTGTTCAGGACTTGGATTTGGATGCCGACATCTGGCAAATTGAGAAAAGGAAATGGCGATTTGCTTTATTAGCTTCTCTGAAAATGGAGTATCCAGACGACTTGGAGGAATTATTAAGCCAGGTTGCCGAAGTATATGCTGATTTTGATTACCCTGAAGGCATGGAAAGCTTTATTAACTATCTGCCTCCTCCAGATGGTTTTGATCCTTCCCGATACACGAAAGAAGAAAATGTTGTCAGGCTATTTACCTTGTTTAATGAATTTCTAAATAAGGAGCTGCACTATTTACAGCAATATGTAGTTTAAGGACTGTTTGAAATGAGATTGATACGAGACAAGGTCTTTTTTTATAGAGACCCTCGAATTCAAAAGCGGCGGACAAGTTTCATGGCGGAAATGATGTTCGGCTACCCAATCAGTCTGTCATACTAAAAATCCCGCCCAGACGAGAGAGGTCTGAACGGAATTTCATTTAGCACATGACAATCACTTGCGATGGGGTTGTTTGAGCCGGAATGCTTTTTGTCGTGAAGTTATAAACGACTATTAAATCCCGATTGGCCGGATATTTAGTAAAGGCCTGCCCGTTTTCAAGAACTATTTTGGTCTGTCGGGACAGATTCAGTTTTAAATTGCCTTTACTGTTCACGAGTTGCTGATCGAAATAGTCCACATCGACAAATTGATCCGGTCGATTCTTCGCTATGACGACCGCCCGATATTGCGGCGGGTAAATCAACGGCACAGGTAGATTCGCATCATAAAATCCTGTTACTTGATCTCCCACTTTGACTAAAACATGGTCTACGAAATACGTACCGGGTTCTATTACGAAATTCACGATTAAACCGTTCGGGTTTTCCAATGTAAATAATTTATAACAACCGGACATGGGGTCGTTCGATCCTATTATAAAATCATTGATTGCCGTCACCGTACCGCTAAACGATAGAAAGTTCGCCATGTCAATCCCTCCCTTTCATTCTATGCCTATCTAACTTATGCCTAGGATAACGTGGGTGTTCATTTACGGAGGTTCGGGAAGGGAAAGTGTCTTTAATCGGGTGTCGGTATCCTTTACAAATCAGAAAAAGCGCCGACCCTAAGAGATCAGCGCTTTTCTTACATGATGTTCCATCAGCCATCGGGTCGATTTCCGGAATCCCGTTGATTTCTTCGATAAAAAGTGTGTCTTACATACTGGTTCCGATTTCTGTCGGACCAACCTGGTTTATTGCGAGGGTCCTGCGACATTAACTCTTCCAATCCTGAGCGATCCATATTCCTCTTCACTTTTTGTATTTCATCTTCAAAAAATAGTGACATGTTGTCCCCTCCTTTCTAGCTTATTTAGAGAAAGGAGGTTGAGTTTTTGGTTCATTTATTTTAGATATTCCTTCCTCTTCTTTTATGGTACGTCGTTGGTTGGAGGGCGAGGGAGGCAAGTGCATACTGATTATAGTTAAAGTTTTAAAGGCGCCAGATTCTAAAAAAATTCAAAAAGGACCTGGAACCGGTCTTTCATTGGAGAGGGTAGTGTATATTCAGAATCGTTTTCAAATTGTAAAGGTGACTGTCACCTTTACAAAATGGTACACTATTTGTAGAAGAATGGCTCTCCGCCTATACAAAAGGGGGAATAAATGTTGGATGTGTTCATTGTAACGGGAGCTTCCAAAGGCATCGGGGCCGCCTTATTTGAGCAACTGCGGGCGAAAGGCAATCAGGTGATCGGAATTGCTCGGACCAATCCGACAAATGCTGAACAATTTATAACTGTCGACCTCTCCAAGACCGACCAGCTTGGGGATGTGATGAAAGGTGTCATCGATTCATATAGGAAGCAGGCAGACTCTTTTACGCTGATCAATAACGCCGGCATGGTTGAGCCGATCGGCCTAGCCGGGACATTGGATGCGGGCGTAATGGAGACTGCCCTTGCCGTCAATTTGACGGCGCCTATGATCCTATCGAATTCGTTCATCGCTGCCTTGCGATCGTTTGCCGGGCCGAAACGAATCATGAATATCTCTTCCGGAGCCGGCCGCAATCCGTATACAGGCTGGAGTGTTTATGGCACGACGAAAGCCGGATTGGATCAATTTTCCCGTGTCGTCGCATTGGAGCAGGAGAAGGAGAAGCATCCTGTCGAAATCGTTTCGATTGCACCGGGCATCATCGATACGGAAATGCAGGAGACGATCCGGGCGAGTGAGCGGAAGGATTTCCCGATGTTGGATCGGTTCATTGATTACAAAGAGACAGGGGCTTTGGCCAGTGCAGAACAAACTGCCGAAAGTTTGCTGGCATTTTTGGAGCAGGAAAATTTCCGGGCAGTCGGGCCAATCGCTGACATCCGGCAATTTAAAATGTAAAGGTGACTGTCCCCTTTACAATTCAATAAACGAAGAAAGTGGGGAGTATGGATGGAAACGATCGTATCTTTAGCAGATGTTTCATTCCAAAGAGGGAAAAAAGAGATTTTACATACTATTGATTGGGAAATTCGGGAAAATGAGCATTGGGGGATTCTTGGACTGAATGGGTCTGGAAAAACTTCTTTATTGAATATCATTTCAGCGTATAATGTTCCTTCGAGCGGAGAGGCGGCTGTCTTCGGAAATGTCTTCGGCCAGACGAACTTGCCTGAACTCCGGAAGCAGATTGGATTTGTGAGCAGTTCGTTGGAGCGGTTTTCGCAATATTTCCAGAACGATCCGGTGGAAAAAGTTATCGTCAGCGGGAAGTTTGCAAGCTTCGGCGTTTATGAAGAAGTGACGGAGGCAGACTGGACCCGCGTCGATCAACTGCTTGATGCTTTCCGTTTATCGTATTTGAAAGGGAAGTCGGTGCACCTAGTCTCGGAAGGGGAAAAGAGGCGGGTGTTGATTGCGCGGGCGTTAATGAGTGATCCGAAAATGCTTATTTTGGACGAACCGTGCTCCGGATTGGATATTTTGTCACGCGAACAGTTTTTGCAGGCGTTGGAGACGGTATCCCTAAACGGCTGTCATATCGTCTACGTCACCCATCATATCGAGGAATTGGTGAAGGACATCACGCATGTGCTTCTATTGAAAGAAGGTCGCATTGTGGCGGCGGGCCCGAAATCGGAAGTTGTTACCGATGAGCTGCTGTCGGAAACGTTCAATGTTCCGGTCACCGTGCAATGGCAAGAGGGGCGTCCTTATTTATCTGTTCAGCAAACGGAAGTGTCATCAAAAGTATAAGGAAGTAACTCGTTGAAAGACAGGCAGCAGAAAATTTGCTGCCTGTCTTTGTGTAGATGTACCGTTATGATCGCTTACAGAAAATGTTATGTGGTAATCAACTAATTGGAACTTATTCCACTGTCCGAATTTCCTCAAAATCCCGGACCTTTTCAAATGCCACTAAAAACGGTGGATTGTTTCGCTGGTTGAGCAGTTCGTAGCGGATGACGTGCACGTCCGCTTGATGCAATGTTTTTACGTAGGAGAGTAAAGCGTCTCTTTCCTCTTTTCCTCCCTCATGGCCGTCATAAACCGAAACCGCGATGATTCCGCCTTTTTTCAGCATGCCGAGCAAATGGTGGATAGCCTGGATGGTCGTCTCTGGTTTCGTGATGACCGATAAATCTTCACTATATGGCAAATAGCCGAGGTTGAACATCGCCCCTCCGATCGGACCTTCCACATATTCAGACACATTGGAATGGCTATCCAAAATGAGGGAGACGCGAAGATTCAAATCCCCGAGCCGTTCCTTTGTCGCATCGAGCGCCGTCTGTTGGATATCGAAGGCGAAGACATGTCCGGCTTCCCCGACTTGCTCCGCTAAAAATAGCGTGTCATTGCCGTTGCCCGCCGTCGCATCTACCACGGTTTCTCCAGGCAGGACCGTTTCTGCCATCAATCGTTTGGCGAAGGGGAGCACCCGATGAAGTTTGATTTGATTCATATCGTTTCGACCGCTTTCTCGTAAAATTTCCCTTGCCAGCTGCCCCGGCGTTCAAGTTCCTTATCGATGCCGTTGAGCACTTCCCATTTCGTCACACTCCACATCGGCCCGATCATCAACTCGATCGGCCCGTCGCCTGTGATGCGGTGGATGATCATGTCCGGCGGCAGGATCTCCAATTGGTCGGCGACGAGCTTGATATACTCCTCTTTCTCCAGGAATTCCAGCTGGCCTTTTTCATATTGTTTCACCATTGGTGTCCCTTTTAATAGATGAAGCAAATGGATTTTAATGCCTTGGACGTCGAGCTTCGCCACTTCACGGGTGGTTTCCATCATCATGTCATAGTCCTCGAGCGGCAGTCCGTTAATGATATGCGTGCAGACGCGGATGCCATGCTTCCGAAGTTTTTGGACCCCTTCGACGTACGTTTGGAAATCATGGGCGCGGTTGACCAAGTTTGCCGTTCTTTCATGGACAGTCTGCAAGCCGAGTTCAACCCATAGATAAGTCCGTTCATGCAGCTCCGCCAAATATTCGACGACGTCATCCGGCAAGCAATCCGGACGCGTGGCGATCGAAAGGGCGACGACCCCTTCCTGTGCCAAGGCCGCTTCAAATTTTTCCTTCAGTTTGGGCAGCGGCGCGTGGGTGTTCGTGTACGCTTGGAAATAGGCCATATACTTGCCTTCTTTCCATTTCTTGTGCATTTTATCGCGAATTTCAGCGAATTGGACATCGATCGGATCCACCCGGTCGCCCGCAAAATCACCGGATCCGGCTGCACTGCAAAACGTACAGCCCCCGAAAGCGACCGTGCCGTCTCGATTGGGGCAATCAAACCCCGCATCCAAGGCGACTTTGAACACTTTGAAACCGAATTCGTCCTTCAAATGCCTGGACCATGTATAATATCGTTTCCCTTCGGTCGGGAAGGGGAAAAGTTGTTTTTCCACATGTTTCACTCCTCTGACAAGTAGATTGTACCATGTTTTTTCATGTTTCATCATGTTTCATCATCACCGATCAATTGTCGTCACATTCTCCTCCCGCGATGAAGGATACACCCCCCGAATAAAGGAGAAAAGGGTATCTGCCATTGCAACATTGCAAATCTTCTGTTTTAATAAAAGAGAAGTACTATTGCAAAAGGGGGATGTTGGATGAAACCGATTTATTCATCTGCACAAGAAGCAATCGCACACATCGAAGACGGTGCTACATTAATGGTTGGCGGTTTCGGATTAGTGGGGATTCCGGAGCAGCTCATTTTGGCGCTTGTCGAAAAAGGCGTCAAGGATTTGACGGTCATTTCTAATAACTGCGGAGTCGATGATTGGGGACTCGGACTCCTGCTCAAAAATAAGCAAATCAAGAAAATGATCGGATCCTATGTAGGGGAAAACAAAGAGTTTGAACGCCAAGTGCTAGCCGGCGAAATCGAAGTGGAATTGACGCCGCAAGGTACGCTAGCGGAGAAAATTCGCGCGGGCGGTGCAGGCATTCCAGCTTTCTTCACACCTGCCGGGGTAGGGACAGTCATCGCGGAAGGGAAAGAGGTCCGTGAATTCGATGGCAAGGAATATGTCCTGGAGGAAGCGCTACATGCCGATTTCTCTTTGGTCCGTGCGGCGAAAGCCGATAAATTCGGAAATCTGATCTACAATAAAACGGCGCAAAACTTCAACCCGATGATTGCTGCGGCTGGGAAAGTGACCATTGCTGAAGTAGAAGAGATTGTGGAAGCGGGCGATTTGGATCCGGCTACGATCCATACACCGAGCATCTACGTGCAAGGGCTTCTGCAAGCGGAGCAGGAAAAACGGATCGAGCGTCTGACGACTCGATAAGGAAAGGGGATCGTATTAATGGGACAAGTAAATGTGCGCGAACGTATTGCAAGAAGAGCTGAAAAGGAAATTGAAGACGGCAACTACGTCAACCTTGGAATTGGAATGCCGACATTAGTCGCGAACTATATATCACCGGAAAAAACGGTCGTCCTGCAATCGGAAAACGGATTGCTCGGCATCGGGCCCTATCCGACGAAAGATGAAGTCGATCCGGATTTGATCAACGCCGGAAAGGAAACGGTTACATCGATTCCCGGATCATCCTACTTCAACAGCGCTGAGTCTTTTGCGATGATCCGCGGGGGACATGTGGATGTCGCAATTCTCGGAGGCATGGAAGTATCAGAGAATGGCGATTTGGCCAACTGGATGATCCCCGGCAAGATGATCAAAGGGATGGGCGGCGCAATGGATCTGGTCCATGGCGCGAAGAAGATCATCGTCATCATGGATCATGTCGCGAAAGACGGATCCTCGAAGATCAAGAAGGAATGCTCCTTGCCGTTGACAGGTAAAGGGGTCGTCGATCGGATCATCACGGAGCGGGCGTTGATCGATGTCACTCCGAACGGCTTGGAATTGAAAGAAGTGTTCGAAGGATATACGATCCAGGAAGTAATCGATTCGACGGAAGCCGATTTGATTGTAAACGATGTCAAAGAAGGCGTTAGTTGATGGTTGTTAAAATGTGATGAATCGGGTAAACTAGTACCAAATAGTGTCGGTTTTGAAGAGGATTAGTAATCGTTCATGTCGATTTTCAGAGAGCAGGCGGTTGGTGGGAGCTTGCAACGGCAGCGATGAACTCGCCTTGGAGCCTGCATTGGTGAAATGACTAGTAACCCATGCCGTTTTCCGCGTTAAGGATTCAAGTTGGGCAGCCGTGCTGTCAATTTGGGTGGTACCGCGGGAATGCGTTTTAGACTCTCGTCCCTTGCAAGTTTAGGGACGGGGGTCTTTTCGTTTGAATGGCAGGACTAGCGGACTGATACATATTTGATTAGGAGGAATTTTTTCATGAGTTACAACCATGTCGAGATTGAAAAGAAATGGCAAAAATATTGGAAGGATCACCAAACATATAAGATGGTCGACGATCCGTCCAAGCCGAAGTTCTATGCCTTGGATATGTTTCCGTATCCGTCGGGGGCAGGGCTTCATGTCGGTCATCCGCTAGGCTATATTGCGACGGATATTTTAAGTTCATTCAAACGGAAGCAAGGGTATAATGTCCTTCATCCAATGGGGTGGGATGCGTTCGGTCTACCGGCTGAGCAGTATGCGCTGGACACAGGAAACGATCCGGCTGAATTCACGGCCCGCAATATTGCGACGTTCAAGCGGCAAATGCAGGATCTTGGGTTTTCCTATGACTGGGACCGGGAAATCAATACGACGGACCCGAGCTATTATAAATGGACGCAATGGATCTTCATTCAATTGTATAAAAAAGGTTTGGCATATGTCGATGAAGTGCCGGTCAACTGGTGTCCTGCTCTTGGAACCGTATTGGCGAATGAAGAAGTGATCGATGGCAAGTCCGAGCGAGGCGGCCATCCGGTTGAACGACGCCCGATGCGCCAATGGGTGCTCCGCATTACGGAATATGCGGATCGCTTGCTTGAGGATTTGGATGATTTGGACTGGCCGGATAGCTTGAAGGATATGCAGCGCAACTGGATCGGCCGCTCGGAAGGAGCCCAGCTGACATTTGAAATTGATGGAACTGATCTTTCATTCGAAGCATTCACGACACGTCCGGACACGATTTTCGGCGCAACGTATGCAGTGTTGGCGCCTGAGCATAAATTGGTCGAACAAATTACAACTGCCGAGCAACAAGCGGCAGTCGAAGCATATTTGGAAAAAGTGAAATCGAAGAGTGATTTGGAACGGACGGACTTGGCGAAAGAAAAAACCGGTGTCTTTACGGGAGCGTATGCGATCAACCCGGCAAGCGGCGAAAAAATGCCGATCTGGATTGCCGATTATGTTCTAGCAACATACGGAACTGGCGCCATCATGGCGGTTCCGGCACACGACGAACGCGACTATGAATTCGCGAAAGAATTTGATTTGCCGATTGTCGAGGTTGTGGAAGGCGGGGATGTTTCGAAAGAGGCATATGTCGGTGACGGTTCACACGTCAACTCTGGTTTCCTCGATGGACTAGGCAAGGATGAAGCCATTGAAAAGGCGATCGCTTGGTTTGTCGAAAACGGCAAAGGTGAAAAGAAAATTACGTATCGCCTCCGTGATTGGCTCTTCTCCAGACAGCGCTATTGGGGCGAACCGATTCCGATCATTCATTGGGAAGACGGTTCCATGTCACCTGTGGACGAGTCGGAATTACCGCTGAAGTTGCCGGTGACGGACAATATCAGACCGAGCGGCACGGGCGAATCGCCGCTTGCCAATATCGAAGAATGGGTAAATGTCGTTGATCCGGTAACAGGCATGAAAGGCCGCCGTGAGACGAACACAATGCCGCAATGGGCGGGAAGCTGCTGGTATTATATCCGGTATATCGACCCGAACAATGACGACATGATCATCGATCCGGAATTGGCAAAACGTTGGCTGCCGGTTGACATTTATGTCGGCGGGGCAGAGCACGCTGTTCTTCATTTGCTATACGCGCGCTTCTGGCATAAAGTGCTATACGATATCGGTGTCGTCCAAACGAAAGAACCATTCCAAAAATTGTTCAACCAAGGGATGATCTTAGGGGAAGGCCATGTCAAAATGTCTAAATCCCTCGGCAACGTCATCAATCCGGATGACATCGTCCATTCACATGGCGCAGATACGCTGCGTCTATACGAAATGTTCATGGGGCCGCTGGAAGCGTCGAAAGAATGGTCGACGAACGGATTGGACGGCGCTCGCCGTTTCCTCGATCGGATTTGGCGTTTATTCATCAATGAAGACGGCACGCTTAGCTCGAAAATCGGCGGGGAAGCCGGTGGGCCGCTTGAGAAAGTTTACCATCAGACGGTGAAGAAAGTGACCGAGGACTTCGAAGGCATGCGCAATAATACGGCCATTTCTCAATTGATGGTATTCATCAATGAAGGCTATAAAGTCGACTCGATTCCGAAAGAGTATGTTGAGGGCTTCCTTCTGCTCATCTCGCCAATCACTCCGCACCTTGCGGAAGAGATTTGGGAAAAACTCGGCCATACGGACACGATTACGTATAAAGCATGGCCGACATACGATGAGTCGAAACTCGTGGACGACACAGTTGAGATGGCGATCCAACTGAACGGCAAAGTCCGCACGAAAATCGTCGTATCGAAAGACGCGACGAAAGAAGAGCTCGAACAAGCCGTCATGGAAGACGAGAAAGTAAAAGAGCTGCTCGAAGGAAAAGACGTGAAAAAAGTGATTGCAATTCCTGGACGGTTGGTAAACATCGTCGTTGGAGGATAACAAAAAAATCCGCTGGAAGCCCCAAGCTTCCAGCGGATTTTTTGCTGATCAGGTTGTTGATGAGGTGACAGTCACCTGATCAATTCGGACACTATTCTGAATCGTGTCGAAATTGTCTTGGTGACTGTCACATTTCGGAAGTGAATTCCCCGGCGCTCATCCCGGCAATACGGCCGGTGACGAGGGCGGAGGTGATATTATAGCCTCCTGTGTAGCCGTGGATGTCTAAGATTTCCCCGCAGAAATAGAGCCCTTCTTTCATTCGCGAGGCCATTGTCTTCGGGACGATTTCCTTGACGGAGACGCCTCCGCCAGTGACGAACGCCTTTTCTATCGGTTGCGTGCCGTTCACTTTCATTGTGAAAGCTTTCAACAGTTTCGCGAGCATCCGAATTTTTTCAGATGCGATGGTGGCTCCTGTTGCGGCCGGATCGATTTCTGCTTTGTCCAGTAAAAATAGCAACCAGCGTTCCGGGACAATGCCTTTCAAAGCGTTTTTCACCGCTTTTTTCGGATCGTCTTTCAGTGATGTGTGAATGAGTTGGAACGCCTTCTCTTCATTCTCCGAAGGAAGGGAGTCGATCCGCATGTCGACGGGCTGATTGCCGTTTTTTATCCGCTCTTTCACTACAAATTGACTGCAGCGTAAAATGGCAGGTCCGCTTAACCCGAAATGGGTGAAGAGCATGTCCATCTGATGGGTGACGAGCGTTTTTCCTTTTGCGTTCAGCACGGAAACTGCTACGTCGCGCAAAGCGAGTCCTTGCAGTTCCTTCGAAACGATGAAGGATTCATTTGACAATAAAGGAACTTCGGTCGGGTATAACGCAGTCACTGTATGACCGGCGCGCTCCGCCCATGGATAGCCGTCCCCCGTTGACCCCGTTTGCGGGACTGCTTTTCCGCCGACCGCAACGACGACGGCTTGAGATCGGATTTCCTCTCCCGATTCCAATCGCACTCCGAGCACTTTTTCATTATCCATTAGCAGCTTTTTCACGCGTGTCTCGAGTTTCACTTGGACGTCCAATCGGTCCATCTGCTGTAACAGTGCATCTACGACATCTTTCGCTTTATTGGAAACCGGGAACATGCGCCCGTGGTCCTCCTCTTTCAATGCGACCCCGAGCCCTTCGAAAAACCGGATGATGTCTTCATTGTTGAAGACCGAAAAGGGGCCGTATAAAAAGCGTCCGTTGCCTGGGATATTTTTTACGATCTCTTCTTGTGGTAGCCGGTTCGTGACATTGCAGCGACCGCCGCCTGAAATCGCAAGCTTCGTGCCCAGTTTTTTTCCTTTTTCCAGAAGTAGGACTTTCCTTCCGTTTTCGGCTGCGGCAATCGAAGCCATCAAACCGGAGGGCCCTCCGCCGATGACGATGACGTCCACATTATTCTTTTTATCGTAAGACATAATAAAATCCCCTCGTTACCTATAATCTGTCCACATTATAACACTCGTCGGCTGAATTGGGCGTATGCGGGAAATTCTGTAACCATTTTCATTCTGAACCGACCCATTGTATAGGTATTGATCCAGAGGGAGGCAGCATAGATGAAGAAAAGAATCGGTTTGGTACTGGCCGCTTTGTTCCTGGCAGGTTGCGGGACGGCGGAAAATAGCTCCGGCCTGGCACCGAAGGAAAAATCGGCTGGAAATGAGCGGGAGATTGTCGCGCAGCTTGAGCAGACTGTCAAGGAATCCAAGTTAAGGGAAGCTGCATTCAAGGAGCTTGAGGAAAATGGTCTTCTGGATGATCCGGAAATGAAGGAGGACTTGGCCGTGCAAGCTATTGAAGGTCCGGCGGTAATGGAGGCGCTGGACAGCGTCTATGGTGAAGAGGGGTACCGGAAAGAAGGCGTTCTCTTCTATGAAAATCAATCGGACAATGCGGCGCAACCGGGCATTTGGATAGGAATCCAAGATCCGGATGAACGGTTGGACAAGGTCGTGGATTTATTGCAGCAACAAGTGGATGCCGGTAAAATTCTGGCGAGTCCAATCCATTTTTACCGCAGCGCTTACACGGAAGACGACCTGCGGCAACTGCAGGATGACGTGCTGGAGGCAATCCAGCCGATGAATACCGGCCGCGGATCATTGGGCATATCAGCAGACGTGAAGACGGGGGATATTGAAATCTCTCATGACTTTTTGAAAGAGGGGCAGCAGGAAGAACTGCGGCATCAATTCGCAGACCACATCCTCCATTTCGAACAGACCGGGAGGATGGTTGCGGAGCCGGGCGAGCCGACAACGACTTATCCGGAGCAACAGTTTACTACTACCCCTTCCACTGAAGGCTCCTATATCATGGAAATCGTGGAAGGTCAGATGCTCGTCGTGGACGCAAAGCCGAGGGATTTCGGCTCGGGTGACTTTTACGACGCTGTCTATTACGGCTACCCCGACGCGGCAAACGATTTGAAGGTCGGCCAGCGGGTGAAGGTGGAGGCCAGCGGGCCAATCCTTGAATCGTATCCGGGGCAGGGGAGCGCCAAATATGTGGAAGTCCTGCCCGAGTATAAGCCGGAACAGGCAAAGTTGTCCGAATCGGAAGTCATTGGTAAAGTGATTCAACAAGCAAAAAAGAAATTAGAAGGCATGGTCATTATTCGATCGATTACATTTAATGAAAAAACAGCGAATTGGAAAGTAGAGGCAATGCAAAGTGGAGAGGATCAAGTAAGTGTAATTAAAATCCAGGACGAGTGACTATAGCGTTGAGAGCATTCCTATTGAATCAAAAGTCCGAAAGAATTACTGTTATAGTAAGGCTTAGGAAAATTCAATTTATGAAAAGGGGTATTAAACATGCGTAGCCATCTAAAACATTTTATTAATGGTGAATGGGTCGAATCCACCGGTTCAAACACAATTGACGTCATCAACCCAGCTACTGAGGAAGTGATCGGGCAAATCAGTGATGGAACAACAGAAGATCTTGATAAAGCCGTTGCAGCAGCCCGGGCCGCTTTTCCTTCTTTTTCCCAAACAACAAAAGAAGAGCGTATTCAACTATTAAATCGGATTGCTGATGAATATGAGAAGCGTAAAAGTGATATCGTCGAAGCGATCACACAAGAATTGGGCTCGCCGCTTTCAATGAGTGAAAAGTCTCACTACAAAATGGGATTGGGACATTTCCGTCAAGCAGCAAAAGAATTGGAAAGCTTTGAATTTACCGAAAGACGCGGGAATACGTTAATACGCAAAGAGGCAATCGGCGTTAGCGGTCTAATTACGCCATGGAACTTCCCGACAAACCAGACATCCACAAAGCTTGCAAGCGCTTTTGCCGCTGGAAGCACTGTTGTGTTAAAACCATCTGAGCTTACACCATTCGCTGCAATTATTCTCGCTGAAGTTTTTCAGGCTGCTGGCTTACCAAAAGGTGTCTTTAACCTTGTAAATGGTTTTGGCGAAGTCGTCGGAAATGGTATCAGTTCTCACCCAGATATTGATTTTGTATCCTTTACCGGTTCCGGAGCTGTCGGTCAAAAGATTAGTGAAAATGCCGCGAAAACGATCAAAAAAGTAGCACTCGAACTCGGAGGAAAATCACCACTTATTATACTGGAAGACTATGACATGAAAAAAGCGGCTAAAATCGCGGTTTCAAATGTCGTTTTCAACTCTGGCCAAGTATGTACAGCGGCAACAAGAACACTTGTTCCAAAATCGAAACACGATGAATTTATCGAAGCGGTGAAAGAAGTCTTGCCCGACTTTCGTGTTGGCGATCCACAAGATAGCAAAAGTTTCTTGGGGCCGCTTGTTTCTGAGAAACAGTACCATCGCGTACAAGGGTATATTGAGAAAGGACTGGAAGAAGGTGCTACGCTCATTGCAGGTGGAACCGGCAAACCAGAAGGCTTGGAAAAAGGGTACTTTGTAAAACCAACCGTATTTACGAATGTGCAAAATAGTATGGTGATCGCTCAAGAAGAAATCTTTGGACCTGTCATGTCAATCCTAGCTTACGAGAATCTTAATGAAGCGATTGAAATTGCCAATGATACGATATATGGATTAGCAGGTTATGTTATTGGGGAAGATGTCGAAACTGTGGAAAAGGTCGCTTCTTCCATTCGAGCTGGTCGTATTGTCGTGAATGGGGCCGCTCAAGATTTCTCTGCACCATTTGGAGGCTATAAACAATCCGGAATCGGCCGTGAATGGGGAGACTACGGCATTGAAGAATATTTGGAAATTAAATCGGTAGTCGGCATGCCGTCATAATTCCTTGAAATTCAGCTTATTTCCAGACTTTAATTTTGAGAGGTAATGATTAAAACTTTAAGCAAAGTCAGCTTCTATAACATCTGTTAGAGGTAACGAGCTCCCAATGGGAGCTCGTTTTTGTCCGACGGGCAGTTATAAAAAGGGATAGAATACATTGTGCAAAGGGCGGATGAGGGGTACACTGTATAATGGAATGAGACCGGCTTGCAACCCTTTCGGCCTGCGTTCCGTCTAAATAAATTAGCGCATTTATGCAGCAGAAAAATAGAAGAGGGGCAGTTCAAGAGAGAATGGAAGGATCAATATGTCATCGAATTTAGTTAAAGGCACTGCCATCTTGACGATCGGGCTCTTTCTATCGAAAGCGCTTGGTCTATTATATGTTATCCCATTTTACGCCATTGTCGGAAAAGAGAGCATTGTGCTTTATCAATACGCATACATACCGTATAATATCGCGCTTTCCCTTGCGATTTCGGGAGCGCCGCTCGCCTTTTCAAAATATACTGCAAAATATAATGCAATTGGCGATTATGCAACCGGTCGGAAATTGATGAAATCGGGACTGCTTGCCATGGCGCTCACCGGAATTGTTTCGTTTCTCGTTCTTTACTTTATGGCGGAGCCGATCGCTCATATGGTACGAAAAGATGATGAACAAATCTTTACGATCGAGGAAATCGCCTCGGTTATCCGCTGGGTCAGCTTTGCCTTGATTGTCGTGCCCATCATGTCCCTCGTACGGGGCTTTCTTCAAGGGTACCAAAAATTCGAACCGACATCCGTCTCCCAATTGGTGGAACAGATTGTCCGGATTTTATTCGTCCTTGCGGGGGCTTTCATCGTTGTCAATTTTTTGCATGAATCCCCTCGGACGGCAGTCAATTTTGCAGTATTTGCAGCATTTATCGGTGCGCTGGCGAGTCTCTTTGTCCTCTATTTATATTGGAAGAAGTACAAGCCGGAGTTCGATCATTTATTGGCCAATAGTCCGCCTGCCGCCAATGTGTCGTTCCGGAATATGTATAAGGAATTATTCGCTTATATTTTTCCGTTCATATTGGTCGGGGTCATTAATCCGCTTTATCAATTTGTCGATATGGTCACGTTCAATGAAGCGATGGTTTCCATCGGACTGGCCAAAGTTTCGGATATTTACTTATCGATGCTGAATTTCCTGACGCATAAGATTGTCATGATTCCTGTCATGGTGGCGACCGGATTTTCCATGGCGCTTATCCCCGTGATTACAAGTTACTATGCGAATCAGAATCAGAAAGGGATTGTCCGCTCCCTGGATCAGACGTATCAGATCATGCTGTTTCTAACAGTTCCGATGGTTATCGGACTGATTGTCCTGTCCAATGAATTTTATCTATTCCTATATGAAAAAGATGAAATGGGAGCGGCCGTCCTCGCTTATTATGCCCCGGTAGCCATCTTGTTCGGGCTCTATACAGTAACAGCTTCGATTTTGCAAGGGATCGACCGGCATAAGTGGATCGTCTTCACGTCACTTCTCGGGCTGTTATTGAAATTGGCATTGAATATCCCGCTCATTAAACTATTTGAGACGAATGGCGCCATTTTGGCAACGGCAATCGGATATACGGTTGCGGTCGGTACCAATATCGTTATCATTACGAAAACTTTGCAATACCGCTCCCAAATGGTGGTCCGCAGATTGATTCTAATCGGAATTTTGAATGCCATCATGTTAGCGGCAGTCCTGCTGACATTGAAGGTATTGAATCTGTTCGGCGGGGCAGACACCAAGATGCAGGCCCTTCTTTATATTCTAGTTTGCGCGGCAGTCGGCGCCGGCGTGTACGGCTATTTATCTTTAAAGGTCGGCCTTGCCCAAAAGCTGTTCGGTGCCCGTCTCAAGCGGTTGACATCGAAATTCGGTCTGTAGGAGGTCAATTCATTGCGATTGGATAAATTATTATCAAATATGGGATACGGTTCCCGCAAGGAGGTCCGGCAGTTGTTAAAGGCCGGCTCCGTCCGGGTCAATACTGAAACGATGAAAGATGCGTCGGCCCAAGTAGATCCGCATCAGGATGAAGTATCCATCCTTGGGGAGCGTGTCCTCTATAAGGAATTCATCTATCTAATGTTGCACAAGCCGCAGGGGGTCATTTCTGCGACGGAAGACGGGCGTGATCGCACGGTCGTCGATCTGCTCGATGCAGAGGACAGCCATTTCAATCCTTTCCCGGTCGGCCGATTGGATAAGGATACGGAAGGGCTGTTGCTGCTGACGAATGATGGAAAACTCGCCCATCATCTTTTGTCGCCGAGGAAAGAAGTGCCGAAAACGTATTATGCGCATATTTCAGGTTTCGTGACGGAAGAGGACGTGGTCAAATTTGCTGCTGGCGTCACGTTGGAGGATGGCTATTTGACGAAACCTGGAATGCTCAAAGTATTGAAGTCCGCTGAGAAATCGGAAATCGAACTGACTATTACGGAAGGGAAATTTCATCAAGTGAAGAGGATGTTCGAGGCGGTCGGGAAACGGGTCATCTATTTGAAACGATTATCAATGGGGCCGCTTCAGTTAGACGCCTCATTGCCGATCGGTGAGTATCGAGAGCTGACCGAAGAGGAATTGGAGTCGCTATTGGTGCTTGTAAACAAGGAAGAGAGCTGAACCCGTTCCAAGCGGCTCAGCTCTCTTTTTCTGTCTAGTTAAGCGCGGCAAACTATCGTGCAGTTATGAAGGTAATTTCACTTTCTTTGCTGTTGTTGTCCATTTACCGCGGACCGGGCTAGTGATGAGTTCGTTGTATTCCAGAACGTTCAAATCCCTTTGTACCGTGCGGTGAGTGATGCCAAATTCCTCGACCAAAGTGTCAGTAGTAACCGTACCGTTATCCAAGATGTATAGATAGACATCCTTGATGCGGGTAAGCATACGATCCGTAGTTGATTTCAATTTTGGACCACTCCTTCATCATCATTTTCCAAAAAACGAATGGACATGAGACTTATGAATGTTACTTGGCAATAGGTGAAGTTATTTTCCGAACCTGCACTTCCTTTAACTACTATATAATGTATCGGATGAATCTTCCGATAATATTAGTATAACGTATTTTTCAAGCAATTGCATAAATTAATTGTAAAAGAGCTGTAAATTATTGCGAAATAGTGATAGAGTGCACGCTGGTTGAATGAATATAGCGATTTAGGAAAGTTGGTTCTTTCTTTTATTGCCAGGACATGTGAAAATGTAAGATGTCGGATGAAGGTGCGCAGCAGTCCGATTTGAATACCGTTTACAAATAAAGAGAAGATAGATTTATATACAACTGTGGAGGGGAAAGAGAATATGACAGTCTATTTCGTGGATGGGCAGTTTGTAGAAAAGGAACATGTTTCGATTTCCATAGATGACCGGGGCTATTATTTTGGTGATGGCGTCTATGAGGTGATTAAAGTGTACGATGGAGAATTGTATACGAGCGAAGAGCATATTGCACGGCTGTTTGAGAGTGCGGCCAAGATCAAGTTGGCCATCCCTTATTCGGAAGCGCAGTTGATTGAGATGGCAAAGCAATTGGTCGTTTCCAATTCGATTTCGGTGGGCCATGTATACATGCAAGTGACACGCGGAGTTGCCCCGCGCGTCCACCAATTTCCGACTCCTGCAGTCGCGCCGATGTTCACGGCCTATGCCTTGGACGGTGCAAGACCGACTGAAGAAATGCAAAAAGGCGTCAAAGTGAAATCGGTCGAGGATTTCCGCTGGTTGCGCTGCGATATTAAGAGCCTCAATCTGCTGGCGAACGTCATGGCGAAACAAGAGGCGGTCGAGTCTGGTTGTAAGGAAGCGGTTTTTGTCCGTGATGGGTATGTGACGGAAGGCGCTTCGACGAATCTGTTCGGTGTGAAAGATGGTGTCCTCTACACACATCCCGCGAATAATTTCATTCTGAACGGGATTACACGGCAAGTCGTGTTGCGGTTAAGCCGGGAGTTGGGAGTGGCCGTCAGGGAAGAGCCGTTCACTTTGGAAGCAGCTTTAGTGATGGATGAATTATTCATGACATCCACGACATTGGAAGTGATGCCGATTATCCAACTGGATGATAAAATGGTCGGCTCCGGACGTCCAGGCGAGATCACTTTGCAATTGCAAAAAGCGTTTGCGTCTCAAATCTCGACAGTCGTGGCGGGTGCGTGAGGATTAGCGAGGGGTGAAAGTGTATGGCACAGTTGGTGAAATTGCTCGATTATATTTCACGCTATGAACAGGATCTTTCGCGGTATCCGACGCAGTTCATCCGCTTGAAGACATATCAATGGGATCGGATGAAACGGCTTTGGGAGCACGGGGAGGATCTGACCGAGTGGCAACAGGAGAAGGAAGACGTCGAAGAGCCGGAAGCAATACGATGGTACTCGCCCTTCCTTCGTCTTTTCGGCAAGAATAAGGCGGTCGGGGAAGAGGAAGTGCAAGAGGAAAAGACGGAGGAGGAAGAAGATCATTTCGGATTCAATCCGAACATCATCTACAATCCCGCGAATCTTCAGCAATTGCGCAAACTCTATTTAGATCAGCTTTTCCATTTCCAGATCAAATGGGCAAGCTCGACGCTGATGGACAAGTCAAGGGTGGATCCGCGTTATATGCGAGATCCGCTGTTGCGTAGCTTCGCCCAGGATTTGCCGGACAGTTTTTTATTGTTCTACTATCCGATCCTCGTCATTAAAAAAGCTCCCGTGGAACTCGATATCCTCTTGGTGACCCCGATCGAATGCCTCTGCATTACGGTGTTAGAGAGGGAGGATGTAGCGGCGTTCATCGGCGGGGGCGATAAATTCTGGACGAAGAAGCTCGGCGATAAAGAGTCGAAAGTATTAAATCCGCTTATCGCGTTGAACCGGATGGAGAAAATCGTGGCGGGCATCTTCAAGGCCAATGACATTGATTTCCCAATCAAAAAGTATGTAATCTCCCGGAATGGTTATATTGATTATCCAGGAACCGCATATGATGTCCAAATGATCGACCGGCGCAATTACGCCGAGTGGCTCGCGGCGATCAAAAGATCGTCCGTTCCGATGAAACATACCCAGTTCAAAGCCGCTCAGGCCATTTTGGACGTCGGTCAGACGACGGCGATGAGCAAACTGGTCGAGGTGGAAGAAGATCAGTTGAAGGAAGAAGAAATGTAATATAAAGGAAAGAGTGTTTACTTATGAGGCTTCGCAATAAACCATGGGCAAAGGATTTCATGCAGGAACATCCTGACGTATTGATCCTGGAGCCTGAACAATTGAAAAACGGTTGGCATTCGCAGTTTGGCAACGATCATCCGATCCATGTCGAGGTAGGTACAGGAAAAGGGCAATTCATCATCGGGATGGCATTGGCGAATCCTGACGTTAACTATATCGGTATCGAACATTTTGACAATGTCATTGTCTCCGCTTTGGAAAAGGCGATCGAAGCGGACAAACCTTCGAATTTACGCTTGGTTCGCGCCAATGGGGCAGATTTGGAAACGATTTTCGATAAGGGGGAAGTGGCCCGGATGTACTTGAACTTTTCGGATCCGTGGCCGAAGACGCGCCACGCCAAACGGAGATTGACACATGAGACATTTTTGCGCCGCTATGAATCGGTTCTTGTGCCGGGCGGGGAAATTCATTTCAAAACGGATAATCGGAAACTGTTCGAGTATTCGCTCGTATCAATGTCTGCGTACGGCATGACATTGCTGGATGTCGCATTGGATTTGCATGCCGACATGCCGGAAGAAAATATCATGACTGAATATGAAGAGAAGTTTTCGAAAAAAGGCCAACCGATATACCGGTTGGAATCAAAATTTGTTACGCTATAACAGATATTGCTTTGTTAATTCGAGCAATACCTACAGACACAAAGTAGCTGAGATGTAACTGATTTTGGGACAAAAGGGGATGTTAGGATGGACCGATTTACTTTTCACGGAATGGAATTGACATGGCTCAATGGTGGAATCAATTTCTTGGATGGGGGAACGATGTTCGGGGTAGCTCCGAAAGTGCTCTGGTCCCGGAAATACCCGGCAGATGAAAATAATTTGATCGAGCTGGTGAACCATCCGATTCTCATCCAATATGAAGGGAAGAATCTCCTGATCGACACGGGGATCGGGAAAGGGAAATTGGATGAAAAACAGAAACGGAATCTCGGCTTGACCGAGGAATCGAAAGTGGACGAACAGCTGGCGACGCTCGGCTTGAAGCCGGAGGACATCGATATCATCATGATGACCCATCTGCATAACGACCACGCGGCCGGCTTGACAGGTTGGAGAAATGGAGAATTAGTCTCGCTTTTCCCGAACGCCGATATCTATGTCACCCAAATTGAATGGGATGAGATGCGCAACCCGAATATCCGCTCCAGAAATACATATTGGAAAGAAAATTGGGAACCTGTGCAGCACCAAGTGAAGACATTTGAGGATAGCATCACGATTTTGCCGGGTATTGAAATGATTCATACCGGGGGACATAGCGAAGGCCACAGCATCGTCAAATTGACACAAAACGGGGAAACAATCCTGCACATGGCTGATATCATGCCGACGCACGCGCATAGTAATCCGCTTTGGGTGCTGGCGTTTGACGACTATCCGATGACTTCGATCTATGCGAAGGAACGGATCATGAAAGAAGCACTGGCTGGCGGGTATAAGTTCATCTTCTATCACGACGCAGTCCACCGCTTGGTCCAATGGGACGAAACCGGGAAAGAGATCATCGAATCCGTGCGAAGAACGCATTATTGAAATAAAGGGGATGGCCGGGAACGAGCGAAACGTATTTGCTTCCCCGGCCATCCTCTTTTCTATGATCCCTTTTTGTGAATGCCGATAACTTCCGGCAGATGTTGATGCTTTCGGACAAGTGCCGATAACATCATGTGAAGGCTGATAACTTAGAGGAAGAGCTGATACCTACGCACAAAAGCTGATAATTCCATGCAAACGTTGATAATTTCGTATAAGTGCCGATACTTCGTCTCACCCGCTGATACGTCCGCTCCCCGCGCCCATACTCTGTGTTCCACGCTTATACTTCCGCGTCCCGCGCCCATATTCTGTGTTTCCGCACTCATACCTCCGCATCCCGCACCAATATCCCTGCACACCACACTCAAATCTTCACGCCACGGGTCCCATCCCGCTCCCCAACACAAAAAAGCCGCTGCCTCCCACGGAAGCAACGGCTTTCTTAACTTCAATTCCGGACTAATTCCACGACAGTTCCCGTCTTGGCATCGGCAGCGAACTCGTACTGTTCCAACTCACCGTTTTTGATACGGGAGATGCCGCCGCGGTAGACATCCATTGTGATGACTTCATTCGTGAACGGTTCGGTTTTCATGACGATCCAGGATCCGTCGATCGGGCCCTCTTTTTTAAATGCATCTTTGACATTGCTCAAAACGGCATCTGCCGGGACATTACGATTTACTCGATCAATCGCTTCATTGACGACAATTCCAGCTGCGACTCCCGTCAAGACACCCGCAAGAAATTCTTTCATTTTCATACGACGTTCAGCCCCCTCGGTATCAGTTTGTCAATAAGTGTACCACATTTAGGGGCATGCCGTCGTGATAAATTATGATTTCCACGAGGCTGAGTGAAACAATGGTATCACAACGGCAGATGGACTACACTAAAAAGGAGATATCGACTTGGGGAGGCATGGACTCATGCAGAAAGATACGTTGGAAATGTTCAAGACTTTGACAGAGCTGCCTGGCGCGCCGGGCAATGAACAGCAGGTCCGCCGTTATATGAAGACGGAGCTTGAGAAATATTCGGATGACTTGGTTCAGGATCATCTCGGAAGCCTGTTTGGCGTCCGTCATGGAGATGAAGGGGCGCCCCGTATCATGGTGGCGGGCCATATGGACGAAGTTGGATTTATGGTGAGTGCCATCACTGAAAATGGGATGATCCGATTCCAGCCGTTGGGTGGATGGTGGAGCCAAGTGCTGCTCGCCCAGCGTGTTGAAATCATCACCGAAAATGGTCCGGTCGTCGGGGTGATCGGTTCGATTCCGCCCCATCTATTAAGTGATGCAGTCCGCAATAAACCGATGGATATCAAAAACATGCTGATCGATATAGGCGCCGATGACCGGGAAGATGCGAAAAAGATCGGCATCCGGCCGGGCCAACAGATTGTCCCGGTTTGCCCATTCACTCCGATGGCCAACGATAAAAAAATTCTGGCGAAGGCCTGGGACAATCGATATGGATGCGGTTTGGCCATTGAGTTGTTGAAAGAAGTCCATCAAGAAAAGTTGCCGAATCAGTTATACGCCGGAGCGACGGTCATGGAGGAGGTCGGCTTACGGGGTGCGCAAACGGCCGCCCGGATGATCGAGCCTGATCTGTTTTTTGCATTGGATGCGAGCCCCGCCAATGATGCGTCCGGTAAAAAGGACGAATTCGGACAGCTGGGCAAAGGCGTATTATTGAGAATTTTTGACCGCACGATGGTGACACATAGAGGCATGCGGGAATTCATCCTCGACACGGCGGAAACACATCATATTCCTTATCAATATTTCGTTTCTCCGGGCGGGACCGATGCCGGGCAGGTCCATATTTCGAATGAAGGCGTCCCGAGTGCTGTCATTGGCATTTGTTCACGTTATATCCATACAGCCGCTTCGATTATTCATACGGATGATTACGCAGCCGCCAAGGAACTTCTCGTCAAATTGGTCAAAGCTTGCGATAGAACGACAGTGGAAACGATAAAGAACAATGTGTAAAAAGATAGGAAACGCGATGGACTTTGTCATCGGATCGACAAACAAAGCAAAAGTGCAAGCGGCAACGGAAGTCATCCACGCACAATACCCTTCCGCCCATTTTGAGGCGCGAAATGTTGATTCTAGCGTATCCGATCAGCCATTCGGGGATGAAGAGACGATGGCGGGGGCAGTCAATCGGGCGATTGCAGCTGCCGGAACGAAAAGCGGCGCGATCGGGATCGGATTCGAAGGGGGCGTCCGGATGGTGGGCCGTCAGATGTATTTATGCAACTGGGGCGCCTTGGCTTTGCCGGACGGAAAAGTGTTCACGGCAGCGGGCGCGCAAATTCCGCTTCCATTGGAAATCGCCGAAAGATTGTTGGCAGGCGATGAGTTGGGTCCGGTAGTGGACCGCTATTTCCAAGCAAGTGGAATTCCCCAACGGGAAGGGGCAATCGGCATGTTTACCGCCCATCTCGTGAAGCGCAACCAATTATTCGAGCATATTTTATTACTATTGCTTGGCCAATTTGAATTTTCTGAGAATCAAAACTGATGGCCCGACGGTTGCAACTGCCTAGTAACAACTTTAAAATGAAGAGGGAAATCAAAATGATTGGGGGAAATTGAATGTTCCGTAATTGGAAATTCCTATTCCTAATAACGTTGTCCCTCATCCTTCTTGTTGGCTGTGGCAAATCACTGGATGATCGAGCGACGAATGGAATTGAAGTAGCCAGAGCCGCTTTTTTAGCGAATGCTAAGAAACCGACGGAAGAAACAGATGGAGTCCGCTATTTTAAACCTGCCGGGTTCGCTGTGACAGAGGATTCGGATGCTCAAAATATAGTGTTCAATAAAGGCAATGACACGTATATCCTATTTGTCAACCCGAACGAAGAAAGGGATAGCCAGCTTTTCTATGATCTGTTGCAAGCCGACCAAAACAAAGAGATTATCGGAGAGTCGACATTTGAGGAAGCTGGAAATTTCGGCTTTGCCGCTGTTTTGGAGGGTGGCAAGGATGAATTTGAATTGATCGCGAGTGTAGGCGGAGCGAAAATGACAACTGTCGCCAAGAAACGAGATATCGAAACGGACTTGGAGAAAATGATGGAAATCGTACGGTCGGTTGAGCAGGAGTAATTTGCTGCCAATCGACTTCTTCCTGTAGATGTTACAGAATGGAAAGGTGGATGGAAATATGAAATCCGAGCAACTGGTAGAACTGCTGAAAGAACGATTGCCATCCGAAAAGTTCACATGGCGATTTGACCGGAAAACCGATAAGGTGCGGCTGGAGCATACGGACTTGAAAAAAGGGATGGACATTTCACTCCCTGAAATACTAGCAAAGTATGAGGAGAAAAAAGACCAAGCGATCGAAGAGGTTGTTTATACAATCCGCGAAACGTTCAGTGCGATGGAAAAGGAAAGTGAGGAAGGCTTTGCTGGACAAACGTCCATTTATCCGGTCATCCGATCGACTTCCTTCCCATTGGAAACTTCCGCTGGACACCGTTTCTTGACAAAAGAGCATACGGCGGAAACACGGATCTATTATGCGCTGGATCTTGGGGCCACTTATCGGCTGATCGATGAAAATATGGTGGAATCGATCGGCTTGTCTGACACTGAAATTATGGAATCTGCTTTATTCCGGGTGCGATCCCTTCCGACTTCGATGAAAAAGGATGAAGTGTCCGGCAATATCTATTACTTCGTCAACAATAATGACGGATATGATGCAAGCCGTATATTGAACAGCGCATTTTTGAAAGAAATGGAAAGCAAGATCGAAGGTCATATGACCGTCTCTGTACCGCATCAGGATGTCCTGATCATCGGCGATATCCGCAATGACACAGGATATGACGTCTTAGCCCAATTGACGATGCAGTTCTTTACCGTCGGGGCGGTGCCCGTCACCTCGCTATCTTTCATTTACGAGGATGGAAAACTGGAGCCGATTTTCATCATGGCCAAAAATAGAGTGACGCGAAAGGAACGAAAGTGAAGATGAATATTTTCTTTAATCCGGCTGGGGTAGGCGATGTCCTGCTCATTCAATTTTCTGCGACGAAGCCGGCAGCCGTGTTGGCGAGACGGGAAAAAGATATAGCCTGGATCCAGGATGAAAAGACAGGGGAAGTGATAGGGGCCAACCTATTCCACGCCTCTACCTATATGGCGATCGAAGGAAAGGGAAATATCGAGGTATCTGGCGAACTTGTAGAACAACTTCAAAAAGCGATCCGTGCCAATGGTTCCGACTATACGCTGGACATCGACCTTTCCCCTAAGTTTGTCGTCGGCAAAGTATTGACGAAAGAAAAACATCCGAATGCGGATCGACTCAGTGTCTGTAAAGTCGATATCGGCGTGGAAACGGTACAAATCGTCTGCGGCGCACCCAATGTGGAAGCCGGTCAACATGTAGTCGTCGCCAAAGTGGGGGCCGTCATGCCATCCGGACTTGTAATACGGGATGCGGAACTTCGCGGAGTTCCTTCATCTGGAATGATTTGCTCCGCTAAAGAGCTTGCCCTTCCAAATGCCCCTTCTGAAAAAGGGATACTTGTACTAGGGGGTAATGAAGAACCTGGAACTCCATATCACTTGTCATGACTCAAAACGTACCGAACTGGTACGTTTTTCGTGTTTCTCGGATTGATTTGATTTAGACGCGGCTGACCTGTTAAAATAGATTGATTGACACGAAAAGAGTGATTGTATGAGTTGGTTCAAAAAGGTAGTTGACCGGCTGTTCGGGCCGGATGAAGAAGAAAAATTTGATGAGATTGATAGCATAGAGCAAGAAGAGGTAAAAGAGGTTCCGACCCAAACGAAGACTCCGCCGTCTTTCCGCTTTCCGATCATTACGGATGCCGAAATCTACGGATGGGACGAAGAGGACGAGGGAAGACCGGAACGGAAACCAGTCGAAAAGCCGATTGGTCGTGAAGAAGATGACTATGAAACAATACCGTTATATAAGAATGAAAGATGGCCCGAGACACCGGCAACCGGAACAATACATAGAGCGGGTTCGTCTGGGCTGAAGTATGGATCCAGCCCAAGCCCTGAAAGGATAGTTCCCAAAACTGTCCGAAAAGAGCAGAAGCCTGCTTCGGTGAAAATAGAATCCAAGCGCAGCGGCAGGCCATTCACGCCGACCGCAATCCCGTCGCCTGTTTTCGGCTTTTCCAGACCGGAAAATGTGGTCAACCGGAAACTGGAAGAAGAGCGGAAAAGCGAGATAACCCAGCGGGATGTGGAGGAATGGGAGAATATCCCGGATGAACAGTCTAGCACTCTCACAAGCTGGGTGGAGACGGATTTGACAGCTGAAGAAGAAGCTGCGGCCGGCTCTGAAATTTTTACGGGGATTGCTGAAGAGGCAATCGACCATACTACGGAAAAAGAGACCCATATTCCGTCGGCTTCTGACCATGCTATCGTGGAAGAACCTGCTGAGAGCGATTTGCCGATAGAAGAACAACCGATGGAAGAACAATCGGTAAATGAACAACCGATGGAAGAATGGATAGAGCCGGATGACGAAGATGTTTTGGAGCAGCAAATCGATGAAGGCTCTGAACGGGAGCAGTCGGACTTTGAAGTTGCCAATCAATTGTCCAATCTGCCTGAGCCGGAATCGGTAGCGGATGAATCCACCGTTATTCCATACGAACCGGAGCCCAAGGAACCAATCATGGATGAGCAGGATATACCTATGTCCGAGCCTCTTGAAAAAACGGAAGAGCCGCTTGAGGAGAGTGACGATTCCGCACAATCGGCTACAGAGCGGATTGTTCCTTTCAATGTGTTGATGTTGAAATCGGATAAAGAGAAGCTGGAGAAGATTGTGCAGGCCGGAACGGATTCCATCATTCCCGCACAGCCGGTTTCCAAGGCGCCGGAACCTCGACCAGAGCCGGCTGATGCCGCACAAAACGAAGTGGCATCGGACGCTGTGGCGACGATGGAGCCGGAAGAGGAAGTGGAACCGCCGTATTACGCGTTCCCTTCATTGGATTATTTGATACCGCCGGAAGACCAGGTTGAGGATTCAGAATGGCTGGAGTCGCAATCCGAAAAATTGGAGGTCGCCTTGTCCCATTTCTCCGTCCAAGCAACTGTCATCGAGGCGGTACAAGGTCCATCGGTGACCCGATTCGAATTGACGGTCGCTCAAGGGACAAAGGTGAGCAAGGTCCGGAATTTGGCGGACGACCTGAAACTGGCGCTAGCAGCCGAAGATATCCGGATTCAGGCGCCGATACCGGGCAGAAGCTCCATCGGCATCGAAATCCCGAACCGGAAGACACGACCCGTCCGAATCTCCGAAGTGATCGGATCCGATGTATATAAAAACTCGCCTTCTCCGCTGGAGGCCGTCCTCGGCTTGGGCTTGACAGGTACTCCGGTGACGATCGATCTTCGGAAGATGCCCCATGGAATGATTGCCGGGGCGACGGGCTCGGGGAAATCTGTCTGCATCAACTCGATCTTGATCAGTCTGTTGTATAAAGCACCGCCGACCGATCTGAAGATGATGCTGATCGATCCAAAGATGGTGGAACTTGCCCCGTTCAACGGAATTCCCCATCTGATCAGCCCAGTGATCACCGATGTCAAAGCTGCAACAGCCGCCTTGAAATGGGCTGTCGCAGAAATGGAACGCCGCTATGAACTGTTGGCGCATGCGGGTGTCCGAGATATTGAACGGTATAACCGGCAAGTGATCGAGAGCCGGAAGTTTTCATTGAAAATGCCGTATTTGTTAATTGTGATAGACGAATTGGCGGATCTGATGATGATGGCACCGGCGGATGTCGAAGTGTCCATTAGCCGGATTGCCCAGAAAGCGCGGGCTTGCGGCATCCACCTCATTATTGCGACGCAGCGTCCATCCGTGGATGTCATCACTGGAACGATCAAAGCCAATGTGCCGACGCGGATCGCCTTTTCGGTTTCTTCGCAAATCGATTCAAGGACGATTTTGGATTCCCCGGGAGCCGAACGCCTTCTTGGAAAAGGGGATATGCTCTACATCGGAAACGGCCAATCCTCCGCTGTCCGTCTACAAGGGACATTTGTCACGGATGACGAAATTGAACGTATAATAGAACATGTTCAAAACGAAGCGGAACCGGATTATCTGTTCGGCCAGGAGGACCTCTTGGCGCATGCCGCCGATGAGGAAGAAAAGGATCCGCTATATCAAGAGGCATGCCATTTCATACTCGAGCAAGGCAGCGCTTCTACATCCCTTTTGCAACGGCATTTCAGCATCGGCTATAACCGTGCAGCGAAATTGATCGATCGGATGGAGAAACAAGGCTTCATCTCAGGTCAACGGGGAAGCAAAGCAAGGGATGTCTATTTGACGGAAAACGATCTTGAGAAAATATATAAGGAATAGGCAAGCCTTTTCTTGTAAATTTAATAAAAAAAGAAAAGCTATTTATTAAGGAACAGAAATGGTCCTGGGAGGTTGCATTATGACATTGTTCCATTTCGTGGGAATCAAAGGATCGGGAATGAGTTCGCTCGCTCAGATCCTACATGATTCCTCGCAGAAAGTTCAAGGTTCGGACGTGGAGAAATATTTTTTTACGGAAGAGCCATTACGTAATCGGAAAATACCAATCTTACCGTTTGATGAAAATAATATACATCCAGGGATGACTGTGATTGCAGGAAATGCTTTTCCGGATGATCACCCAGAATTGAAAAAAGCCGCGGAAATCGGACTCGAAATCATTCGTTATCATGATTTCCTTGGCAACTACATGAAGAACTTCATATCGATCGGAGTCACTGGCTCCCATGGGAAAACGTCGACAACGGGTCTGCTTTCCCATGTACTATCCGGTTTCGCTCCCACATCTTATTTAATAGGGGATGGCACGGGAAAAGGAGTAGAGGACAGCGAGTTTTTCGTCTTCGAAGCATGCGAATATAAACGTCATTTCTTGGCGTATGAACCGGATTATGCCATCATGACGAACATTGATTTCGACCATCCCGATTACTTCAAGGATTTGGAAGACGTGATGGACGCTTTTTCGAGTATGGCGTTGCGTGTGAAAAAAGCGCTCATCGCATGCGGAGATGATCCGAATCTACAAAGGATCCACGCTAATGTACCCGTCGTCTATTACGGGTTTGAGGAATCCAATGATTTCTCGGCCAAGAATATCATTAAGACGGTAGATGGTTCGACATTCGATGTTTTTGTGAGAAACGAGTATTATTATACTTTTTCGATACCATTAGCAGGAGATCATTCCATCTTGAATGCCCTCGGAGTCATTGCGCTCAGCCATTACGAAGGGGTTCCGGTAGCGACCATCCAAGAGCGCCTGTCGACGTTTTCCGGAGTGAAACGGCGTTTCTCCATCACGCGGATTAACGACCGCATCATCGTGGACGATTACGCCCATCATCCGAATGAAATCCGGGCAACTTTGCAAACGGCAAGACAGAAGTACCCGGATCGGGAACTGGTCGCCATCTTCCAGCCGCATACATTCACTCGGACCTCTGCGCTTTTGGATCAATTTGCGGAAACCCTGTCGGGGGCAGATCATGTATACTTATGTGACATTTTCAGTTCGGCACGTGAAAAATCAGGAAATCTGACAATCGATGAACTGGTGAAAAAAATCCCTGGTGCCGTCTATTTGAATCTCGACACGGTTCAGATGCTTGACGATCACAATGACGCTGTTTATCTTTTCATGGGCGCTGGCGATGTTCAGAAATACCTCTATGCATTCAAGGATATTATTACAAAAGACGAAACAGCTTGATCCCGAGGGATCAAGCTGTTTTTCGTAGTTGGGGAAGGCGTTTCCGCAACCTTGAGAAACGGCCATCTCGATATCCGTTTTTCATCATTTTTTTCTAAAATAAAATTTACCAAAACAATTCCCGTTTTATGAAGGATTCGGGGGAGTCGTGTCGAAGAGGTTAGTTAGTGCTTCATGTTTATATTATCTATAATAAGGGTAATTATAAGCTATGGAAAGTTGTTTAGGAGGGTAAAGCCATTGGAGAACTTATTGTACATAGCGGCCATCGTCGCTGCCCTTGCATTTCTTATTTTGTGTGTGAGCCTTGCCATCACCCTAGTTTCATTGAAAAGGACATTGCAATCCGTTTCGGAAACGATGGATGGGCTAACGACCCAACTTGAAGGAATCACCTCGGAAACGACAGAACTGCTGAACAAGACGAACAAACTGGCTGAAGACATCCAGGAGAAATCAGAAAAGCTGAATTCGGTCGTCGATGCGGTGAAAGGCGTAGGCGAGTCCGTAAGTGGATTCAATTCATCCATCATGCGCGTCAGCGACTCGATCACGACCGAAGCCGAACGGAATAGCGATAAGATCGCCCAAGTGGTCCAATGGAGTAACGTCGTTCTCGGGATTCTTGATAAAGTGAAGGAGCGGAGAGAAGAAACATCTGATGGCTGGACTGTCTATAAGCCCGTAGCGGGGCAGAAACGGCTTCCCAGTCCGGCAGACCGCTTTCAATAAAAAATCGTCATACGAAATAGGAGGAATTGAAAATGTCTGAACAAACGACAAAACCGAACTACAATGACTCACAGTACAATCCGGGACAGTATAAAAACACTTTTGGTGATGCACCATCCTATTTACCGACCAATTATCAATATGATCGCAGCCGTACCGACTCGTTCTACGATCAAAATGATGGTTCCGGCGCAGGAAGCTTCCTGTTCGGCGCTTTAGTCGGCGGTGTAATCGGAGCGGCCGCTGCGTTGTTCTTAGCGCCGAAGACGGGCAGTGAAATGCGCGAAGATTTCTCGACACAGGCTGGGCAATTGAAAGATAAAAGCATCGAATTGAGTTCCGTAGCGAAACAAAAAGCGACCGAATTGACATCGGCAGCAAAAGAGAAGACAGGTGGATTGACGAAAACAATCCAGGAGCAATCCGGCCAATTGGTTGACAAAGTGAAAACGATGGCTTCCAAAACGGCTGCTCCGATGGATGATGGAACAGTGTCCTCCGAAGGGGAGGAAGCGATCGAATATGTCCAAGCGACGATTGAAAAAGGAAAAGATACATTGACTGCAACAGGTGAAGCATTAAAGGATGCCGTCACGAAGAAAAATGAGGAGACCGATCAACAATCTACCGGAAACAGTGACGTCGCTTATGACAATAGCGAAAACATCGGTGAAGAAAAGATCACGAACCAAAACCACATCTCCGTGGAAGAGCCGAAATAAGTTGGAAAACCCGCAAACCATTACCGGTCTGCGGGTTTTTCCATTTCAATAGAGAACGATTTCCAATGAATCGCCGCCGAAAATAGGATCGTGGAAACCAATCGGGGCACCATTCCGCAACAGTTTATACTGGCTGGCCGAACTTTCCGGAAGCGTATAGTCCGTAAAGGCGAAAATATCACTGAATGTGAATCCGCTTTGTCCGAGCGGGTTCATTTCCAGCCGATCGCCGGGCTTCACTGCCGCTTTGCCGTCTGCGGGTTGTCCATTCAAAATGACCGCATGAAGCGGTTTCTTCAAATCGAGAGCGGCGCCGTTGAATGTGACCGTTGCCGTTTCCTCCAACTTCTTACCGAGTTCAGCCGCAATGTTTTCTACAGTCGGGGAAGCGGCCGAGCGGATTGTAATCTCATCGCCATCCCGGATGATATGAGATAGGGAGATGGGAACTGCCCCTAGGTAGTATTCAGTCACCTGACCTTTGAGTGTCACTGTCTTGCCATCGACCTGCAAGGTGAAAACCGGTTGAATCAAATCCTTCTTTTCCAATGTAGCGAGAGCGTCTGCCACGGTTTTCGGATAGAAAATAATTATTTCATCCCGGTCCTGAACGGCCGTGTCCAAACTAACACTGGCCCCATTCAAAGACACTTTCGGCGCCAGCGTGACGGGCTCGCCATCAATTTTGGCGTGGATCGATACCATATCATCCAGCAAATCCCGGACAGTCGCATACGCATCTTTTCCATTTTGCCCTAATGTGATTTCAATCGTATCCCCGTTGGAAATCAAATCTTTCGTATCCGCCTCCTTCCCATTTACTAAAATGGTGGAAGGCCGGCCATGCTCTCCGGGAAGCAAGATGCTTTTCCCGTTGACCGAGATGGACATGCCAAGTCCGGGCATTCCGTATAATTGACTTGCTTTTATATTGGCCGCCAAGAGTGCATCGGCGACTGTCATCTCTTTTAATTCGAACAGGCGAATCGCTTTTCCGTTCACTGTGATCGACATGTAATGGATCGGTGCCCGCTTGGCTGCAATCGCAATGCCGATCGGAGTGACGAGTTCCGGAGACGGAGCAAGGTCCGCTTCCATTGTCACGCCCGACAGCGCGTCCGAACCGCGTATGGCGACCCGGTTCAAGGGAAGATCCAATGCGGAGCTTAGCTGTTCTGTTAGGCCGGGTGTCAAACTCCCTCCGCCAACGACCATTACCGCTTTTGGCGACTCGCCGTTGTTGAGGCGGATCATCTCGCCGGCAATCGCTTGTGCAAGCCGGCTGACGGCTGGTCCGATCACTTCCGCCACTTCGGTCGAAGGAATCTGCTGTTCGAACCCTAATATATCCGTGATAGTCACTTCATCCGAATTTGAAATTTGTCTTTTTATATTCTCCGCAACCGGAAAATCCAGCAAATAATGGCTGCTCAACTCCTCGGTTATTTCATCACCCGCAAGCGGCACCATCCCATAGGCGATGACCGTATTATCATCTGTAATGGCGATATCCGATGTACCCGCCCCGATATCCACTAAGGCGACATTTAAGCGCCTCATGGAAGGGGGGATCAGAACATTGATCGCTGCAATCGGTTCCAATGTCAATGCCTCCATTTCCAAATCGGCTCGATTCAAGGCAGCCAGCAAGGATTCCACGACGACGCGGGGCAGGAAGGTGGCGATGACGTCAACGGATGCTGAACGCCCCGCCTGATCGATCAGGCTGCCGATCTCCTCTCCTTCCAATTTGTAATGAAGAACCGAATAGCCTACACAATAATAGTAATCATCCTCTTGCCGGACTGCATCGGAGGAAAGCAGTTTCTGCTGGGCATTTTGGACAGCTGCCAATTCCAGGCGGTTCACATCCTCGGTGGAGATGAGGCTTCTCCCTGAAATATCGATGGCCATGGAGCCCTCAGCAGTCTTCAAAGCTCTGCCGGCTGCTGCGACACTGACCCGTTTCAAAGGTCCGTGACGTTCCACAAGGATCTTTTTGATGTCCATGATGACATCGGCCACACTTAATATATTATGTATTTGTCCATCGATCATCGACCGTTCCTTATGTTCGATTGTGACAAGGTCGGCTACATGGAACTGGCCGCCGTTTTCCTTCAAGATGATGCCGACGACGGAACGGGTTCCGATATCGAGGGCGAATAATGTGTTCGTCAGGACTTTCCACTCCCTTTCCTTCATTTTGCAGGAATTTGGACCTTAAATTGATTAAAATTAAGTCATGTTTCCGAATTTATTAGAAAAATACGTGACTTTTCAATCAACATTCATTATACTAGGTCTATTATCTAAAAATGTAACATAGAAACCCTTATTCGAAAAGGGATGATATGGTACGGGGAGGAGAATGTCTGATGAGACAGAATGAGCTAGATCAATTGCGCGATAGCGTAAATGACTTGAACATCAAGATTTTGGACTTGATCAATGAACGGACTGCTGTTGTTCAGGAAATCGGGAAAGTGAAAGAAAAGCAAGGTGTTAACAGATATGATCCGATCCGTGAGAGAGAAATGCTGAACTTCCTTAAAGCCTACAATAATGGTCCACTGCCGAACGGCGTATTGGAACAAATTTTCAAAGGGATCTTCATGTCGGCCCTTGAAATACAGGAAGACGAGCAACGGAAAGCGCTGCTAGTCTCCCGAAAAAGAAAACCGGAAGATACCATTGTGAATATCAACGGCCACCAAATCGGGGACGGCAAGCCATCCTTCATTTTCGGGCCATGTGCTGTTGAGTCGTACGAGCAAGTATTGGCGGTTGCTCAATCCATTAAGGCAAAAGGATTGACGATGATCAGAGGTGGCGCATACAAGCCGCGTACGTCTCCATATGATTTCCAAGGACTTGGTCTGGAAGGCCTTAAGATTTTAAAACGTGTGGCGGATGAAACAGGTCTATCCGTCGTCACGGAAATCATCACACCGACTCACTTGGAAGAGGCACTTGATTATATCGATGTCATCCAAATCGGTGCGCGGAATATGCAGAACTTTGAATTGTTGAAGGAAGCGGGTATGGTGAATAAACCGGTCCTTCTGAAACGCGGTCTTGCAGCAACGATTGATGAATTCATCAATGCCGCAGAATATATTATTTCCAAAGGGAATAGTGAAATCATGCTATGTGAGCGTGGAATCCGGACATACGAACGGGCTACGCGGAACACATTGGATATCTCGGCTGTTCCGATCTTGAAACAAGAAACGCATCTACCGGTATTCGTTGACGTGACACACTCAACAGGCAGAAAAGATCTCCTGCTTCCAACGGCAAAGGCTGCTATCGCAGTAGGCGCAGACGGAGTGATGGCAGAGGTGCATCCAGATCCGGCTGTTGCGTTGTCCGATTCGGCTCAACAAATGGATATCGCGCAATTCGACGAGTTTTACGATTCCATCCTGCAATTCATGAAATCGTATCAAACTGTTTAATGATGCGAAGCCGGGACTTTCATGGTTCCGGCTTTTTGTTTACAATGGAATTGGGGGATCAATTACGCCTTGGCGTAATTGTGTCCAGATTTTGAATTGCGAATCGAACAGCGAAGGGTTCGATTTGCCTTAATTTCTGCGTTCTTTGCAGAAATTAAGGCATTAGACGTGCCCTTAGACTGCCTCTAACTCCCTTCAAAATCTGTGACATCCGCCGGAGGCTTTATCTTTATTCAGTGAGCGTATAAACACCCGCTGAACGGGAATAAAACTGCATTCATCACGCAACCTAAAGAAAAGTGGAGCTTTCGGCTGAATAAAGATAATAGAGACAGCTAGGGGAAAATAGAGACAGCTATAGGAAAGGACAGTGGAAAAATGGCTGTAACGATTTACGATGTTGCCAGGGAAGCGAATGTTTCAATGGCTACCGTATCCCGTGTTGTGAATGGCAATCAAAACGTCAAACCCGCAACACGAAAAAAAGTGCTAGAGGTCATCGAGCGGCTCGGGTACCGCCCGAACGCCGTGGCAAGAGGACTTGCCAGTAAAAAAACAACGACAGTCGGTGTCATCGTTCCGGATATCGCTAAAAGTTATTATGCGGAACTGTTGCGCGGCATCGCAGATATCGCGACGATGTATGATTACAATATTCTTCTCTCGAATTCTGATGAAAGTACTACGAGGGAAATCGAACTGTTGGAGGACCATCTCGGCAAGCAGGTGGATGGCCTGATTTTCATGAGTGATTCCATTTCGGATGAAGTGCGGGCTGAAATAGCGACGGCCAACGTACCGATTGTGTTGGCAGGTTCCTTGGACTTTGAAAATCAATTGCCGACCGTCAATATCGATTTTGAAGAGGCGGCCTATGAAGCGGTATCCAAGCTGATCGAGCATGGTCATAAACAGATTTTATTCGTCTCAGGTCCATTTACAAGGGACATCAACTCCATCTGTAAAAAATCGGGCTATACGCGCGCACTACAGGATGCCGGCTTGACAGTGGACGACTCGCTGATCATTGAAACGGACGGCATGTACGACCATGTGTATGAGATGTGGAGCGAGCTCGGCGACCTGCCGGGCAAACCGACTGCCATTTTTGCAAGTAATGATGTCATCGCCGTAGGAATTTTCAACGGAATCCGGGATGCCGGATTATCTGTTCCGGATGACTATGAGATGATCTGCTTTGAACATTCCTTGTTATCTCGGATTGTGCGTCCGCAATTGCCGAGTATCGCAGTTCCGCTATATGATCTCGGAGCAGTTTCCATGCGCTTGCTGACGAAACTGATGAACGGGGAAGAAGTGGAGGAGCAGCAAGTCATCTTGCCTTACCGGCTCGAGGAACGGGGCACTCTGTAAGATTTGCTGTCCCGTTGTATGCTATCGGTTTTAGTTCTTATTCTTACTTACCTTTGATACAAAGCAAAAAAGGGCAATTACCTTGGTTTTTACGGAACCGAGGTAATTACCCATTACTCACAATAGGTTTCATTCTCTGAACATTGTGAATGTGAAAATCTCTATTGGGGAAATTTTCATCTTTTCTGTTTTTCATTCCGAATGATATGTAGGGCTCGATCTAACATTTGCCCATTTTTTTCAGTGATTTCATCCTTCCGCGGAATTGGCTCATAAAGTGGATCGGGGTCTTCCCATGTCGGGATGAGCGGAACCGGGGAATGGCTTTGCCATGCGGATAGCCATTCTTCCGGAAGCGGTCCGGTTGGAGCAGGAAGCTGTTTCATCGCCAACCAGATATGGGACCATGCTCGCGGAACAACTCGATAGATATCGTATCCGCCGCCTCCGACCGCGATCCATCGGCCATTGCAATACGTTTCGGCCATTTCACGGGCGATTCTTGGAATCTCTTTGTAGATTTCCATCGTTCCGTACAAATGGGTGAGTGGATCGAAGTAATGGGCATCCGCACCATTTTGAGTCAAAATGACATCCGGTTTGAAAAAGTCGAGCACTTCCTCCATCGCCGTCCTATAGATGTCGAGGAAGGATTCATCCTCTGTAAAGGCATCGATCGGGAAATTAAAGGATGTCCCGTATCCGGCGCCATTTCCCCGTTCCGTAATATTGCCCGTCCCTGGGAATAAATACCGCCCTGTTTCATGGATCGATAATGTGCAAACAGTCGGATCATCATAAAAGGTCCATTGCACGCCATCTCCATGATGCGCGTCCGTATCTACATAAAGCACACGGGCCCCATATTTCTCCTGCATGTATTTAATGGCAACGGAACTGTCATTATAGACGCAGAAACCGGAAGCCCGGCCTTGGAACCCGTGGTGCAGGCCGCCGCCCAAGTTCACCGCGTATCTCGAATGTCCTTCCATCACTTGCTCCACCGCAGACAATGTGCCGCCTACCAGCATGGCGCTCGCTTCGTGCATATTCGGAAAAATCGGGGTGTCCTCCGTCCCGATTCCATAAATGCTTGCGACGTCCTCCTGCAATTCGCCTTTCCCAGCCTTTTTTACGACGTTGATGAATTTCTCGTCATGGACGAGGAGCAGTTCTTCATCCGATGCCATACGGGGCTTTATAATATCGCTATCCTGAATTGCATCCACTTTTTTCAATAAATCGAGCGTCATGACAATCCGCTTTTGGTTAAATGGATGTGTATCTGAAAATGAGTATCCCAGTTGATCTTCCGAAAAAATGAAAACCGCATCTTTTCTCATATGTCAATTCCCGGGACGTTGGGCCAAAGCACTTCAAAGCCGCTTTTATTCAAGCCTTCAATGATGGGAAGAGGATTCATCGTTTTGATCCGGACAACGAGGATCTTATTCGTCTCAATTTCTTTATCAGGATAGACAAGTACACTGAGGACATTCGTCTTGAGTTCATGGAATACTTTGGACACTTCATACAGGTTGCCTGGTACGTTCGGAACCCGGATTTCGATTTGGGAACCCGGCTGGTGGGCTCCAGTCAATTCGATATATTTATATAATAGGTCTGTTTCCGTGATGATGCCGACTAGCTGGTTATTCGACACAATCGGCAATGAACCGATCTGATTTTCATAGAAGAGCACCGCCACCTCTTCGACAAAATCCATCGGATGGCCGATGATCGGATTCTTTGTCATGATTTGACTCAAAGGCAGATCGTAATGCCGTTTGTCTTGTTCGTTCACCAATGTCGGCGTATTGGTTTTCAAATCTCGATCCGATATAATTCCGACCACGGTCCCGTCTGTCGAAACGATCGGAATATGGCGGATCCGTTCATCGCGCATGATTTGAAGGGCATCTTTGACAGTGTCATCCGGTCCAAGCGTGATGAGATCCGTTTTCATGATTTCCTCGATCAGCATTCAAAATTCCCCCTATTTCAATACATGAATCGATTAATGAAACGCAAGCTGTCGAACTGTTGGATGGATTCCTGGTCCACTCGTTTCCCCATTCGGGCCATCAGGCAATTGGCGGGGTGGGAGCTGATTTCAGGATCATCCGTCGCGTAATATTCCATTCCCCCTGCTTTCATCATTTTCTCCATGACTTTCCGATATTCCCATACATTCAGCTTTGTCCCTTTCAGATCCCAATGCCAATAATATTCTGTTGTGAGGATGATATAATCTTCCATCGCATCATCCATCATCGACACTTGCAACATCGCTTTCCCGATGCCGCCGCTCCGATATTTCGGAATCACTTCGATAGCTCCCAGTTCAATCAGGTTTTCCATATTTCCCTGGGACCATCTCTCCAGCGGATCAGGATAGAGATAGGTGACATAACCGACAATCTGATTGCCTTCCCGTGCAATGATGATACGTCCTTCCGGCAAACCTGCGATTTCGACTATCGCTTTATGTTGCTGGGCGGGCGGTCTGAAAGCGACCAAGTCTTCATGAAAGTCCAAACTTGCCAGCTCTTCAGGAGAGATGGGACCTTCTATGAGAAGGTTGCCGTTTTTGTGTTTCACTTCCATCGCATTATATGTTTTTATGTGCTCCAACATATTCACCACCTTGCTTTGATTTGCACATAATTCCAGTATACAACAAAAGCCAATGAAAATAGCGGTGGAAATCGACAATGTAAAAACAATTGGAAAAGTAAAAACATTTATTAGCCAAAACATAGTAAATTAGTGTACAATGTGAAATATGTAAGACTGAAAGGTAGAAAGGATGGTTTAAATGGTGTTGAAAGCGCTCCCAAGAGTTGAAGGAGATTACCAACTAGCAGATTATGATCAGACAGTGAAGAATTTCAAATGGTCCGATGTAGAAAAAGAGTTCAGCTGGTATAATACGGGACTCGTGAACATCGCTCATGAAGCTGTCGATCGTCATGCGGATTCTTATCGAAAAAACAAGGTTGCACTCTATTATAAAGACGAGAATCGGAAAGAAGCCTATACGTATGATCAGATGAAGCGAATGACGAACAAAGCTGCGAATGTTCTTCGCAACTTCTCGTCGTTGGAAAAAGGGGATCGGGTTTTCATCTTCATGCCGCGCTCTCCTGAACTTTACTTTTCATTGATCGGCGCTTTGAAAATCGGTGCAATCGTCGGCCCGCTTTTCGAAGCATTCATGGAAGGGGCGGTTTACGATCGGCTGGCGGACAGTGAAGCGAAAGCGATTGTGACGACACCCGAATTGCTAAGTCGTGTACCTCTTGATAAATTGCCACATTTGCAATCCGTTTTTCTCGTAGGGGAGGGGGTTGAAGAGGAAGGCCCGTTTATTGATTTCAATAAAAGAATGAAAGAGGCATCGACCGATTTCCAAGTGGAATGGATGATGAGGGAAGATCCGACATTGCTCCATTATACATCGGGCTCTACCGGCGCTCCGAAAGGCGTCCTGCATGTCCAGGAAGCGATGGTGCAGCAATTGCAGACGACTCGCTGGGTGCTCGATCTGAAAGACGAGGATATCTTTTGGTGTACGGCTGATCCAGGCTGGGTGACAGGGACTGCATACGGCATATTCGGACCGATGCTCGTCGGGGCCACCATTTTGGTGCAGGGCGGCCGCTTTTCAACCGATAGCTGGTACGAAGCGATCGAGGAATATGGTGTGACCGTATGGTATAGTGCGCCAACTGCGTTCCGCATGCTCATGGGGGCAGGGGAAGGCCCGTTGAGCAAATATGACTTGTCTTCTCTCCGCCATATTCTATCGGTCGGTGAACCGTTGAATCCGGAAGTAATCCGTTGGGGGATGGAAGTGTTCAATAAACGAATCCATGATACGTGGTGGATGACCGAAACAGGGGCACAAACGATTTGTAACTTCGGATGCTTGCCGATTAAACCCGGATCGATGGGAAAACCGGTGCCGGGCATCGAAGCGGCTATCGTGGACAACCAAGGGAACTTATTGCCTCCAAATCGGATGGGGAATCTGGCCATCAAAAAAGGATGGCCGGCCATGATGCGTCAAATCTGGAACAACCCGGAGAAATATGAATCCTACTTCCTGAACGGGGAATGGTATGTTTCCGGTGACTCGGCCTATATGGATGAAGATGGCTATTTCTTCTTCCAAGGACGCGTGGATGACGTCATCATGACAAGCGGGGAGCGGGTTGGCCCATTTGAAGTGGAGAGCAAACTGCTGGAACACCCGGCAATTGTCGAGGCTGGCGTTATTGGCAAACCGGATCCGGTCCGAGGAGAAATCATCAAAGCTTTCGTTGCTCTCCAGGAAGGGTACGAGCCTTCCGAAGAGCTGGAAGAGGATATCAAGCAATTCGTGAAGAAAGGGTTGGCCGCTCATGCCGCTCCACGGGAAATTGAGTTCAAGGATAAATTGCCGAAAACACGCAGCGGTAAAATCATGCGCCGTGTGTTGAAGGCCTGGGAATTGAACTTGCCGACAGGCGATCTTTCCACAATGGAAGATTGACTCGGTGTACCCGCCAGCGTAATAAGAAGCCACGAAACGTTGATTTGACAACGTTCGTGGCTTTTTGGCGTGTTCACAAATATTGATTTGGGTCAAGAGGTGGGGAGCGGGAGATCATGATAGTTTCTATTCAAAGATGATACGTATGAATTGTTCATTCTTTATACTTTCCAGGTGATGTAATTCGACCTCTTCAACGGTAATACGTTGTTTAATTAGTTTTTGATTGTATTCTCCTGCCCAAAAACGAATTAATTCAGCGTATTGCTCTTGATTTAGGGATTGCTTTAAATAATGCAATAAGTCATCTAGAAACTGTGGTCCCCAATTGCCTTCGATACCGTATACATAGGTCTTGTCACTATAATCCTCTAAATCATACGGTGGATTATGCCATCTGAATATACTCAACTGACCAAAAGCCGCTTCATCCGGTGCATGTAAAATTTGCGCATCGTCATCCAAGGAATGCCAAGGTTGTGCGGGTGTATTTTCTGTAATCGGATATAATTTTTTAAGTTCCTTTACCGTGATTTCAGTGATTCCAGTACAATCAATTGTTGGCAAAGATTGATTTGCTACAAGTACAGAATATAATGTCATAGGTTCTCTCCTTTTATTTATAGTATTCTACCTTCGATGTTAAAGCTGAAAAACCTTTTAAAGGCCTCCCAAATCGTAAGTTGTTATTCAATGTTTTCTCCTCATCACTGAACTCGTTATCCGAGAAGGGAAATAGGCTTTGATATCTTATCCGCTCAAGTTATTTTAACAGCGATCATAACACGACTGCACAATTCCTCAATCTCAAAAAGAAGCTTAAAAAGGCATTCCTGCAAGTACTAAACTGCAGGAATGCCTTTCATTCATCTAATTTGATACCGGGGGAGTTCCGTTTCCGTTCCCCGAGTTATTGCCGTTTGCGTTGCTGTTGTTTCCATTACTGCCGTTATTACCGTTTCCTTCTGAATTTCCGTTCCCGTTGTTCGATTCATTGCCTTGGTCACTCGGAGGGGCATCAGGATTCGCTCCATTCGATTGATCGCCGTCTGTCGGTTCAGGCGTTTCGGTTTCATCCGTTTCTCCGCCCTCGGCTGACACGACATTGGAAGGTCCGGATTGCTTGCCTGTAATATCAACGGCCACAACGTAGTAAGAACCGCCGCCGATCGGATAAGAACGGGAGGCACTGGAAATGGCTCCGACTCTCTTGCCGTCCCGGTAAATATAATAACCGACCACATCATTCGATGGTGAATTACTCCATTGCAGCGTTCCACCGTTGTTCGACACACTGACTGGTGCAGGCGGAACATCGTCCGCATGGAAAACGGCTCCGCTGACGACCTGTGAAGCGAATCCCGAATTGGCAGGGAACAGTTTGGACGCATCACCTTTAAGCGGGCCCAGCATTCTCTCGATAAACTCACTGTTTACGCCAACCCCTCCTGCAGTGATGAACTCTCTTGGAGTGGATGGGAGTGCCTGGTACCGTTTGCCGTTGATCAGCACGGAGGATGAGGAGATGATGCTGTCATCCGCCTTGTTCGGCAACATGACTCTCGCATTGAACAGGTCGCTCCTCACCAGACCTGCTGAAGAACAAGCCGCAGATGGGGCGAGACCCGAAATGCCGCAGAATGATCTGCTGACGACTCCTTCCGGTTGCTGGAACCGGGCCCCGGCGCCGATCACATCCGGTTTGACCTTGTTAGCCGCGTTCATCAACTGGGCGAATAGGGTGGTTGTCCGGATATTGGACGTCCCGTAACTTCGATTTCCCGGCCCTTGGAGGGAAAGTGTCTGGTATTTATAACCCATCCATACGCCGAGGGAAATATTCGGGTTATAGCCGACGAGCCATGAGTCACTATAGGAGTCCGTCGTCCCCGTTTTTGCCGCCATATCAATATTGAAATTCAGATGATTTCTCATATTTGTCGCAGTTCCGTATTTCGGCACGTCGCGGAGCATATCGGTAATGATATAGGCCGTTTGCGGGCTGAATACATCGACCGCTTCGGATTTATGTTCGAAAATAATGTTTCCTTCCCGGTCTTCAATCTTTTCAATCAAGTAGGAATCTACAAATTTCCCGCCATTTGCGAAAGTGGCAAAAGCGTTCGTGTTCTCCTCGACAGAGGCACCGATCCCCATCGCACCAAGAGAGAAGGAGGCATTTTCATAATCGTCCTCCTGGAGTTTGGAAAAGCCCATTTTCTCCAGAAATTCCGCTGGGCGGCGGTCCAGAATCTGGCGATATAATCGTGCGGTGGCCAAGTTTTGGGAAGAAGCCAACGCCTGTCTCGCCGGAATGATTCCGAGTTCTTGATTGGCTAGGAAGTTGACCGGCTTCCAACCGCTCCAATTGAATTTGACGTCCACGACCGGGCTGCCGGCACCGATCACGCCGTATTCAATCGCTGGAGCAAAGACGGCTAATGGTTTCATCGTTGAACCGTTCTGTCGGAAACTTTGGGTGGCGTGGTTAACTTCCTCTTCGTTATGATCCCGACCTCCGACGAATGCCAGAATCCGTCCCGTATTGTTTTCGATCATCATAGCTCCGACCTGGACGGGGTACTTGACGATTTCCACTTCGCCCGTTTCGCTATTCTTCTTTTCATCCGTATACGTATAGCCATATCGATCGTAGTTTTGTGCTACTTCGTTCAAGGCGTCATATAACTCGAGATCTACTGTGGCGTAGATGCGGAAGCCATCGTTTCTCATCGAGCGCTCAGCCATGATTGTATACTTTTCGTTCAGCTTCTTTTCATTTTCCAGTCGATCTGGATCAACCCCATCTTCTTCAGCAATCATTTTCGAAAGGATCTGGACGGTTCGTCTCTGGATCTCTTCCGTCAAATACGGATAATGTTCGCTGGATGGGATGCTTGGTTCCTTGAAATCTTTCGTAATGTCATAAGCGACCGCTTCCTCATATTGCGCATCGGTGATATAGCCCGTCTCCTTCATCCGGAAGAGGACGGTTTTCATCCGATTGATGCCCGGCTGTAAATACTCCGGTTCCTTCAAACCTCTATTCCGATTGTAGAACGGTGTATAGGCGAAAGGGGCTTGTGGAATCCCTGCGATATAAGCTGCCTGTGGCAATGTGAGGTCTTTCGCACTTTTATCGAAAATTCCCTCTGCTGCAGCTTCGATTCCCGCAATATTAGTCCCATTTGCGTTTCTCCCATATGGAATGATATTCAAATAGGCTTCCAGGATCTCATCTTTCTCCATGAAGTGCTCGAGCCGCATCGCGAGGAGAAGTTCTTTCGCTTTCCGCTCATAGGATACTTCGTTGGTCAGGATCTGGTTTTTAATAAGCTGCTGGGTCAGCGTGGAACCGCCTGTTTGGCTATCGGAGTTTGTCACGTCCTGGAACAAGCCCCGGAACACCGCTTTCGGCACGATGCCCTTATGCTGGTTGAAATACTCGTCCTCCGTCGCCATGACGGCATCGATAACATATTGGGAAACGTCCTCAAGACGGGTCTCTTTCCGCTCGATGTCGGCGCTAACCTTTCGAAGATACTGGCCGTTCGTGTAAATTTCCGACGTCTCTTCGTAATTAAAAATCGCTTGCCGCATCTCTTCCTTCGGGCGCAACGGCTCTTTTGACACAAGAGAAGCAAAATAGCCGGCGCCGACCGAAGCGGCGAAAACGGTGAATGTCAAACCGAAGATGAGGAAAACGATCAAGAGATTCCAAAGCACTCCTGATGTGATGCGCAACCGCCGGGCCCAACTGGTCTGGTTCAGCTCCCCCAATTTTTCTTCTATGAGATCAAGCCGATTTTTTTTATGTTCACTCAAATAAATCTACCCCCTGAAATCTGCACTAATTATACCATAATTTTTTACGGGCTCACGAGAATGTTGACAACTTCTGAAATTCATTTACAATAAGGATTGTATATTTTTTCACATATTGAAAAAGTCGAAGTAGTGACGGTCGATCCGTAGAGAGAGGCAGCGGTTGGTGCAAGCTGTCCGGTACATCGTTCACGAATTACAGCTTTGGAGTGTGCGCAGGCGCAGCGTTATGGCGTTTTTGAGGTGGAGATTATATTCTCAAGCCGGGTGGTACCGCGTTAATTCAAACATTAGCGTCCCTGCATGATTCGTTTCGAATCGTGCGGGGACTTTTTTTATTCCCTGGCACGATTGATGATGGGGCATGTTGGAACTGACAGGGGGCTGCGGAATTGTCATGGCGATCGAGCAAACTGTCAGGGGGCATCGGAACTGTCATGGCAAAAGTGCGAACTGTCATGGAGAAATCCGGAACTGTCATGGCACTCGGGCAAACTGTCAAGGGGCGCCGAAACTGTCATGGCAAAAGCGCGAACTGTCATGGAGAAATCCGGAACTGTCATGGCAAAAGCGCGAACTGTCATGGAGAAATCCGGAACTGTCATGGCAATCGGACAAACTGTCAGGGGGCGTCGGAACTGTCATGGCAAAAGTGCGAACTGTCATGGGGAAATCCAGAACCGTCATGGCAATCGGGTAAACTGTCAGGGGGCGCCGAAACTGTCATGGCAAAAGCGCGAACTGTCATGGAGAAACCTGTGACTGTCATGGCACTCGGGCAAACTGTCAGGGGGCGTCGGAACTGTCATGGCAAAAGTGCGAACTGTCATGGCACTCGGGCAAACTGTCATGGGACGGCGGAACTGTCATGGAGAAATCCAGAACCGTCATGGCACTAGGGCAAACTGTCAGGGGCGCCGGAACTGTCATGGCAAAATCCGCAACTGTCATTTCGAACTGCCGCATTCGTCATCGAAACAGAAATTCAAGTTAGTTCACTACATATTTTAAGGAGGTTTTTGGAATGAAAAATGAATTGATGGAAGATTTAAAATGGAGAGGACTGCTCTACCAGCAAACCGATGAGGAAGGTTTGGCAAAGGTCATAAATGAAGAGAAAATTGGCTTATACTGCGGTGTCGATCCGACGGCGGATAGCATGCACATCGGCCATATCGTGCCATTGCTGACGTTGCGCCGTTTCCAGATGCATGGCCATCGTCCGATCCTGCTCGTCGGCGGGGCGACTGGAATGATCGGGGATCCGTCTGGCCGTTCCGAGGAAAGACAATTGCAAACGACGGAGCAAGTAGCGGAAAACGTGAAAGGTATCAGAAGCCAGCTGGAACGGATCTTTGATTTCAATTCCGAAAATGGGGCTCGGTTGGTCAATAATAACGACTGGATCGGTCCCATGACCCTAATTGAATTTTTACGTGATTTCGGGAAATTATTGAGCGTCAATTACATGTTGGCGAAGGATAATGTAGCGTCCCGTTTGGAACAGGGGATTTCCTACACGGAGTTCTCGTACATGCTGATCCAGGCAGCAGATTTCAATCACCTTTACTCCAACTATGGGTGCCGTGTGCAAATTGGCGGTTCCGATCAGTGGGGCAATATTACGACAGGGCTTGAAGTGATCCGGAAAACGCACGATGATGAGGCGAAAGCGTTCGGAATCACGATTCCGCTCGTCACGAAAGCTGATGGCACGAAATTCGGGAAAACGGCTGGCGGCGCGGTCTGGCTGGATGCGAAAAAGACATCCCCTTACGAGTTCTACCAATTCTGGATCAATACAGCGGACGCCGATGTCATCAAGTATATGAAAATTTTCACTTTCTTGAACCGGGAAGAGATCGAGGCATTGGAAGTGTCCGTCCAGGAAGAACCTCACTTGCGCAAAGCTCAAAAAACGCTTGCAGAAGAAATGACCCGACTTATCCATGGCCAAGAAGCGCTCGATCAAGCGATCCGCATTTCGGAAGCATTGTTCAGCGGAGATTTGAAAGCTTTAACTGTGGATGAAATGAAAGATGCGTTCAAGGATGTCCCGACATTTGAGATGGAGAAATCGGATAAAAACATCGTCGATTTCATCGTCGAATCGGGTGTGTCTTCATCGAAGCGCCAAGCACGGGAAGACGTGACGAACGGAGCCATTTCCCTTAATGGAGAACGGGTAACCGATACTGCGTATGAAGTGGGAGCGGCCGACCGTTTGGATGACGCCTTCATCATCGTCCGTCGCGGGAAAAAGAATTATAAAATGGTGAAATTCATATAATAATGGAAGAAAGGCCATACCCACGATCGGGAATGGCCTTTCTTTTTCATAATTTCGTCACCCAAGCGGGGAGTTTCAAATCGTTAAATGCTTCAGGATGTAGCAAGTTTCCTAAATTAAATGCCCCTTCAAGAAGCCTAGGAGAGGGCCTGCAATATAAGGCTTCTTCCAAAATGTCAATTCGGTCTTGCTGAACGGCACCCATCTCTTTCCAGCCGGGACGTTTCAACACCACGTCTTTCTTCACCTTTTCCGGACGCACGCCGACCCATGCCAGCAGAATATGATCAGGGTTCCGATTCAGCACATCATCCCAATCGGTTTGGACACTGGCGAGTTCCACGTCGCGGAATTCATTCAACCCGCCGGCAATTTCACTGATCTCCGTCAACCAATTGATCTGACCTGGAGTGAAAATCGGTTTCGGCCACCATTCCCAGTACAAGGACGGTCTATCTGGAACCGAAGAGGCCCGTTTTTTCATATCGGCAATGAAGGCCAAATAGTCCTCTTTAATCTGTTCCGCCTTCTCTTCGATACCACATGCTTTGCCGACTGCCAACAGATTATCCGCAATATCTTCTAAGCTTTGGGGATCTAACACAATATGGGGGATCTGGCGTTTCTCCAACTCTTCTACATTCTTTTCCATGCCAGGCACGCTCAACGAAGCAATTACCAGATCAGGTTCGAAAGTTTCCAATTTGTCCATATCGATGGATAAATCGGGTCCTAGCCTCGGTAAAGAATTGACTGCTTGCGGCCAATCCGAATAGTCATCGATGGCGACCAATTGATCTTCCAATCCAAGATAGCCGAGCACTTCGGTGTTGCTCGGACAAATTGATATCAGTTTCATCCTCTCACCTCTGCAACATTCAATTTTTTCCTACAGCCCATATGACGACGGGAACGAGCAACAATGATAAACAGCCTCCTGCAATGGAAAGGGTTGCGTAACTTGTTTGGGCGGCAATTATTCCGGATAATGCCCCGCCGGAAGCGCCGGATAAAGCGATGAGCACATCAACTGAGCCTTGTGTCTTCGCCCGGGTTTCCGGATGGCTTGCGTCTACGATAAGCGCCGTTCCGCTGATTAAACCAAAATTCCAACCGAGCCCAAGTAATCCTAAAGCGAGGGTGAGCAGCCAAACCGAGTCGCCGGGTGCGAAAGCGGCGACTAGTCCCGAAGCGAGAAGGGTGACTCCGGAGGCGATGGCCATCGCAGTCCGACCCACTTTGTCGACGAGCACCCCAGTCAATAGGGAAGGGAGGTACATGGCTCCGATATGGATGCCAATGACAAAGCCGACCGCACGTAAACTGTGTCCGTGGTGTCCCATATGGACGGGTGTCATCGTCATGATGGAGACCATGACGATTTGACTAAGCACCATGATGGTAGCGCCTACGGCAATTCCTCGTTTATTCAATATTTGCCCTTCGCCGCTCATCTTGCTTGCTGTCGGTGTTTTCATTGTCTGATCGGCCGCAATCGCTTTGGCGACGATGAATGGATCAGGCCGTAAGAAAAGGAATAAAACCAAGCCGGCCAAAATGTATGCGGCTGCGGCAAGAATGAACGGCCCGGCTAACGCAGGAATGCCGAGGTTCAGAGCGAAATTTCCCATGACATCGACAAGATTCGGTCCGGCGACGGCTCCGAACGTTGTGGAAACCATGGCGATACTCACGGCGGTCGCTCTCTGTTTGGGGCTTGCCAGGTCGGTCCCCGCATAGCGGGCTTGCAAGTTTGTTGCGGTTCCCGCACCGTAGATTAATAGGGAAATCATCAAGACGATGATGTTGTTCGAAATCGCAGCAAGAATGACGCCAATCGCGCCGAGTCCCCCTGCAAAAAAACCGCCTGCCAGCCCGAGACGACGGCCGAAGCGTTGCGAAAGCCTTCCGATGACAAAGGCGGCTCCCGCGGAACCAAGGGTGAACATCGCAACAGGCACCCCGGCAAAACTATCTGTTCCCAACATATCCTGGGCAAGAAGGGCACCGACTGTAATCCCGGCCGCCAATCCGGCTCCGCCGAATATTTGAGAAAGGACGACAATGAATAACGTCCTTCGGTAAAGCTGTTGCTGCTTTTCAGGAGAACCGAGATAGCTCTCCGGATTCCCCGAAGGTTTTGGCGCCATGGACGAAGCCACCTTTCTAGAAACGAAAATTAATGAGATCATTTGAATTATATCATTTTTTAAGTGTGAAACGCAGAAGACTTGGAATCTTTTAAGTAGGTGGGAGATTCTAGGGGATGTTTCGCTGGGGAACAACGGGTGCTCGAAAGTGGATGGACCGTGCAAGGAAACCGTGTCGGGGTGCAATCAAACCGGGTGTGAGCGCAAGCAACTCGTGTTGGACTGCAAGCACCCCCGGCGTAAGTGCAAGCAAATTTGCAAGTGTAAGAAAACCATGCCGGAGTGCAATTAAACCGGGAGTGAGCGCAAGCAACTCGTGTTGGACTGCAGGCAATCCCAGCATGAGTGCAAGCAACCCTGCAAGTGCAAGGAAACCATGCCGGAGTGCAATCAAACGGGGATTGAGCGCAAGCAACTCGTGTTGGACAGCATGCAATCCCAGCATGAGTGCAAGCAACTCTGCAAGTGCAAGGAACCCATGCTGGGATGCAATCAAACGGGGAGTGAACGCAAGGAATTCGCGTTGAACTGCAAGCAACCCCAGCGTGAGTGCAACCAAACCGTCTTAACGTCTCCCCAAAAAAAGAGCCCCAAATCGGGACTCTTACGCTTCCTTTTTAGCAGCCGCCCTTTTACGCGGGGCCGGTTTTTTCTTTTTCGTTTTATCCAGAGACGCCTGCAATGCAGCCATAAGATCGGTAACATTGGCAGGGGCGGCTGGCTGTTTCTCGGTTGCTGCAACTGTCGTGTTGCCGGCTTTCTTTTCCTCGATCAATTCCATGAGCGCCGTCCGATATTCGTCCGTATATTTCGTAGGCTCGAAAGCGGTTGTCAGCTGGTCGACCAATAGGAGTGCCGTGTCCAATTCTTTCTGGACAACCGTATCGCCGCTCGGCAGATTCGGTACATCTTGCACATTCCGGACCTCATCGGGAAAATGGATCGTTTCCATCAATAACGCATTTTTGTATACTCGGACAACGGCCAGTTGCTCCTTAGATCGGATGATGATTTTGGCGACCCCGATCTTGCCCGAATCCTCCAATGTCTTGCGCAGCAAAGAGTACGCTTTTCCTCCTCCGCTGTCAGGAGCCATGAAGTAGCTCCGCTCGAAATAAATCGGATCGATTTCTTCCAGCTTGACGAAATCGATTATTTCCACGGCTTTGTCTTCATTTTCCTTCTTCAATTTCTCCAAATCCTCATCATCCAAAACGACAAACTTGTTTTTGGTGTATTCGTATGCTTTCACAATCTCTTCATTTTTGATTTCTTTATCACAAACAGGGCACACTTTCTGATAACTAATGGGAGAATGGCATTCCTTATGCAGTTGGCGTAATTTGATGTCATTGTTCTCAGTCGCTGCATGCAGTTTAATCGGGATATTGACCAACCCGAAACTGATGCTTCCTTTCCATACGGTATGCAAATCCTTCACCCGCTTTCCTTTTTTATTAGTATGGAAGTTCTCTGTATTCCTATGTATAAGAAAGACGCGCAATCAAAAGCTAATCAAAAAACAGGGGATGAAAAAATGAAACCGATGCTACTGACGACTTCCGAAACAATCCCGGTCGGAAAGGGTTGGACATACGAAGCAAAATATGACGGATTTCGCTGCATCCTTGTCTGGGAACCAAATGGTGTCATGCTTTTTAGCAGAACCGGAAATATGGTAAATGAAAATTTTCCGGAAGTGGTGGACTATTGCAAGCAAATCCAAGATCGGCTGTCCACCCATCTTCCGTTGACGTTGGACGGTGAACTCGTTCATTTGATCAATTCATTCAAAAGCGATTTTTCCATCGTGCAAGCAAGAGGGCGGATGCGAACCGAACAGGTCATTCAACAGCATAGGGAAGACTTCCCTTGTCATTATATGATGTTCGATTTATTGAAATATAAAGGGGAAGATCTAACGGCGATGCCGTTGCAAAAACGGAAGACGAAATTGAGGAAGCTATTCACCAAGGTCTCATCGGCCGAATCCAGCCAACTCCAAATGGTTGAATCGTTCGAGGATCCGAAGGAATTATGGGAACGGGTCATCGAGAACTTGGGAGAAGGGATTGTCGCCAAACGGAAATCGAGTACATGGTCCAATGAAAAACGCTCACCCCATTGGGTGAAAGTGAAGAATTGGAGGCTTGTCAACATCATCATCACCCAATATGATAAAATGAACGGCTACTTCACAGGAGCGGTCCATCGAGACGAGGAATTGGTGAATGTGGTCACCTTCCTTCACGGACTATCGGATGAAGAGACAGATACATTGCGGAAGCTTTTTCAGGAAAACGGACGCCGCATGTCAAAAACGACATGGGAGTTGGCCCCGTCCGTTTGTGCTAAAATCGCCTGCATCAGTTTTGATGGAAAGCATTTGCGGGAACCGAGGTTTCACAGTTTTGATTTCGAAGCCGAGCCGGATCAAATTCAATGGAAACTCATGCTTCGCCAATTATCCCCGCTTCCGCCATCCATCCAAATGACCCATCCGGACAAGCCGGTCTGGCCGGAACTCGGTCTTGTGAAAGATGACTATTTGCTTTACTTGCAACAGGCGGCCCCGTTCATGCTTCCGTTTTTAGAGAATCGGCTGCTGACCGTCATTCGTTATCCTCATGGCGTGCCGGGGGAACGCTTTTATCAGAAAAACGCCCCCGATTATACGCCAAAATTCATTCAAACCGAATGGGAAGAGGATATTCGATATATCGTTTGTCAGGATAGCAAGTCGCTGCTTTGGCTTGGCAATCAACTGGCTCTCGAATACCATATCCCGTTTCAGACGATCGATACGGAGTGTCCGACTGAAATCGTTTTCGACTTGGATCCTCCTTCTGTTAAAGAGTTCAGCCTGGCGGTTGAAGCAGCGCTCCGGATGAAAGCGATTTTCGACCGGTTCCAGCTCACTTCATTCGTCAAGACATCCGGCGGAAAAGGGTTGCAGCTGTATATTCCACTGCCGTATAATCGATTCGCGTATGAAGAGACGAGGGTGTTTACGAAATTTGTCTGTGATTTTATATGTGAGCAGGAGCCCGACTGGTTCACAACGGAGAGAATGAAAAAGAAGCGCGGGAATAAATTATATTTGGACTATGTCCAGCATCAGGAAGGCAAGACGATCGTGGCGCCATACTCTCCGCGAGGGAATGAGCAGGGGCTTGTCGCGACGCCGCTCCGCTGGGAAGAAGTGACATCTTCTCTCAAACCCGAACGATTTCCGATTCCTGTCGTGTCGGAACGGATGAAGACCATCGGCAATCCGTTCCGGGATTTCCGCCCGGTTGGGGAGGCGCAGCCATTCGACGCGGTGCTGAACGAACTTACTTCGCTGCTTGGACGTCCATGAATAGAAGTAGAGGGGGATTTCATTGAAAAAACTGATGAAGATATTAATCGTTTTTGTCATCTTAGTCATTGCAATAGGCTGGGGGGTCTACTATTTCGGAACGAAACTCATCGCCGATCAAGTGATGGACCAAGTGGCAGTCGAACTTGAAAATAGCGGTCAATTGGAGGCGATCAAGCAAGAAGTGCAGAAGGATCCACAATTGAAAGCGATGTTGGAAGAGGGTAAGAACGCGGAGAACGCGGATTTGCCATTCCAGACAAAAGAAGAAGCCGTCCGAGTCCTGCTGAAAAAGTTCGACTTGGCAGAAATCCAAGAACTGCAATCGAAAGCGTCATCGGGCCTTACGGTGGAAGAAAAACAGGAGTTGCTGAACAAGATGGAAAGCCGGTTGACCGAGGAAGAGTTGCTAGCGCTAAAGGTGTTGGCGTATAAGGAGCTGGCGCAGTAAAAGAAGATTTTACTCGGTAATACAGGGGTTGAACAAAAATTTGGGGTTTAATTTTAGAACATAGATGAAATTGTTCCCGGCATCCCATTTGGGTATATCTTGGTTTAATACCCAACAGACAAACAGTAAGCGAATCGGTTCCTCTGCGAGGGGAACCTTTTTTTATTTTAAAAATTAACAGAATCGTTTATCGAATGTGGTAGACTTTATACCAAAGCCGAATTACCTAATGCTTTGATTACTATAATATAAGTTTTCGTTAGGCTATGTTATGGACGCTCGATTTAGCATTGCTGAAAGGCCATCAGTCGGCCAAGCCCGAAAAAATCTGGACTTCATTATGCCGAGGCGTAATGGAAATTATGAAACAGGTGATGCGCATGATTTCTTACGAACAGTTTTTCCTTATAATTATTGTTAGTATTTTAGGTCCAGTTGTCAGTCTTCTCGGCTTGATTTTTTTCCAGTTGAAAGAGACAGAGGTGAATCTGTTGGAGATTCAAAATAACCGTGTCTTGCTAGAAAAAGAACTGGAAACTAGCAAATATTATCAGCTTAGTCAGCAAATCCAGCCGCATTTCCTATTCAATGCGCTGAATTCCTTACTCAGTCTATTGAAGCTACAAAAATATGAAAAATTAACAGAAGGTTTTGAACATATGGTCCTGTTCCTCAGATACAAATATAAAGTGCATGATCATTTGTATCCGATCAGCGAGGAAGTGATGCATACGACTCATTATTTGCAGATTCAGCAAATCCGTTTCGGAAATCGCCTTTCAATTGATATTGAAGTTGAAGAACAACTCCACGATGAAATGATTATCCCGTTTTTGTTACAAACGGTCGTGGAAAATGCGTTCAAGCATGGCATAGAGGAAGTTGAAGGGGGCTCATCACTGATAATTCGCATCACGGAACAAGGGGATACCATCTTTTTGCAGGTGATCGATGAAGGTCCCGGTATACTAGGGAACCAGGAAGTAGAATTAGGAACCGGCCTTAAAAACATCATAGATAGACTCCGGCTCATTTATGGGACGTCCGCTCATTTTAGCTTGGAAAATCGGAAAGAGACTAGGGGAGCGATCGTAACCGTGTCTTGGCCGAGACACTATATGTATGGGGAGGAATTTGAATGAATCTACTAATCCTAGACGACGAACCGCTATTCGTAGAACAATTAGAAATGATCATACAGAAGAATTTTCCTGATTGGCGCATCTTTTCAACATATGCAGGAACGGATGCCATTCAAGTCGCCCAGAAAGATACGATTCATTTAGCTCTGATCGACATAAAACTTGGCGGACGAAGCGGGCTGGAGGTGGCCGAGCAATTGAAGCAGGATAACCCCGATCTGGATGTAGTCATCATATCCGCATTCCAGGAATTCGAGTATGCAAGATATTCGTTGAAGCTAAAAGCGGTGGACTACTTGGTGAAACCCGTTTTGGAGATTGAGCTTTTACGCTTATTGAATGATTATATTTTCCAACACCCTCAGTATAATTCGCGCTCGTCCGCGGTTGGCAATACAATCGATATCATTGCAAAACGTTTTCACGAACAACTGAAACTTTCGTCAGTCGCAGAAGAGCTTTTTATCCATCCTCAATATTTAAGTAGATTGTTCAGTGAGGAAATCGGAATGCCATTTTCGGAATACTTACTAAGGTACCGTATCAAAATGGCGAAAGAACTTTTGGTGAAGGAAAAAGAATGGTCCATCGAGCAAGTTTCCTTTGCCACGGGATTCAACAGCCAGCATTATTTCAGCAAAGCGTTTAAAAGATTAGTACAGACAACGCCGGCTAGATACCGCCAGCAGAAATTGCAAGAGTTGCTGGAAAAACGAGGTTGATCGAGTTGAAAGTCTTATATGTTATTAGTTCTTTTTTTACGATGACGCTAATTTTTTTATCTAGTGACGTCGTATTGAAGTATGGGACGTACGGGGGGCTTATTCTTTGTGCTTCTTTTGTGACGGCCGTTTTCTTAGTTTACTTCTTCCGTAAACTTCTCTTTCGAAAGAGGGTGGAGGACAGCTCGAAGCCATTGCTCTTGACCCTTTTTGCATTTCATTTGCTGGAAACATTCGCTTTACAGGTTTGGATTATCGCGGGGGTTTTGCGTTTCACCAAGGAGCCGCCATTGGAACTAGTACTGTTCATAGGTGCCTCCGTCATTGTAGTTTTCATGTTCTTCATCCGGAAAAAAACCTCACTACTCGTGAATATCATTGTTGTGATGAACATTAGCCTTATCTTCGTGCTCGCCATCCTGCTTCCCAATTTCATATATTTGCAAAAGGGATTGGAGACGGTCTATCATAATCTGTTGCACTATCATCCGAAAGTGCTCCATCTCAACAGAGAAGGGCTGTTTTCTTTCTATTTGGCGATGACGGCAGTATTTGTCATCAAATTATTTGCCGCATTTCATTTGCACTCGTTTCCCAAAACATCAATAAAGGCGAAGATGCTGTTGATCGGGATGAGTGTCGGTTCAGTTACCTTAGCATTTTCAACGATGATTATCGTAGCAATTACAGAAAGGGTTCAATCGGCAATACCGAACTTACTGATCTTGTCAATGTTGGAGAGGATGCTATCGCCGTTCTTCTTTACCTTCGTGCTGCTCGTCGTATTCCTTGGAAGCATTAATACGATCATATTGTCGATGCTGTTTGTGAACTCTTATGTGAATGGACTCGTACCACATATCAGGAAACGTTATTTCTTGGGTCTCTTCTTTCTATTTTTAGTTATCACATTCACTGTGTGGTTTCATTCGGTGGACTACGTAATCGTTCAAATTCTACTGTTCTTAAGTATTTGGCAATGGCCCATCATGATTGGGTATGCAATGCTGCCAGCGCAACGAACTGCGGTTTATTTCTCGATGGGCTTTCTTTATGTGCTCATATGCTTTAATTGGTATGGCGACTACCCACTCGTTTTCTGGATGAACGTTATCGCGATTGGTTCGCTAGTATTCGCAGGCCTGATCAGGTCATTGCTGTTCCTCAGAAAGAAATAAGAACTCTATTTATGCAAGAAGGTATTCATGCTTATACTTTACTAAAGTCTGGCAGTTCAATCACATTTGAACTGTCGATTTTTTTATAGGAACCCTTCATTTAATGCGAAACTCTATTTGCTGAGAAAGCATTTCCTCTCTCCATTATCCAATATCATAATAGTTCAAAAATAACACATGAAAGTACAACATTTGTATTATTGCTAATTGTAAAATAATTAAAAGACAGGGGGTAATACAATGAGCAAACGTTTTTGGCAAGGCTTTCTCCTCATGTTGGCGACCTTGCTCCTGGCAGCAGGATGTTCTGGTGACTCCGGCAGTTCTGAAGAGAGCAATGTGCCGGCCGATGGTGTGGCTACGCCTGGCGGTGACACACTGATTGTTGGACTGGAAGCGGAGCCGACTTCATTTGATGCCCATCAAGTGTCGGATTTCAACTCATCTCGTGCAGCCATGGAGCTGTATGACCAGCTCGTCCGTTTCAAAGATGGAAGCACTGACTTAGAACCAAGTTTAGCGACAAAATGGGATATCACAGACGATGGGTTGGAATATGTGTTCACGTTACGGGATGATGTGCAATTTCATGACGGGACACCTTTCAACGCTGACGCGGTAAAGTTTAGTATTGACCGGCAAATCGATCCGGCCCATCCTTTCCATGATACTGGGCAATTTGCATATGCTGATTTTACTTTCGGCATGGTGGACAATGTGGAAGTTCTTGGAGACTATGAAGTGAAGATTGTTTTGAAAGAGCCGTTTGCTCCATTCCTAAGCAACATGGCAATGCATTCCGCTAGTATCGTCAGCCCAACAGCTGTTGAGGAAAATGGTAATGATTTCACGAAAAATCCGGTAGGCACAGGTCCTTATAAATTTGTAAGCTGGACACCGGGCGTAGAAGCAGTCTTGGAGAAAAATGAAGAACATTTCAGGGGGGCTCCTACTATTTCGAAGATCATCTTTAAACCGATTGCTGAAGCGCAAACACGCTTGGCGGAGCTTGAGGCTGGCAATATCCATCTGATCGTCAACGTTCCACCGGATGATCTCGTTCGTCTGCAGGATGATCCCAAAGTGCAATTGATTGAGGAAGCAGGAATGCACGTCTGGTGGACTGCATTTAATACTCAGAAAGAGCCGTTCAATGACGTCAAAGTCCGTCAGGCTGTCAATTACGCTGTTAATAAAGAAGCGATTATCGACGGCCTGCTGCAAGGAACGGGGGAATTGGCGAATAGCCCGATCCCGCCAAATGTATGGGGACATAATGCGGAAGTAGAAAACTATCCGTACGACCCAGAAAAAGCGAAGGAATTATTGGTGGAAGCAGGATATGAGAACGGTTTCGAAGTCGATTACTGGGTGCCGGAATCAGGTTCCGGAATGCAGCAGCCGCAAGTTATGGCAGCTGCCATTCAAGCAGATTTGGCCAAAGTCGGCATCAAGTTGAACATTCAAACATTCGAATGGGGGACTTATTTAGATAAAGTCTTCATTCCAATGGAAGAAAGCGACATGGATATGCACCAGATGTCTTGGATTGGCGATAACGGCGATCCGGATAACTTCCTCTATATCTTGTTTAGCGGCGAGCAATGGCCGGCAAAAGGGTTCAATGATTCCTATTACAACAACGAAGAAGTGAACGAATTATTGAACAAAGCCCGGATCAGCCCGGATAAGGCGGAGCGGACAGCGATGTATGAGAAGGTCCAGGAAATCATTATGGAGGAAGCTCCCTGGCTTGTATTGGATTACGAGAAACAGATTGTTCTAACTTCTCCTAACGTCAAAAACTTTGTACTGCACCCAACAGGTGTCTTCCGTTTCAGTAATGTGACTTTTTGATGAGAGGGCCATGGAGCTGACAATGTCAGCTCCTAATGCCATTTATACACTTTTTCTAGATGGAGGTGAGCCCTATTTTTGTCTATATCATACGACGGCTTTTCGGGTTGATCCCCGTGTTGTTCGGGGTCACCTTATTAGTATTCTCTATTATGTATTTATCGCCGGGGGATCCAGCCAAGATCATTTTGGGTCCGAAAGCAACAGCCGATTCTATCGCCAAGCTCCGGACCGATCTAGGACTTGATGAACCGTTTCTGAAACAATATTTTACTTGGATTGGCAATGTCCTGACCGGCGATTGGGGACGCTCCATCCAGCTGAAGATGGAGGTTCTGCCATTGGTGATGGATAGATTCGGCGCGACGCTCATCCTGACTATCACGAGTGCATTATTCGCGATTGTTACGGGGGTGGCGGTCGGAATCGTTTCCGCCTACAAGAAATATAGCTTCATCGACCGTGCATTGATGATCATGATCCTTGTCGGATTCTGCCTTCCGGTATTTTGGCTTGGAATATTATTGCAAATTATTTTTGGGCTTCAGTTGAATTGGCTGCCGATTTCAGGAATGTATTCACCGGGAGGATCGGGCTTCGAGCAGCTGGCCAAACATTTGATATTGCCATCCATTGCACTGTCGGCGGGAGTCGGTGCAGTCATCGCACGGATGACCCGGTCGAGTATGCTGGAAGTGTTCGAAAATGATTATATCCGGACAGCACGTTCCAAGGGATTGAGCGAGAAACGGATTGTGTTTCTACATGCTTTGCGGAATGCGTTTATTCCGGTCATCACAGTAATCGGTATGCAGATTGGTTTTCTACTTGCCGGGGCAGTGCTAGTGGAAAAGGTCTTTTCATGGCCGGGCATTGGCACACTGATGATCGATGGTATCCTAGCTAGGGACTTCCCGTTAGTACAAGGAATTATTCTCTTTGTAGCGACGGCTTATGTTCTTGTGAATTTAATAGTAGATATTTTATACGCTTTACTGGATCCGCGTATTTCGTATAAGTAGGAGGGAGTAGCTATGATCGATCAAACACGAGATATGAAAGATGCAACTTCTGCTCCTTTGCGAGAGAAATACGAAGGACCATGGAAAGTTGCCTGGAAAAAGATACGGCGCGACAAGACGGCGATGATCGGTGGTAGCGTTCTGCTGCTGATTTTTCTCGTGACAGCGCTAGCACCTTTGCTACCGCTTCCGAATCCGGATGAAACAGCCATTGCGAACCGACTTCAGCCAATCGGAACGCCGGGGCATCTTCTTGGGACGGATGAATTAGGCCGTGACCTGTTGAGTAGGACAATTTGGGGAGGCCGTGTCTCGATAAGTATCGGCGCGTTCGCTGTGGCAATTGCACTGCTTTTTGGAACGATCCTAGGCTTGATTGCCGGTTATTTTCAAAGATTTTACGATACAGTAATTATGCGTTTCATCGATATTTTAATGGCGTTCCCGTATATTTTGCTAGCGATTGCCATCATCGCAGCATTGGGTCCGGGCCTGACGAATACGATGATTGCGATCAGTATTGTCGGCATCCCATATTATGCGCGAATCGTAAGGGGAAGTACTTTGCAATTCCGCGAAATGGAATTTGTCTTGGCGGAGAAGGCGTTGGGAGCTAGCCATTTTCATATCATTTTTCAACATATATTGCCGAACTGTCTACCTGCCATCATTGTCGCAGTCAGTCTCGATGTTGGCTGGATGATCTTGGCCGCATCGGGGATGAGCTTCCTTGGTCTTGGCGCCCAGCCGCCGCTTGCGGAATGGGGCGTCATGTTAAGTGAGGGCCAGAAATATATCCGGATGGCCCCGCATTTAAGTCTCATACCGGGAATCTCTATTTTTATCGTAGTACTTTGCTTGAATCTATTGGGAGATGCGTTGCGTGACGCGCTCGATCCAAAAATCAAATAATTAGGAGGTTGGGGAATTGACAAACGTTAAATTTACTACACGTCCCGTAAATACTTTTTCAATCGTAGGCTTCGATCCAGAAACGAATGAGCTGGGGGTTGCTGTTGCTTCCAAATTTTTGAGCGTCGGGGCAGTCGTCCCATATGCAAAAGCGGGTGTGGGGGCAGTCGCTACCCAATCATGGGCCAACTTGGAATATGGAACGAAAGGATTGGAACTTCTGGAGAGCGGCGACTCGCCGGAGGAAGTAATAGAGGAACTTACGAAAAGCGATGAACGGAAATCGTATCGGCAAGTTGGGATTGTGGATGCAAAAGGGAACAGCGCTACGTTCACCGGTGAAGACAGCTACGACTGGGCTGGCGGAAAAACCGGTAAAAACTTCGCAGTGCAAGGGAATATACTCGTCGATGAAGGAGTCGTCGATCGGATGAGTGAAGCATTCCTCGGAGCATCAGGTACGCTTGCCGATAGGTTGCTGAAAGCGCTGAAAGCCGGTGATGATGCGGGCGGCGACAGCAGGGGGAAACAGTCTGCGGCATTACTTATCGTAAAGGAGAACGGTAGCTATGGCGGCTACAATGACAAATATATTGATTTGCGTGTTGATGATCATGAAGAACCAGTAAAAGAGTTGGAGAGGATTTACGAGCTTCATCAGCTTTATTTCAACAAAACCGCAGAAGAAGATGTGTTGGCAATTAGTGAATCCGTGGCCGATGAATTAAGGAAGTTCTTAACCGTCTTGGAATATTTGGAGTCTGAACAATGTGACGACGATATGCTGAAAGAGGCTATCCAGTCGTACCATTTGATTGAGAATTTTGATGAGCGTGTTCAGCCTGAAGGTTTCATTGATAAGAAAGTCTTGGAATTCATCAAGAAAAGCGCTATTGAAAGTATGTGATGATATGACAGCAGTTTTACGGGTGGAAAACTTAACAGTAGGCTTCAAGAAAGATCGGACTTTTGTCAATACGATACGGGAAGTTTCTTTCTCTGTGAGACAAGGGGAGATGCTTGGGATTGTTGGAGAGTCCGGCTGCGGTAAGAGTGTAACCTCACTAGCGGTCATGGGGTTGCTGCCGAAAGGGTTTAGCCGGATTGATCCAGACAGCAAAATTTATTATGGTGATGCAAATATTGCATTTCTGCCTGAATCCCAGTTTCGAAAAGTCAGAGGAAATGAAATTGCTATGATATTTCAGGATCCAATGAGTTCCTTGAATCCAGTCTTTACGATCGGTTTTCAAATGGTGGAAATGATACGGGAACATGTGAAATGCAGCAAGAGACAGGCGTTTGAAAAAGGTGTGAAGATGCTGAAGCAAGTCGGGATTCCCCGCGCGGAACAAATCATGAAGGAGTTTCCACATCAGTTATCCGGAGGAATGCGACAGCGTGTTATGATTGCGATGGCAATGTCCTGCAATCCCAAATTACTCATCGCAGACGAACCGACCACAGCGCTTGATGTCACAATTCAAGCGCAAATCCTTGATTTGATGAAAAAACTGCAAAAAGAGACTGGTACTTCGATCATGCTCATCACCCATGATCTTGGCGTTGTATCCGAAGTATGCGATCGTGTTATCGTCATGTACGCTGGTATGATCGTAGAGGAGGCTGAAATTGATGAGCTGTTCGCAGCACCTAAGCATCCTTATACGATTGGTCTGTTGCATTCAATGCCTGACATTGAAAAGAACCAAAATCGTCTGGATACAATCCCCGGAATGGTGCCACAAGCGGAAGATATGGTGCCCGGCTGTAAATTTGCTCCAAGATGTGCATTTGCGAGGGATATCTGTTTTTCGCAGGTGCCTCCGAAAGTGCAATTCACCGACTCACATTCGGCTTCGTGCTGGCTCAATGAGAAGGAGGCGGGAGACTGATGACAGATGTGCTAACAGTTCAAAATATCAAGAAATATTATCCTGTTAAAAAAGGTCTGTTGCGGCGGACGGTTGGCCAAGTTAAAGCTGTCGATAATGTCAGTTTCGTACTGAAAAAAGGAGAAACGTTTGGTATAGTTGGCGAAAGCGGCTGTGGTAAATCTACTTTGGGGCGGACACTTCTTCAATTGGCAGAACCGACTTCGGGAAGCGTCCAATACGAAGGAAAGGAGCTCGTCAACCTGTCATTCCGTCAGTTACGACCAATCAGACAGGAAGTTCAGATGATATTCCAGGATCCGTATGCGTCTCTCAATCCACGGAAAACGGTCTATGATATTTTGGCGGAACCTTTGAGAATACATCGCCTATATAACAAGCAGAGCTTCCAAAATATCTACGAAATGTTGGAGAAGGTCGGGCTCAGCCGAAAGGTCGCTCGCCGATATCCTCACGAATTCAGCGGAGGACAGCGACAACGGATTGGCATTGCCCGCGCTTTAATTTTAGAGCCGAAAGTGGTCATCGCGGATGAGCCAGTCTCAGCGCTCGATGTCTCGGTCCAGGCGCAAGTACTGAATTTGATGCAGGATCTTCAGGAAAGCATGGACCTTACCTACATTTTCATTGCGCACGACTTGAGCGTCATCAAGCATATTAGCACAAGAGTTGGAGTGATGTACTTAGGAAAATTCGTGGAACTCGCACCTAAGAACCAAATTTATGAAAACCCATTGCATCCGTATACGAAAGCGCTACTCTCCGTTATTCCATCGCCAAATCGGGATAGGGCCAGGGATCGAATTCTGTTAAGTGGTGAGCTCCCAAGCCCCCAGAACCCGCCGAGCGGCTGCCCGTTCCATTCCCGCTGTCCAGCAAAGATGGATATCTGCTCATCCGTTAAGCCACAATGGCAGGAAATCGAAGAGGAACATTACGTCGCGTGCCATTTGTATTAATAAATGAACTAGATACTGGAAACTTAAGAATGAGCGAGGGTGGCCCATAGTTTAGACAGTTATTCGGTTGTACCTCCACCTCCAGTAAAACAGAACCCCCGAAAGCTTTAGTGAATCAAAGCTTCCGGAGTATTTGTGATAGATAAGTGGCCATCCTTTATACGTGTTTTGTATGCACTCCTCGCGGTTTGTTCGCGAGCCTCATGCTACCTTGCACCCGCAGAGCATTTCCTTGCATCCTTTGTGTCTGAACATAGATAAAAACCCCCTAGAAACCATGGAAATTCAAGGTTTCTAGGGGGTTTTTTGTTGCTGGATGACATGCGATCAAATTAACGGCTGTAGAACTCAACGATCAACGCTTCGTTGATTTCAGAAGGAAGTTCGCTGCGCTCAGGAAGACGAACGAATTGGCCGACTTTTGTATCTTTGTTGAATGTTACATAGTCCGGCACGTAGCTGTTCACTTCAAGTGCTTCATTGATAACATCAAGGTTTTGGGATTTCTCACGAAGAGAGATCTCTTGGCCTGGTTTTACGCTGTATGATGGGATGTCCACGCGTTTGCCATCGACCATGACGTGTCCGTGGTTAACGAGCTGACGAGCAGCACGACGAGTGCGTGCAAGGCCCATGCGGTATACTACGTTGTCAAGGCGAGTTTCAAGAAGGATCATGAAGTTCTCACCGTGTTTACCAGGCATTTTGCCTGCTTTGTTGAAGATCGTTTTGAACTGGCGCTCGTTTACGCCGAACATGAAACGAAGTTTTTGTTTCTCTTGTAATTGCAATCCGTATTCGGAAAGTTTTTTACGTTGGTTAGGACCGTGTTGTCCTGGTGCGTAAGGGCGTTTCTCAATTTCTTTACCTGTGCCGCTTAGTGAAATACCAAGACGACGGGACAGTTTCCAAGATGGACCTGTATAACGAGCCATGAGTGACTCCTCCTCTGTTTTTGGTTTTATTTTGTAAAATAAGAACCAGATATGTTCCTTCCAAATGCCATTCTATCATCTTGCAACTTCGCCTTTGCAGCCAAAAGGTTACGCGATGCACCTTCTACCGAGGAATAGACTGGACAATTTGGAGCACATAACTGCTGCAACTATTTTACACAAAGAACATCATAACAATATTGTGGCGAAGAGTCAAGCCATGTATTGAATTGGAGAACTGAGCACTTCTGGCTAGAATTCTTGCTCGCCAATATGGTTCAAATGTATTATAATAGAATATAATACAAACTGAGTATTTGAGAGAGTTCGTTTATCAGGTAGGGGTGAATATGCGCATGAACCATCAATTGACTATGCTTACCATCAAAAGTGAATTATTCGATTTATGGACGGAAGAATCGGAAGCGCATTCTTATGGCACGTGGTTCGAGTCGCTTAAGCAGATTCTTGACCGCCACTTCCGTATAAAGGCTTCTCAATTTTTCATTTATCATAATGAAAGCCTCATCCCGCTCAATGGAACCGACTCGGACAGAAGTATCACTTTGTCCATCCCGATGGAATCGAATCGGGAAAATCGAAAAGTCTCTGATAACGATATATTAGCAAAACTTCAAGGCAAAGGTTTCGAATTTGCTGATGAGTATATTCTATTCCGCAATCGGGAGGGAGAGCCGATTGGCCTGCTCCTGTTCAAAGCGACAAATCGGCTTCGTGCTTTCGCCGCATCGCCTTATTGGAAAGAACTGGAGAAATCGGTCCTCCAGCTGATCCACAATGTGAGAAGAACTTATCTCCTCGAGACAAGAGGAGAAAGTTACCGGCAATTGTTCAATGTCACGGAACTATTCAATGCGACGATGGAGAGCCGGGTCATCCTCGATGGAATCATCCAGGCGGTATCTGACTCGTTTCCTGAATTCGAGGTCGTTCTGCTACTTTCCCACGAACGGAAAGAATTAAGCCAGGCCTATCAATTATTCGACCATATGAAAGAAAGGCCCTCTGCTTTGGACGCATTTCTTTCCGGGGAATTGACAATTGAGCATGCGCAAGACCTGACCAAAACATTGGTCAATGCGCCGATCAAAGGCAGACAGGGCATTTACGGAGTCCTGCAAGTGAAGGCACCGATTGAATTCGACTTTACGAGCATGCAGAAAGATTTCGTCCGGGTAGTGGCCAATACGGCTGGAAACGCCTTGGAAAATGCCAGCCTTTATGACCAATCGCATCGTCTCATCACCGATCTGCAACTTGTAAATGAAACTTCAAAAAAATTGAATGAAAATTTAAAATTCGATGAAATGGTACTTTTCTTAAAAGGGCAGTTGACCCGAGCATTCAAGCCGAGTGAATTGGCATTTGTCTTCAAGGAAGCTGGGGGTCGGTTTTCCGTTTCAGATATGAGCACCGCCTATTTCCAAGAGGTCGGCAGCAGGCAATATATCGATTATGCCCTATGTCAATTTGATAGTGGGAAAAAAGAAGTGTTCGATGCCAATTTCGAGGTATGCGCGGGGGGCGAGGTTCCCTACAAGTCATTTATCGCAATCCCGATTCTGAACCAAGAGGAAATGATTGGATTTGTTATTCTTGTGCATAAAGAGAGATATTATTTCCCTTTTGACAGTTTCAAGTTGATGCGCTCATTGATCGGCCATTCATCTCTCGCATTTTCCAATTCGATGTTGCGCGACCAACTGCAGGAACTGGTTGACAAGGACAACCTCACGAAGCTATATACCCGCAGTTATTTGGATAACGTCATCGAACGATCCATGGCCGAGGAGGCGCAAGGCGTATTCCTCATGATTGACGTGGATAATTTCAAAAAGGTCAACGACACGTTCGGCCATGCCATTGGAGACAAAGTGCTGCGTAACATTTCCCGGACCATCTTATTGGAAGTCGGGGAAAAAGGATTTGCCGCAAGATGGGGTGGAGAAGAGATGGCAATTTATTTGCCTTCCGGGGATATGGAGGATGGAATGGCTCTTTCGGAACAGCTTCTCCGGCTTATTCCGAAATACACGGAGCCGAGTGTGACAGTTTCCATCGGCATGCGGGACTGGAGCCGGGAAAGCCGACCGTCCTTCCAACAACTCTTCCAAGAGGCGGACGAAGCGTTATATAAAGCCAAACATAATGGGAAAAACCAAGTTGTCATCCATCGGGCGGTCTCCACGAAATCATAAAGTGGAAGCCGCCTCTTTTTCTTTCGTGCATAAAATAGAGTAAACTATTTGTAAGCGCATCCAACACATCATAGAAAGGATGGATTGAAATGAAAGATCACCCGCTTCACAAAGACACTGTCGTCATCCATGAAGGGTACGAGGATCAGGAGCATTATGGCAGTCTCGCGGTTCCACTCTACCAGACTTCCACTTATTCTTTTGAAAATGCGGCGCAGGGGGCAAGCCGGTTCTCCGGCAATGAAGAAGGGTATATCTATTCCCGCTTAGGCAATCCGACAGTCCGCGTACTCGAAGAACGGATTGCGGCAATCGAGGACGGCGCAGCCGCCTTGGCATTCGGATCGGGCATGGCCGCCGTGAGTGCTATACTGACGCATGTTACTAAAGCCGGGGATCATGTGTTGTGTTCTCGAGGGATTTACGGATGTACATTCGGCCTATTGAAAATTATGGAAGACAAATACAAGATTACGCATGATTTGATCCGAATGGACAATGAAGAGGAAATCGAAAAATTCATCCGTCCGGAAACAGTTTGCATCTATTTGGAAACCCCCATCAATCCGACGATGGAATTGGTCAATTTGGAAGCGGTCGTCAATGTCGGCAAAAAACACGGCTTGCAAGTCATCGTCGACAATACATTCACTTCCCCCTATTTGCAAAATCCAATATCGGCAGGCGCCGACTTCGTACTTCACAGTGCTACGAAATATATAAATGGCCATGGAGACGTCGTAGGAGGATTGCTCGTTGGAAAAGAGAAAGAGGAGATTGCGAGGATTCGTGGCACGATTCAAAAGGACTACGGCGGCATCATGTCCCCGTTTGACGCCTGGCTGCTGATTCGCGGATTGAAGACGCTGCCGATCCGGATGGAACGCCATTCGAACAATGCAGAGAAACTGATCGCCTTTTTGAAAAATGAAAAACATGTCGAAGAGATTTACTATCCATTCGACAAAGACAATCCCCAATTCGACATTGCCAAGCGGCAAATGCGGGCAGGGGGCGGTTTGATTTCATTTACAGTGAAGGGCGGCATGCAGGCTGCTCAGCGCTTCATGGATCATCTGCAACTTATCAAGATTGCGGTCAGTTTAGGAGATGCCGAAACGCTGATCCAGCATCCCGCCACGATGACGCATTCCGGTGTACCGGCTGAAGACCGGCTTGAAATGGGGATCACCGATTCGCTGCTCCGGCTCTCCGTCGGGCTAGAGCATCCGGATGATCTGATTCGGGATATGAAAACCGCATTCATGGCTTTGGACTGAATGAAAAAAACGCCTCGGCAGCCGATGACAGGCATGCCGAGGCAGTTTTTTCTCGAACACTAGACTTATAGGTGACCAACAAGCGTCTGGACGAACTGTTCCAATCCCTTCCGATCCTCTTCGGTAAAACGGTCCACTTCCGGACTATCGACGTCCAGCACTCCCAACAGCTCTCCGTCTTTCAACAAGGGAACGACAATTTCGGAACGGGACGCCGCATCGCAGGCGATATGGCCGGGGAACGCATGGACGTCCGGAACGAGGATCGTTTCCTCCTGCATCGCCGCTGTCCCGCAAACCCCTTTTCCGAACGGGATTCGCACGCAAGCGGGGAGCCCTTGAAATGGGCCGAGCACAAGCTCATCCCCATTCCATAAATAGAAGCCGACCCAATTGATCCGGTCGAGAAATTGGTTGAGCAAAGCGGAGGCATTGCTTAAATTTGCATACCGATCGCTTTCTCCGGTCAACAGGGCATCCAATTGCTTGGCTAGTTGTTCATATCCGACGTTCAAATCGGTGGAATAGTCGTTAGGGACAAACATGGAAATGACCTCCCAGTCAAAAAAATGATTCAATTCGATTATACGTAGAATGCGAAGAAATGACGAAAAAAAAGATTTTTCGATACGAAACATTCATTTTCGCAACCAAAAGTCTTTAAACATGATACGATATAGGATAATATCATGTTACAGTGACACGGGATAGGGGGACCACGATGAGATACGTCATCATTCCAATTATAGTTCTCATTATTATGACAGTCATCGCCTTTCTATTTAGGCGTAAACATATATCCGAAATTGAAAAACTTGAAAACGAAAAGTTACAAATCCAACATAAACCGATTCTTGAAGAAATGACCAAGGTCAAGCAGTTGAATATGACAGGAGAAACGGAAGAGAAATTCGAGCGCTGGCGAAATGAATGGACCGACGTGATGGATGTCCATATGCCGAAGATCGATTCTCTGTTATTCGACGTGGAGGACATGGTCGACCGCTTCCGATTCCGGAAAGCGACAGAGACAGAAAAGTTAATCCAGGATAAAATCCGTTATTGCGATAAAAAAATGAATGAAATCCTGCACGAGCTCAATGAATTGGTCGGCAGCGAAGAGAAGAACCGCATTGAAATCGAGCAATTGAAGGAGCAGCACCGCGCCGCCCGGAAAACGGTCCTTGCTCATCAGCATTCGTTCGGCATGACCGCGAATCCGCTGGAAAAGGAGTTGGAATCCTTCAATCCGAAATTTGCGGAATACGATGAATTGACGGCGCATGGAAATTACTTGCAGGCGAGAGAGATTGTCATTTCATTGACAGAGAAAGGGACCCGCCTTTTTGGCTTGATTCATGATATCCCGGCTTTGCTGACCGATTTGCAAAATAAAATACCTTCTTCCATCCGGGAATTGCGGAACGGGTCGAGGGAAATGGAAGAGCAAGGCTATTATTTGCAGCATCTAGAACTGAATAAGCACTTAGATCAGATCGAACAGGAAATTGAAGGGCTGCTGAAGAAAATGGCGGATCTCGAAATCGAGGCTGTTCAGGAGCAGGCCCATGATATCAATGATCGTATCGACTCCTTCTACGATGCACTTGAAAATGAAGTGAACGCAAAGCGCTACGTCGATGTAAATTTCGATGGGTTGGCTGAATTGCTGAGTAGCGTCACGACATTGACGAAGGACACTTCAAACGAAGCGGCCTACGTGCAACAAAGTTATCGTCTGGATGAAAAAGAGGCGCATATCCCGCAGACAAGCCTTAAAAAGCTCGAGCAACTCGAAAATCGATTTGGACTCCTGTACGAACGGGTAGAAGGAGGCGGCTCGGCTTACTCCAGTCTCCAACAGGAAATGCAGGACATCACGAGTGAACTGGAGCAAATTTCCGAGGAACAGGAAGTATTTGCAAATCGGCTGAAAAATCTCCGCATTGATGAGCTCAACGTCCGGACGCAGCTGGAAGAATTGAATCGCAGATTGCAAAACACCGAGCGCAAACTGCAAAAAGGGAACATACCGGGTATCCCGGATGAGATGGAAGCCAGGCTGGAAGAAGCGGATGAACAGCTGTATATCGTCTCGCAAAGCCTGCAGGAAACCCCTCTCAATATGAATTTGGTCCATACATATTTGGGGGATGCCGAAAAGGCTGTGGCGGATGTCACGGAAAGAGTCGAAGAATTGCTTGAAAATGTCATGTTGATCGAATGGATCATCCAGTACGGCAATCGGTATCGGGCTACTCATCCTGAAACTCATAACCGCCTTTTGGATGCAGAGGAATCATTCAGGCAATTCCGTTACAACAAAGCGTTGGAAGAAGCAGCCACTGCGGTGGAGGATGTGGAACCGGGCGCCATGAAAAAAATTGAAGAACTTGTGAAAGAGCAAGTATAAGAATCCATATAACATCACCCATAAAGAAATGAGCTCATACAGCCACCGGTGCACTCGCGCCGGTGGCTGTATCACGCGTAGTAAAGGAAGATTTGAATGATTTATTTTGATAACAGCGCTACTACACAACCAGAAGAGCAAATTCTCGACTCGTTCGTTGAAGCGAATCGGCGCTTTTTTGCGAACCCCGCCTCTCTCCATAAAGCGGGAAAAGAGGCCGAGAAACTGCTCGAGCGTTCCCGCCAACAGATTTTGTCAATTCTAGGAGTACCTGAAGGGGAACTGATTTTCACGTCAGGCGGGACGGAGGCGAATAATTTGGCGGTCATCGGCTTTGCCCATGCACTTCGCCATCGGGGAAATCACTTGATCACGACGGTTGTGGAGCACCCATCCATCTTGCAGGCGTTCGCCTATTTGGAAGGGCAAGGATTCGAAGTCGATTACTTATCAGTTGATCGGGAAGGCGTCATTTCCATAAGCGAGCTGGAGACGAAACTGCGAAAAGATACGATACTTGTCAGCATCATGCACGTGAACAATGAAATCGGAACGGTGCAGCCGATTGAGAAGTGCGCGAAGATCATCCATTCGAATTCGCGCGCCGTCCTCCATTCCGACACCGTCCAAAGTTTCGGCAAGCTTCCGGTTTCATTGCAAGGGGACAGTCCGGATATCATTACAATTTCCGGCCATAAAATACATGGCTTGAAAGGAACGGGCTTGCTGGCAATGAAAAAAGGGCTGAGGCCGCAACCGATCTTACTCGGTGGAGGGCAAGAGGGCGGCTTGCGAAGCGGCACGGCCTCCGCGCCGAATGCAGTGGCACTCGCGAAGGCGATTCGGCTGACGGAATCCGGAAATGATGGGAAAAGATTCAGGGATTGGAGAAAGCGGCTTATTGCCTTTTGCGGTCAATTTGAAAATGTGACGGTGCTGGCTCCCGAACAGGGCGCGCCGCATATTATCTCTCTCTCATTTCATTCCATCAAAGGGGAAGTCGCTGTAAATTTCTTTCAGGAGAATGGCATCATCATCTCCACCTCCAGTGCGTGTTCGTCGAAAAGCAAGCAGGCGAGCCATGTCATCGAAGCAATCCAATTGCCGGAAAAATGGAAGTCCGGTGTAATCCGGATAAGCTTTGGGAAAAATAACAAAGAAGAAGAAATTACTCAACTTGAGCAAACGCTAGTTCGTTTTATAGAGCTATTAAAAAGGGGACAAGAGTAATGCATTGGACCGAAGTATTAATCCGTTACGGGGAAATTTCGTTAAAAGGACGGAATCGGAAAAAATTTGTGGATCGACTGCGTGCGAATATGAAACAAGCATTCAGAGACCTTACCACTGTCAAAATCAAGGCGGAGCGCGACCGGATGTTCCTGACTTCTGATAATGAGACCGAATTGCAGCAGGCAATGGAAAAACTACCATCCATCTTCGGCATCCATTCCTTCAGCCCGATTGCAAAATGCGAAGCCGATTTGGAAGCAATTAAAGAAAAAGCGATTCAAATCATCGGGGATGATGAAACCGAGGGAAAAACATTCAAGGTGGAAATTAAACGGACAGATAAAAGCTTTCCGCTTGTGACCGGGGAATTGCAACAGGCAATCGGAGCCCATGTTTTAACACATTTTCCGGGCCTTATCGTGCAAATGAAAAAACCGGAAATCCTTTTGCATGTAGAAATCCGAGAAGAAGGCGCATTTTTGACATCCAAAGTGTTTAAAGGTGCAGGCGGAATGCCGGTCGGTTCAAATGGCCATTCTCTTCTCATGTTATCCGGCGGGATTGACAGCCCAGTTGCCGGCTATCTGATGATGAAACGGGGCGTATCCCTCGATGCCATCCATTTTGCCAGCCCGCCATTCACGAGCGATCAGGCACAAGAAAAAGTGTTAGATTTGGCGGAACGGCTCAGTTCCTTCGGTGCCGCCGTCCGGGTACATGTCATTCCGTTCACCGAAATCCAACAAACAATAGCGGCTCAAGTTCCAAACAATGTGTCAATGACGACGACTCGTCGGCTCATGCTGCGCATTGCTGATCTCGTCCGGACGGAAGAAAATGCGCTCGCTATCGTGACTGGCGAGAGTCTCGGACAAGTGGCTAGCCAGACGCTGGAAAGTTTGACTGCCATCAATGAAGTGACATCCACTCCGATTTTAAGGCCGCTCATTTCGACTGATAAGCTTGATATCATCAAAATTGCGGAAGAGATCGGAACATACGATATTTCCATCAGGCCTTACGAAGATTGTTGCACGATATTTTCACCATCGAATCCGAAAACGAAACCGAAGTTGGAGAAAGTCGTTTACTATGAAGGATTCACCGATTTTGAGCCGATGATTCAAGAGGCGGTCCGTAATCGGGTCACTTATGAAACGCCTCGATCGGCAACTGATAAATTTGACGATCTATTATAAATCGACTCCTTCGCTGCGCCTTAATTTCTGAGAAAAACGTAGAAGTTAAGGCAAATCGAATTCTTTGCTGTTCGAAAGCTGTGCCTTAATTTCTGCAAAGGTCGCAGAAATACGGCAAATCGCACCCTACGCTGTTCGAAAGCTTGTGCCTTAATTTCTGCAGAAAGCGCAGAAATACGGCAAATCAACCCCTACGCTGGTTGATTTGGAAGTGAAAGCATAAATTTCCACTGACTCCTCCTGCATGATTTTTTCGAAGTCGACCATTCTATTGTCACAAGGAGGTGACAGACGATGCCAAACAACAACAGCGGAAACTCGAACCAACTTCTTGTACCTGGCGTACAACAAGCGCTTGACCAAATGAAGAACGAAATCGCAGCAGAATTCGGAGTAAACCTTGGACCTGATTCAACATCGCGTGCCAACGGATCCGTAGGCGGAGAAATCACAAAGCGATTAGTTCGACAGGCTCAACAGCAAATGAGCGGTTACCAACAATAAGTATGTAAGAAAAGCCGTCCCGAAATTTTTCGGGGCGGTTTTTCGGTGTGCCCGGCATGGGCTATAACTTGGTGGTGAAAGTCCACTACAGGCTTGGCAGTAGGAACTGTTAGCTTAAGGCAAGGGTGTCCACCGTGAGGTGGAATCTGAAGGAAGCCGGCGGCAAAATCCCGAACCGACGGACAGAAACTGCATATGAGGCTGAATTGGAACGGACGAGTTTGCCGTACAAAACAAAGTCCAATACTGCCCGAGTTCCATACAGTAAATGCAGCGGTTACATGGGAGGAAGGTTATAGCTCTTACCCGGGGAGGTCTTACAGGGGTTCCCGACAAGAGGGATGGAATATCCCACAGGAACAAACCGGTCAGTGATGGCAGGTTGAACTGTAAGAAGTCAGCAGAAGCCATAGTAGTCCATAAGGACGAAGGGCTGAACAATAATAATCCTGAAATGAAATGGAGGTAAAGACAGTGCAAAGACCACAGAAAACATCGGCAGATGGCTGGCCGCAAAGGGATAGGTTGGAAACCGAAGAATATGCGGGAGCGTGCAGTCCTGTCTTTACAGAAATGGAGCGACAGGATGGTATCGATTTGATTGATAAAGTAGTCGACATCAACAACCTCTTTAACGCTTGTAAGAAAGTGAAGGCAAATAAAGGGGCGCCGGGTGTCGATGAAATGACAGTAGATGAACTTTTAGGTCATGTAGCCAAATACCGAACCCAACTTATTAGAAAGCTGAAAGACGGTTCGTACGAACCACTGCCAGTAAAACGTGTTGAAATTCCAAAGTTAGATGGGTCAATGCGAAAACTCGGCATACCGTGTGTACGGGATCGAATGGTTCAACAAGCCATCTATCAGGTGATTGGTAAAATCATTGACCCTCATTTTTCGGAGAGGAGCTATGGTTTTCGTCCAAAACGGAATCAGCATCAAGCCATTAAGCAATCCATCACATATTATGAACAAGGTTATAGAGTGGTAGTCGATTGTGATTTAAAAAGCTACTTCGACACCATTAATCATCAGAAGCTGATGGAATATCTAAAAGAGTTCATAAACGACAAGATTGTCCTAAAGTTGATATGGAAGTTTCTAAAGAGTGGCATCCTTGAAGATGGACTTATCAGTCCAACAGAAGAAGGTGCTCCGCAAGGTGGCGTACTCTCCCCGATTCTTAGCAATGTCTATTTGAATCAATTAGATAGGGAACTTGAAAGACGGGGGCATAAATTCGTACGATTTGCGGATGATTTCTGCATATACGTGAAAAGCAGGCGAGCAGGGGAACGTGTTTTGGAAAGCATTACAAAGTTCCTTGAACATGATTTGAAGCTGACAGTGAACCAAGAAAAGAGCAAGGTGGGTTCTCCGGTCAAACTCAAGTTCCTCGGTTTCTGCCTCCATTCCACATCTAAAGGTGTGGGTTGTAGACCACATCACTCCGCAAAAAGTCGATTCAAATCAAAATTAAAGAAAATCACCAAACGGAATCGCCCGGGCCGCTTTGACGAGATTGCCAAAGAAATCAACCAAGTGACAATAGGTTGGATAAACTACTATGGAATTGGCTTTATGAAAAGTTTTATCAAATCCATGGCACAATGGCTGAACCATCGGTTACGTCAACTGATATGGAAACGTTGGAAGAAGATATGGACAAAATACCGTCAGTTACGAAGGCTGGGAATTTTACATGAAGAAGCTTGGAAAGTATCAAATTCCCGAAAGGGATATTGGAGAGTCTCCAAAAGCGAAACTCTACATAAAGCAATCAAAGCAGAAACGCTCACCAAGTGGGGTCTGAAAGACCTGAATCACTTGTATGAGCGTCGATACTTAAGTTATTGAACCGCCGTATACGGAACCGTACGTACGGTGGTGTGAGAGGTCGGGAGCTAATCACTCCCTCCTACTCGATTTTGTACAAGGATAATTCAATTCAGTTTGCCCTAATTTATTAAAAAAATACAATATTTCTTCCAAAATGAAAAATTATTTTGAATTATAGCATGAATCTTTGTATAATTAGGATGATATGAAAAGGGGGAGTTGTGATGAAGCGGGAAGAATTGCTAGCACCGGAGCAATATAATCTGGCGAGCGAGTTCGAAAAATATGCAACGGGGGAAAGCAGAAAGGCACTCATCTATGTGGATGCGCAAGGGGAAGAGAAAGAGGTTACATATGATGAATTGATGGCCTTGGCGAACAAGACTGCAAACGTTTTCACTTCGAACGGACTAGGCAAAGGGGATGTCGTCCTAGTCATGGTGCCCCGTGTCATCGAGGCTTATGTCACGTATATCGGAGCATTGAAAGCGGGCATTGTAGTCATTCCGAGTTCCGAAATGCTTCGAGCGTCGGATATTGAATACCGACTTGCTCATAGCAATGCGAAAGCCATCGTCGCATTTGACGCATTTTCCGATCAGTTCAACGATGTGAAAAATATGGAAGATGTGAAATTATTTTTGATCGGTAAAGCCGGAGAAGGTCAAATTTCATTGACGGAGCAGATGGAATCAGCATCCGCTGATTTTGAAGCACCAGAAATCAAAAGTTCTGATATGGCCTTTTTATCCTACACGTCTGGAACGACAGGCAAGCCGAAAGGGGTTGTCCATACGCATGGCTGGGGATATGCGCATTTAAAGACAGCCGCACCGAATTGGCTTGGCATCCAGGAAGGGGACATCGTCTGGGCCACTGCCGCTCCAGGTTGGCAAAAATGGATTTGGTCGCCTTTCTTATCCGTCTTGGGAAGCGGAGCGACAGGCTTTATCTATAATGCTAAGTTCGACGCCGTCAAGTACTTGGAGATGATCGGTAAATACCAAGTGAATGTTATTTGCTGCACACCGACGGAATACCGTTTTATCGCCAAGGAAGAAAGTTTGGCGAATTACGACCTTTCTTCACTTCGCAGTGCGGTTTCCGCGGGAGAGCCATTGAACCGTGAAGTCATTGACACATTCGATAAACATTTCTCCCTGCAAGTACGGGATGGCTATGGCCAAACAGAGAATACCTTGTTAGTCGGAACAATGATCGGCATGGAAGCACGGCCCGGTTCAATGGGGAAACCGACGCCAGGCAATCGTGTAGAAATCATCAATGAAAACGGGGAGCCGGCTGCAGTTGGAGAAGTCGGGGATATCGCCGTCCATATTACAACGCCGGCTTTATTTAAAGAGTATCTAAATGATCCGGAACGGACGAAAATGCAGTTCCGCGGTGAATATTATGTCACTGGAGACCAAGCGAAAAAAGACGAGGATGGCTACTTCTGGTTTGAAGGACGCGGCGATGACATCATCATCAGCTCCGGTTATACGATCGGGCCTTTCGAAGTTGAGGACGCTCTTACGAAACATCCGGCCGTCCGTGAATGTGCCGTTGTTGGAAGCCCTGATGAAGTTCGGGGAAGCGTAGTCAAAGCGTTTATCGTCCTTCGCGATCCGGAACAGGAAAAAGCGGAAGGCATCGTGGAGGAACTTCAGGAACATGTGAAGCAATTGACAGCGCCTTACAAATACCCACGGAAAGTTGAGTTCGTATCTGAACTTCCGAAAACTAGTTCTGGTAAGATCATGCGTGTGGAATTACGGAAAAAGGAACAACAATAAGGGGAGGAAACCGCCATTCCGGATATTCATCTGGGAAGGCGGTTTTTATCTTCATTCAGTAAAATTCTTTGTTTTGAAAGTGCAAGCAGCTCACTTTAAAGTACGGTGAGAATTGATGTCGGAAAGTGACTTCTGCCGAGATCAAGCCTTTACGCTTTAGTGGGATGGGTATATACTTTGGTACAAGCAACTTACTAGTAGAAGGGGGCGTCGTTATGCAGAGAGAGAGAAACGGTGTCCTTTGGGGAATTGGCGCTTATGTCATCTGGGGATTCATGCCTGTTTATTGGAAAACCTTGCAGCATGTCGGCAGCTTTGAAATTTTAGTCACCCGAATCATCTGGGCGTTCGTCTTTACGGTTTTGCTTGTCGTCCTCATGAAAAATGGGAAACACCTCATACAGGACATGAAAACTCTTTGGCAATCCAAAAAGGATTTTTGGTTCCTTTGTTTAGCTTCAGCGCTTATTTCAGGGAATTGGTTCCTCTACATATGGGCAGTGAATCACGGACATATTGTCCAAACCAGTTTGGGGTATTATATCAATCCCCTTGTCTCCGTCCTATTGGGAATCTTCTTCCTGGAAGAAAAATTGTCGCGTGTCCAACAGCTCGCATTTGCTTTGGCGACAATCGGAGTGATCATCTTAACGTTCTCCTATGGACATATACCCTGGTTGTCTTTTGGCCTTGCTTTCACTTTTGCGATCTACGGCCTCTTGAAAAAGCAAATCCAATTGGATGCCATCCGGGGATTGGCCATCGAAACATTGTTCATCCTGCCTTTTGCCTTGCTCGCGTTCGGGTGGATGACAATTACCGGTCCGACGGCTTTCCTCCAGATTGATGTCAAGACGGATATCCTATTGATCTTGACGGGGATCGCAACTGGACTGCCGCTCATCATGTTTGCCAAGGGAGCCCAGACAATGCCGCTTAATCTGGTCGGCTTCTTGCAATACATCGCCCCGACCCTCATGTTGATCATCGGGGTCGGCCTGTACGGAGAGAAATTTGAAGCGGTCGACTTGCTTTCGTTTTCCTTCATCTGGGCTGCCTTGCTCCTCTTCATGGGTTCCAAGATTACAGAAATCATCCAACAGAAAAAAGCAGCCTCCCATTAGTAACGGGTTCGGAACACGGGGAGAAAACATTAAAGTGCATAGCAAATGGGGACACAATTCACACTTGAATTGGTTCCCTATTTTTGTTGTTATACCAATGTTTAAAGCAATTATCCGTAGAAAATAACAATACAATTGGTAAACCAATTAACAATAACACATAAATTTATGTGCCTCTGCTAATAGCAATGTTAATAGGTTTGTTAATTGGAGGTTGAAAGAATGTTTTAGAAATGACTGAAAACATTGAAGAGAGAAAATTATTTTGTGCTAAAATAAAGATATAAGAAGACGGCTTATTCAACAAACGCGCAAGATTGTTGTAATGACTGATTTCTATCGGAGGGGAATATTAATTGGATATCTTTTTATTAATGTTTGCGTATATAGGTGTTTTTGGTATGCCTATTTTGGGTATTATTTTTTGTCTTAACCTTGTTGAAGTGATAAAGAAAATTAAAAATGAACAGCCGACTGCCACTAATACTTTTTGGTTGACTGCTTCATTCATTTTAATTGTATGGAGTATAGCTTTATTACCGTTGCAAACCATTAATTAAAGAATAGGACGCAATTGTTGAATAATAAGAATGCCCGGCAAAAAAAGCCTGGGCATTTTTATTGCTTTTTACTGTCAATTCTGTTGCTAATCATACGCTAATTCAGTTGTTAATTGGGTTACGTTTTCGTGTTTTCTCCCCATCAACCGAACCCGTTATCCCATTAGACTGCTTTTTTTCTTTATAAATAAATTCGTGCCACTTTTTCCCAAAATGAGTTGTCTTTTAGCTTGACTGTTTTGATCTTTTTGTCGCTTAGCCTGATTTCCACGTCTTCCACTCTTCGAATGCCCATCGCTTCATTGTCCGCCGCCATGGAAGGGAAGTCGTTACCGTCCCGGTGGACGCGCAGTTTCAATCTCCGCGTCCCGCTCATGATGAAAGGAGATCCGAGCGTTCGGAAGGAATTCGTATTGACGGAGGCAAGTTCCGTCACTTGGAAACAAGGAAGCATCGGGTCGACGACAGCCCCGTTCACCGATTTATTGTACGCGGTGCTGCCTGTCGGGGTCGATACGATGACACCATCCCCCAGGAAGGTTTCAAATAATGTATCATCGATGATGATATCCAATGTGAACATCCGGATAATATTGGAGCGGATGCTGAATTCATTCAAACAGTAGAAAGGTTGCCGCCCATCAATCGCTACTTCGATCAGCGGGTACTGTCTCACCTTCAGCTCCGCATTGCGAATCAAGTGTATCATTTCCCAAACATTGTTATAATCGAAATCACAATAAAAGCCCGGCTTGTTGTCTAGTGTGACGCCGGCATATAGGCAATCTTGCCGGAAACCGGTTTTCCGGACGGCTTGCAGGAAAGTGCCGTCATGTCCTAGACTGATGATGATATTGGCCTCCTCATGGGATTCCAGCATCTGAAAACCCTCGTGGATGAGCGCCTCTCGGACTTTAGTTTTTTTAGCCAATGTCTCTTCATCATTTTTACAATAAATATATATATTCGTCCGTTCTGCCATAAATCATTCGTCCCCTTCGGAATATGATATCCCTATTTTAGCATGTTGTGAAACATTTGGGGGAAGTAGAACGTATAGGATGTTGTATAGGAAAAGGAGGAATATTCATGTCTATGAAACGATGGATTGCAATCGTCATCGCGGCGGCGCTTGTCTTCGTCTCGATCGGAGTTACATCGCTTTCTTTTTTATTCACCCGAGATATTGACGGATTCGTCGAAAAGATGATGGCCAGTACATCGCAATATGGAGAAGCGGTTATTGAACCTGGGGTGGGGAATGAAAAAATTGCCGTCATGGCGGTCGATGGGGTCATTCAAGATCTGGGAAGCGCTTCATCCATCTTCCAGCCGGCGGGCTATAACCATGGGTTATTCATGCAGCAGTTGAACGATGTTTTGGAAAATGAGTCGATTAAAGGGATCATTTTGAAAGTCAATTCCCCCGGTGGTGGAGTGATTGAATCCGCGGATATTTATGATGCGATCCGATTGATCCAAGAGGAACGGCAAATCCCTGTTTATGTATCCATGGGAGGGATGGCAGCATCAGGCGGGTATTACATATCAGCGCCAGCAGACAAGATCTTTGTTAATCGGGAAACGATTACCGGATCGATCGGCGTCATTATGGAAAGTGTAAATTATTCCAAGTTGGCGGAAAAATACGGTATCGCGTTTGATACGATCAAGACAGGTCCTTATAAGGATATTATGAGCGGGGCTCGGGAGATGACCGATGAAGAACGGGCCATGCTGGAGGATATGATTGGTGATTCGTACGAACGGTTTGTCGATATTATCGAGGAAGGCCGCGGCATGTCCGAGGCGCAGGTGAAGAAGATCGCCGATGGCCGGATCATGAATGGGCGTCAAGCCATCGAAGCGGGATTGGCCGATGATTTCGGAAAAACGGGTGATGTCATCGCAGCCATGAAGGAGGATCATGATTTGAAAGATGCCACCGTCTTTGAATACACGGCAAAGGACAGTTGGCTATCGCTCTACGGGGTGAAGGCGCGCAATCTTTTCGGCGGCAATGTGGAATCCGAGTTGATCGGCAAATTATTATCCGACTATAACGCACCGCGAATGATGTATCTATACGGTGAAAGATAAGGAGGATGGATGATGACGGAATTTCAAGATTATCGACCGCTGGAACCGGAGGAGAACCAGTTGCCGGTTAAAGCGGAAGATCGTATCGAAACAGGACGATTCCATTTGAAGTACGCCGGTTTCTGGACTAGATTCTGGGCGTATATCATCGATTTGCTCGTAGTTTCTGCCATCTGTGGCATTCTGCTGAAGCCGGCCTTCCATTTGTCGGGCATGGCAATTTCAAATCCGCCTTTCTTTCTGTTCAGCCCATACAAACTTACGGCATTGGCCGTGTTCCTGCTGTATTTCGCGTTGATGACCAAGTTGTTCCGACAAACGATTGGGAAAATGATTTTAGGCATCCGCGTGGATACGAAGGACGGACGGCCTCTCGACTGGGGGACGATTTTGTTCCGTGAAGTGATTGGAAGATTCATTTCCAAGATGATTCTCATTCCGTATCTTCTCGCGGCGCTCATGCCGAAAAAAGAGGCGCTTCATGATTTGTTTGCGGACACGGTTGTCGTCCATGAGGATTCCTATGAAAAGACGGAGGAATTGCCGATTCCGGCAGGTAGTCAATAGTTGCAAGAGGTGTCCTTTATTGAGTATGATAAGATTGACAAGGAGGCGTTTATGAATGGCAAATGTTACATTTAAGAACAATCCTGTTACACTACTAGGAGAAGAAGTGAAGGTCGGGGATACGGCGCCTGATTTCACTGTACTCGCAAATGACCTAAGCCCGGTCACGCTCGCCGATACGAATGGGAAAATCCGTTTAATCAGTGTCATTCCTTCCATAGACACAGGAGTCTGTTCAAAACAGACGCGGACGTTCAACGAAGAAGCGACTTCGCTCGGGGAAGATGTCCATGTGCTGACGATTTCAGTCGATTTGCCTTTTGCGCAAGCCAGATGGTGCGCGGCGGAAGGGATTGAAAACGTCCAAACGTTATCTGATCACCGAGATCTCTCCTTCGGGAAAGCTTACGGGGTCGTCATGGAAGAACTGCGATTACTGGCACGTTCCGTCTTTGTCATCGACAAAGACAATAAGGTGACGTATGTAGAATACGTCAGCGAGGGGACGAACCACCCGGATTATGAAAAAGCGGTAGAAGCGGTCAAACAACTAACAAAATAAGAATACTTAAAACCCACTCGGAGACGGGTGGGTTTTCTTTAGTAGAGGGATCGAAAAATGACAACAAATACGGAGAAAATCTTCGCATACTTGGATACATATGCGGAATCAAGTGAAGAAGTCTATTTGGAAGCGATCAAACAGGCTTGTGAAAAATGGCTGTCAGGTGCCGACAGTCCGGGTGTTACGGAACCAGTACAGAAAGAGGAGATCCGCCGGGGAATCCAATTGGCCATTCTGAAAGGGATGAAACAGGATGTTCAACCCCATCATCAGATGACCCCCGATTCAATCGGGATGCTGATGGGGCATATGGCCGGCAGGCTGGTACAAGGACAGCGGAATATTACGATTCTGGACCCTGCCGCTGGAACGGGGAACTTGTTGTATACCGTCATGGATGCCATCGGAGCAGGTGTGACTGCCACGGCTGTGGAGATTGATGACTTGCTCGTCCGATTGGCTGCGGTGACAGCGGAATTGCTGGAGCACCCTGTCAGTTTCTACGTCCAAGATGCGCTTCGGCCTTTGCTTGTCGACCCGGTTGATATGGTCATTAGCGATCTGCCGGTCGGCTATTATCCGGATGACGATAATGCACTGAATTTTGAGCTCATGCCGTCAGAAGGACATGCGTATGCCCATCATCTATTTATTGAACAATCGATGAATCATCTTAATCCGGGGGGATATGCGTTATTTGTCATCCCGGCAAACTTGTTCGATACACCTCAAGCGTCCGATTTGCACCCTTTCTTGAAGCAGAAAACTGTTATCAGGGCAGTGATCCAGCTACCCAGCTCGTTGTTCAAGCATGCCGTGCATGAGAAAAGCATACTCGTTCTGCAAAAGCCGGATCTGGAACGGCAGCGGACATCCGATGTTCTGTTAGCTAAAGTTCCCAATATGACAGACGCGAAAGCAATGTCCCTCTTCTTGCAGAAAATCGATAGCTGGGTAGATGAAGAAGAGGCCCGTTGATAGTAGGCAACAATGCTGATAAGGGGGAGGAAATGGAATGCGTAGCATTTTAGCTGTAAATGCGGGCAGTTCGTCGTTGAAGTTCCAATTGCTACAGATGCCGGTAGAAAAGGTAGTGGCAATCGGAAGAGTGGAACGGATCGGCTTGCCCGATGGAATTTTTCATATGGAGTCTGACAAGGGAGAAGTCGAAAGGATACTGGACATCCCCGACCATCAAAAAGCCGTGTCCCTATTATTAGAGGCGCTCATCGAGGATCGGATTGTCACTTCCTATGATGAAATCGACGGAATCGGGCATCGGGTTGTCCATGGGGGCGAGGTTTTCAATGACTCCGTATTGATTACGGATGAAGTCGTGGAGAAATTGATAGAGCTCACCAGCTTGGCACCCCTCCATAATCCCGCCAATATTGTCGGGATTCAAGAATTTAAGAAAGCATTGCCCGATGTACCTTCGGTTGCCGTATTTGACACCGCTTTTCATCAAACAATGCCGGAAAGCTCCTTTCTCTATCCATTGCCTTATGAATATTACGAGAAATACGGCATCCGGAAATACGGTTTCCATGGTACGAGCCATAAATATGTGACAGAACGGGCAGCTCAAATTTTAAATAGGCCCCTCCAGGATACGCGCCTCATCTCTTGCCATCTAGGGAACGGTGCCAGCATCGCGGCGGTGGAAGGGGGCAGGTCGCTGGATACATCGATGGGCTTCACCCCGTTGGCGGGTGTGACGATGGGAACCCGCTCTGGAAACATTGACCCGGCCCTCATTCCGTATATCATGGAGCAAACGGGGAAATCCGCAGAGGAAGTGATCGATGTGCTGAACAAACAATCCGGCATGTTGGCAGTTTCCGGGTTTTCCAGCGATTTACGGGATATTGAAATCGAAGCGACGAAAGGCAATCAGCGCGCACAACTGGCGCTGGACGTATTTGCGGACCGCATCCATAAGTATATCGGTTCCTATGCTGCCAGGATGGGCGGCGTGGACGCCATCCTTTTCACCGCCGGAATCGGGGAGAATAGTACGGTCATCCGCCGTAAAGTGTTGGAAGGCCTGGAGTTCATGGGTGTGTACTTCGATCCGGATTTGAATAAAATCAGAGGGAAAGAAGGCTATCTCAGTTTTCCATACTCTCCTGTAAAAGTGCTTGTGATTCCAACAAACGAAGAAGTGATGATTGCCCGGGATACGGTGCGTGTGGCTGGTCTTACTGCCTTGAAATCATAACCGAAATTAGATTTGTATAACCTTTCCAGAGTTCTGATAACTCTTGGGGAGGTTATTTTTTATTGCTTAGGCAATTTTAAAATTCAGGCATGTGGATACCCGCTTTTGTATAGCTGCATCCTAAGCGTTTCAGTAGTTTGGAGACACCTTCGGGAGTATAGGTTTCATCCAATTCCTGTTCAATCCATACAGCCACGAGTGGAAGGGTCCACGTGTATTTCGCTTTAAAGCCGACATCAACAGGTCGACGATTCGCCACCACGTCAGTTAAGGACCAATCCTTTTTTGATAGTTATCAGTTCTATACCCAAAAAGGTGGTTCCGATTCATTGGTTTGTTCTATATAGACAATTTGTTGAGTAGAAGTTAAAGGAGAAGACGCAATTTCATAAAACTCGTTTCAGAGGGAAAAGAAAACAGGTGTATCTGTTTCTTCGGCAAATTCTTATTTGAGACTTGCGAAAGAAGATGATTAAACTTCGTATAAATATGGACAATTATGCTGTGAGATATTATGACAAAACAAAATCAATTCCCCAAATAAAGATTATATAAAAACTTGACTAGAGATACGAAAAGCATCTCCTTCAAGTTGGTGTATTGATCATTAGAGGGGATACCTTGTAATAATATTCATTGTTTGAGTGATGCTTACTACGGAAAAGTAATTTTTCCACATAAAAAATTCTCTTTAAAAAGTGAACAGTGTTTACTTTTTGGATTTTTTTTTGTAAAATTAAGAAAAAGGAGATGATTTGATGATTGAAGTAGAAAAAAACGCAACGTACACTTTTGACGATTTTTTACGCCAACGCGCAGCATTGAATGATTTGAATAATCCATTTCTTCAAAAGGTTTTAAAAGATTTAAATGAGTCTGGTTTTGATGAGCTGAAGAAAGCGCTAACACCATTCAGTGAAAAGCTATCGAATGAGTGGAGAAAAGCGACAGCAGAATATGCTCGTCCAGAAAATCATCCGAAAATTCGTCACTTTGATGCATACAATCGTCGCATTGATCGAATCATTCGACCAAAAGAGGCAGTGCAAGTAACGAACGAAATTTTTAAAGAAGCCGTATTTTCTGAAAAAAACTTACCATTTGAGGGAATCATAAAGCGCTATTTTTTACATGGTAATGGGGAAGCAGCTATTTCTTGTCCACTTGTTTGTTCGGATGGATTAATTGCATTAATTGAAGCCTTTTATGATGAGGTACCGGAGGAAGTACGACAGATTCATCGACATGTTAAAGAGGGAATTGATGGGGATTATGGTATGGGTTCGCAATATATGACGGAAATGCAAGGAGGATCTGATATTCCTGCTAACGTTTTAAAAGCTGTTCCTCATGGCAATGTCTATAAATTATATGGTCATAAATTCTTTTGTTCGGCTGTTCATTCGGAGTATGCGGTTGTAACGGCAAGAATCGAGAATACAGATAATGTGGCAGCATTTATTGTTCCTTCTTGGTTGCCAGGCAATAAAGAAAAAGAGATTCGTAACAATTATCAAATCAATCGCCTTAAATGGAAAATGGGAACGAGTGAATTACCATCTGGAGAAATTCAGTACGATGGAGCAATCGCTTATCAAATTGGTCCTGAAAATAAAGGGGTAGCATTAGCAGTTAGTTTAGTTTTAACAAGGTCGCGATTAGATATTGGCTTTGGAAGTGGCGCCTTTCTCATGCGTGCTGCAAGAGAAGCAAAGCTTTATACTTCTTTTAGAGATGTGTTTGGGCGCAAAATCGATCAATTTCCAATGGCAGCAGCTCAACTAGCAGACTTAGAATATGCGGCTAAGCGAACGGTAGCGACAGCTTTTCATATTTATAAAAAATTTGACAAAATGCAAGGTGAATCCGACATAGGGGTTTTTGCTTTACGTGAATTAATTTTATTACAAAAAATATATACGTCAAAAGAGACTGTAGAAAAACTGCGTTTAGCGATTTCTATTTTTGGTGGAAATGGCGTTATTGAGGACTTTACTGATATTGCACGATTATTTAGAGATAGTTTAGTCAATGAATTGTGGGAAGGACCAAGAAATGTATTGTTAGCGCAAATTTATCGAGATTTGCTAAAAGCGCAATGGCCATTGCAAGATATATTACAACAAATGTTTCCGCATCTTTCGGAAGAAGACATTGCCCGATATACAGAAGAAATTAAATCAATTGCAGCTATCAATTTAGTAGATATACCAAATGCTGAAAATATGAAGGCAGCTCGTCGTTGGGAAGCACTATGGGAAGAGTTGTTTGTTTCGTATCAGGAAGCAATTACAGAACCATATGAAAATTTACCAATTTTATAATAAAAGGGGATGGAGTTATGAATATTGGTCAAGTTTTAGCAAGTCGAGCGATATTATCGGGAGAGAAGGTAGGGTTTATTCACAACGAAAAACACATTACGTTTGCTGAAATGAATGCACGAGCTAATAGCGTTTCACAATTTTTACAACAGCAGGGATTAAAAGCAGGCGATAAAATTGCCCTACTTTGCAAAAATAATGAACATGTAGTTGCAACATTTTTTAGTGCTGCAAAATTAGGCATTGTAACAGTTGTTTTGAATCACCGTCTTCAATTAGGTGAACTGCAGTATATTTTAGATCATAGTGATGCACAATTATTAGTGTATGATGAAGGATTTAAGGAAGAAGCTTTGAACTTACCTTTAGCGCACATTGGTACAGATGAACTGCAAGCAATTTACACAAATACTGCACCAGAGCCGACATATGTGACTGCGGATCATGATCCGATCATCATGATGTATACCTCTGGCACAACAGGAAAACCAAAAGGTGTGCTCATTTCACATATTAATTTACAAGCCGCATCCATTGGTTTAAGCCATACGATAGATTGGTGGGAGCAGGACCGTTTTTTAATGGTTGCACCATTCTTCCATATTGGTGGATTTGCGCCACTTGTGACAAATGTCCACGTAGGGGCAACGATGGTTTTAATGGAGGATTTCCATCCAGTTGAAGCTTGGAAATCGATTCAAGCGCATCAAATTACAACAATGATGACGGTTCCTGCCATGTTAACTTTTATGCTGCAAACATATCCTATGGTGGAAGCGGATTTATCATCCCTTCGCACGATTTCTTGTGGCGCCTCTGTTGTACCGGCACCGTTAATTTTAGGTTTTAGACAACTTGGTGTACCTATTCAACAGGTGTATGGTGTAACAGAATTTACAGGTGGTGTATCGTTTTGGAAAGAATCGCAAAATAAAGAAAAATTTAATTCGACAGGTAAAGCAGTCATGCAGTGTAACATTCGTATTGTGGATATCGAAACGAATGAGCCTGTTCCTTCAGGTACAATTGGTGAAATTGTGCTTAGTGGACCACAAGTTTTCGTAGGCTACTACAAAAATAAGGAAAGCTATCAGCAAACTGTACGAAATGGGGAACTCTATACAGGGGATGTAGGCTATTTTGATGATGAGGGCTTTTTGTATGTAGTGGATCGTTTGAAAGATATGATTATTAGTGGTGGAGAAAATATTTATTCAGCAGAACTGGAATTTGTATTGGCTCAGCATCCAGCAGTTGCAGAAGTAGCGGTTGTCGGTGTATCAAATGAGCAGTGGGGCGAGGTGCCACGTGCGTATATAGTTGTTAGAGAAGGACAATCTGTATCAGAATCGGAAATCATCGCTTTCTGTAAAGAAAGACTAGCATCCTATAAAAGTGTGAAAGAAGTTGCATTTATAGCGCAATTACCACGTAATGCGGTTGGGAAAATTCTTAAAACACATTTAAAAGTGGCAGATCCAATTTAAAATTTAAAAGGTGATAGAGTACGATTCTCTATCACCTTGCTTATAATCTTTTTTTCAAGTGCCCGACATAATAATCAGCTAGCTTTTGAATGGCTTCAAGAGTGAATTCAGAGTTTCGATTTGGAATTTTTTTATAAGAAATGATTAATCCATTTAATGTGGAAAACAGTAGCTGTGCTTCGATTTTTGAATTTTCTCCAGAAATCTTTTCTTCAAGTAATTGAAGGAATTGTGCGATTTCATTTGAAATTGGTAAATAATTTTTTGTATGATCTTGGTCTAGTGTGAAATAAGTCATAATTTCAAATAACACTTCTGAAGTAAACATATGATGTAAATATACTTGTACAAATTCCTCTAAGTCTTCAGTTAATAGTAATGCTTCTAATAACTCATGACTTGCATATTGCATTGCTGCATAATACAGATCTTCTTGTGTAGCAAAATATTTATAAATCAATGCAGGTGAAATACCAGCGGCTTTTGCAATTTGACGGATGGTAACGTTTTTAAATGAATTTTTACTAAATAATTTTATTGATTCTTTTAAGATATTTTGCTTTGAGCGTTCGCCTTTTGTAGTCATATATTCTCCTCTTTAACCGAGTAAATAGCAAATTGAGTATAGTTGTTTTATTATAACGACAAACACGGAATTTCTAAAGGCAAGGTGTATAATATAAAAGAAAGGAAATCATAACCATTTTATAATCCCTGATGAAACCACGACCGAAATGGTATTCTAAGAGTACAGAATACGTGTTATATCAACGGTTTCGGTTATACAAATGTCTGCTCGTCCTCCCAACGAACGAAAAAGTGATGATTGCCCGGGATACGGTGCGTGTGGCTGGTCTTTGACTGGAATCGCGAAATAAATTAACAAGTTTCCGCGTTATCATGTCAAATTCAAGGTGTCCGAGCGTAAAATGGCCAGATTCTGAAACCATAAAAAGCATATTCTCGATAAAAAACCGTCCGTCTCTTTTTCGAGAGCGGACGGTTTTCCTCTTATTCTTCAGGCGTGCGGATGACAAGAACGTCACATTTTGCAGAACGGACGATATTTTCGGAAACGCTGCCGATTAGGAAGCGCTCGACTTTATTAAGTCCGGTTGCTCCACAGATGATCAGATCCGCATTGACTTTTGTAGAGAGGTCACGGGAGATCATTGTTTTCGGAGAGCCGTACTCGACGATCGTATTGACGTTTTTGATGCCAGCTTTTTCAGCTTCCGCTTTGTATTCTGTCAATAATTCTTCCGCAAACTTCTGCGCTCTTTCCGCAATGGACCGATCGTATGCTTCGACAGCTGCATAGGAACGTGTATCGATGATGTTGACAAGGTTCAACGTAGCTTCGTTCCGGTCAGCGATACCCACCGCTTTTTTGAAAGCCCATTCCGACTCCTTGGAACCGTCCACTGCTACGATAATTTGTTTGTATACCAATGTCATGTTACCCACTCCATCCTATAAATTAATTCTTCTACTTCTCTACTTTGTTTCGACAGAGATTGACCAAATCCTTTTAAAAAAACGAAGATTTTTGTTAAAATTTTACGAAATTGTTACAATGCCCTACTTCGCTTTTCCAGGAATTTTTTAGAGACAAGTTTTTCTAAATTAAAGCAATGATATCGAAAATCTGATAAGATTGAAGAAACCGTGACCCAATTTGGATTTAGACGGGCCGCAAAATTGAATAACCTAATTTTAGGAGGAGTCACAATGCTTATTGGAGTTCCAAAAGAGATTAAAAACAACGAGAACCGTGTTGCAATGACACCAGCAGGAGTTTTCAACTTGAAATCGGCAGGTCATGAAGTCCTGATTGAAACAGGAGCAGGTCTTGGTTCGAATTTTACGGACGAAGAATATAAGGAAGCGGGCGCAAAGATTGTCGACACAGGAGCGGAAGCATGGGATGTCGATATGGTAATGAAAGTAAAAGAGCCTTCTCCATCCGAATATGGCTACTTCCGCGAAGGACTGATCCTTTTTACATATTTACACTTGGCGCCTGAATTGGAGTTGACCAAAGCGCTTTTGGATAAAAAAATGATTGGCATTGCTTACGAAACCGTACAGCTCCCGAATAACTCGTTACCGCTTCTTGCACCGATGAGTGAAGTGGCTGGTCGGATGGCTATCCAAATCGGTTCGCAGTATTTGGAAAAAACGAAAGGCGGGAAAGGTATTCTGCTTTCTGGTGTACCTGGTGTCTCCCGTGGAAGCGTGGCCATTATCGGGGGTGGACAAGCTGGGACGAATGCGGCTCGTGTAGCAGTCGGCATGGGAGCGCAAGTCACAGTGCTTGACCTTTCTGTCGAACGACTTCGTCAATTGGATGACATCTTCGGTAATAGTATTCAAACGCTCGTATCCAATCCTTTCAATATCGCCAACGTGGTGAAAGATGCAGATGTCGTCATCGGCGCAGTATTGATACCGGGCGCGAAAGCTCCAACGCTGGTGACGGAAGAAATGGTGAAAGAGATGAAGCCTGGATCCGTCATCGTCGATATTGCCATTGACCAAGGCGGAATTTTTGCAACATCCGATCGGGTTACAACACATGATGATCCCGTTTATGTGAAGCACGACGTTGTCCATTACGCAGTGCCAAATATTCCGGGTGCGGTTCCTCAAACTTCTACAGTCGCTTTGACGAATATGACCGTCCCGTATGCGCTGCAAATCGCGAATAAAGGATTTAAGCAAGCGTGCCTAGACAATATTTCGCTTCAAAAAGGCATCAATACGCTGGATGGCTATGTGACATATCAAGCGGTCGCCGAAGCGCAAGGTCTTGAGTACGTGCCGGCTGCAACCTTACTGGAAGGGTAAATAAATCCATAGGTTAAAACAGTTTGACTAAGCAAGAGGATATGATGTTCATTATTTGAACGTCTATATCCTCTTTTTTTATGCGTATTTGTTGTTCGAGGCTAAATTATTGAATTCGGATAGTCGTTAGGTATTCGGGCAAGATATGATTTCTTATATCGTTTTAGCAGGAGGGATTGACGTGAGAATTTGGATTTTGTTATTGCTCACTTTCATCTGTTTTCATTTTTCGTCGACAGCAAGTGCCGAAGTCCCGCTGACCGCTGTATTTATCCGTGATCATCAGTTATGGCTCAAAAAGGATGACCAAGAAATACAACTTACAAAAGACCGATATGTATACGGTCCGAAATGGTCGTATGACGGCCGCTTCATTGGATTTATTGATGGAGATGAAAAGGGAGAGAAATCGGATTTATTCATTTATGATACAAAGGAAAAAGATAGCTACCAACCTTACGTAAGGGTCGTCACATCTGATTTTAAATGGGCACCGAATAAAAATCAGTTGGCCTATACTGAACAAGGTTTATTAAATGTTACAAAAACAAAGAATGGCCGGCCGCAAGGATTTGAAAATGTCTCGTTAGGTGTTAGTGGTTTTGAATGGTTTCCGAACGGGCAAGAATTCATTGTTTCCTCTCAGTCCAACTTACTTCCTACTGGATGGAGTCCGATCCCGCTTTTTAGAATTCCAGTGGATGCCAATCTTGCTAAAGATAAAATAAAGCCTTTTTATACGATCCAAACTGAAGAACCTGACTTATTTGGGATTGATGCCGATTATTTCAAGTGGAGTTTTGATGGAAAGTGGGTTAGCTTTTTAGTTCTTCCTACAGCCTCTTGGTCCATGGACAGTAATACGTTAAGTGTTTTATCCTCACAAGGAAAACATTTTCAAGCAGTGGGGAAAATGTTAGGGTATCAAGATTGGTTTCAGTGGGCTCCTTCTGCCAATCAATTGGCTTATATTTCAGGAGAAGGAAGATTTTTTGTTGAAAACAAGAACTTGACGATTGCCAAAATCCCGATTGTTAAACAACAAAAAGAATACACACCTAAAGGATTTGTAGATCTTGATTTGGAATGGTTCTCGGAAGACTTGGTCATTGTGGCTCGTGCGACAGAAAATAAGGAGTGGAAAGAAGGACCTGTACCAACTATGTTCACATCACTTTACGCTATAAATATAAGGACGGGAGAGCAGAAACAAATCTCATTTCCAGAGAAGGATGAACTTGACGAAAATCCCCAAGTTGCTGGACACTATCTTACTTGGTTTCGAAAAAGGGAAGGGCAAACTAAAGGAGATGTATGGGTGAAAAATGCTTTAAATGGTCAAGAGAATATGTGGCTTGAAAATGTAGATTACGCCCCAACGTTTTTTACGCCGGAATAAAGTTCTTAATTTCAGCAAGCAGGCATGTTAATTGAGGAAAAAAGAAAGGGGCTGTCTAGAAAATCTGTTCGGGTATATAACTTTTCAGACAACCCCGCGCCTTAATTTAGTTGCGAAGGACTAACAGCTCCTTAGGGAATTTGGTGAGCACTTCTACTCCGTCTGCAGTGACGGCGACATCGTCTTCGATTCGGACGCCGGCAAGGCCCGGGACATATATGCCGGGTTCAATGGTGAACACCATCCCTTCGCGTAATACGAGCTCGTTCGTATCTGTGACGGAAGGGTATTCATGGATGGAGATTCCAAGGCCATGGCCGATCCGATGGGTGAAGTAGTCGCCATATCCCGCGTCCTCGATGATTTTGCGGGCCGTTTGGTCGACTGTCTTCGCCTGGATGCCGGGACGGACAATTTCGACGGCGGCTTGCTCCGCTTTCCGTACCGTTTCATAGATGGTGCGCATCTCATCTGTCGGTTCACCGAAAGCGACGGTCCGTGTAATGTCGGAACAATATCCGTTATAAACGACCCCCAGATCAAACAGAATAAAATCCCCTTGCTGAATTTTGCGGTCACCCGGTTTCCCGTGAGGAGATGCCGTCTTAGGGCCGGAGAGGACCATCGTTTCGAAAGCCATTTTTTCGGCCCCTCTTTTCATCATCTCGTATTCGACTTTCATGAGAATTTCCAATTCTGTTTTGCCTTCCGCAATCTCCTCGCAACCGATATGGATCGCCAAATCGGCAAGCTCCGCCGCTTTTCTCATGTTGGTCAACTCTTCTTCGCTCTTGATGACCCGCATTTCATTTAATTGACCATCCAAAGATTTGAATTCCGCGTTGGGGAACAACTCCTGCATTCGCTCGAATCGGTCAACGGTCAGATGGGACTTTTCAATGGCGACTGAGGATGGGGCTATTCCGCGCTTTCGGACAGACTCCCATAGGACGGTCCAGGCATCTTCCGTATCCGAATAGCCGACAATTTCGTACGGCCAACCTGCCGCTTTGGCATCGGGAACTTCCATCCTGGGACAGATGAGAAAAGGCTCCTCCTCCGGGAACACCATGATGCCCAGCAGTCTCTCATGGGGCTCACTCTGGAAGCTTGACAGATAGAACACATTGTCAGGAGTTGTTATGAATCCGGCCTGCACATTCGCTTCACTTACATAATTTCGTAAAACATCTACTTGTTTCATCGACATTCTCCACCTTTCGCTAGTCCTATCATAACAAAAAAGAGGATTTTCACGAATCTAGGCGAAATAGGTTCCTGAAGACAAAAAGTTGGAGGGATAGGCGAATGCAAATTTCATACCATGGCCATTCGATTGTTAAAATTGTGACGGGAGGAAAGACGATTCTGATCGATCCTTTCATCAACGGAAATAAATTGACCGATTTGAAGGCGGAGGATGAAAAGCCGGACGTCATTTTGCTTACGCATGGACATAATGATCACGTCGGCGATACGGTCGCAATTGCGAAAGCATGTGATGCCCTTGTCGTCGCACCGAATGAGTTGGCGAACTATTTGGCGATGGACGGCGTAAAAACACATGGGATGAATATCGGCGGTTCCAAGGAATTCGATTTCGGGACTGTGAAATTTACAAAAGCTTTCCATAGTTCCTCTTATACAACCGAAAATAATGAATTCATCTATACGGGAATGCCGACAGGGATTTTATTCACAGCGGAAGGGAAGACGATTTACCACGCGGGTGACACTTCCCTGTTCGGAGATATGGAATTGATCGGGAAACGGCATCCGATCGACGTCGCCTTTTTGCCGATCGGCGACAATTTCACGATGGGGCCGGAAGACGCGGCGTATGCTGTGGAATTGCTTCAACCGAAGCTTGCGGTACCAATCCATTTCAATACATTCCCTCCAATTGAACAAGACCCGGAGGATTTTAAGAGATTGGTGAAAGAGCACGAAGTAAAAGTGATGGCAGTCGGGGAAGCCTTCGAATTGTAAACCATTCGGTCCGGACATCGGCACAGGACATCCGGACCGGATTTTTTCGTCTGTTTTGTGGTAATATGGTCTGTAAGGCCATCATAGGAAAAAGGTGAAGTATATGTCGACAAAACACGAATTGATATTACGATATATCGAAGGGCTGGATGTAGGCGAAAAAATATCCGTACGCCAGATCGCCCGTGCCCTTTCTGTTAGTGAAGGGACCGCTTACCGTGCCATTAAGGAAGCGGAAAATCAAAAACTCGTCAATACGATTGAACGTGTCGGCACAATCCGTATTGAGAAAAAGAAGAAAGAGAATATTGAACGCCTCACGTTTGCTGAAGTACTCAATATTGTCGACGGATTGGTACTCGGTGGGCGCGGAGGCCTACATAAGACGTTGACAAAATTCGTGATCGGCGCCATGCAATTGGAAGATATGATGCGCTATATCGATGCTGGCAGCCTTCTCATCGTAGGAAACCGGCTGAAAGCACATGAGACGGCTCTCCATGCCGGGGCAGCGGTGTTGATTACCGGAGGATTCGATGCTTCGGACGAAGCCAAACGATTGGCGGATGAACTGGACCTGCCGATCATCTCCACAAGTTATGACACTTTCACAGTGGCGACCATGCTGAACCGGGCAATTTATGACCAATTGATCGAGAAGGAAATATTGCTCGTCGAAGACATCCTCACGCCATTATCAGAAACCGTCACCCTTCAGACGAAAGACAGAGTGACCGACTTTCACGAAGTGAATAATCGGACGTCTCACTCCGGCTATCCCGTGATCGAGAAAAACGGCAAACTTGTCGGCATCATCACTTCCCGGGACGTCATCGGGAAAGACGATAATGATCTGATCGAGAAAGCCATGACCCGGCATCCGATCACTGTGACAGCTAAAACGAGTGTGGCATCGGCAGGCCATAGCATGATCTGGGAAGGGATCGACCTTATGCCGGTCGTTATGGAATCGGGAATTCTTGGCGGGATCATCAGTCGGCAGGATGTCCTGAAAGCGTTGCAAATGACACAGCGGCAGCCACAACAGGGGCAGACGCTGGATGATATCGTCAAAAGCCAGATGAAATCGGTGCAAGGCGAACCGGATACGGTTGAATTCACCGTCACTCCACAAATGACGAACCAGTTTGGTTCTTTATCGTACGGTGCCCTGACTACATTAGTCACCGAAGCGGGTAACCGCGCCATCAAGATACACAAGCGGGGGGAGAGTGTTCCGGAAAACATGACACTCTATTTCATCAAACATATCCAACTCGGAAGCACGGTCTTCGTTGAACCTCGCCTCCTGCACATGAGCCGCCGCTTCGTCAAAGTCGATTTCGATATTATGGCGGAAGGGGAACTGGTCGCGAAAGCGATGATCATGTACCAATTGTTTGAGCGTTGATGGACAGAACAAAAGCGCCCGGAGCCTGGCCGTGAACGCACCCGATTGGAAGGTTATCCACAGGCCTAGATTTTATAATTTCCAAGCAACAAAAAAACTGATGCTGCCAGGCATCAGTTTTCGTTCAATTCTGTTTCTTCATCGACAAACGATCTATAATGTTTATAAGCTTTATAATTGAAAATCAGCACATACGCGCCGAATAAGATGAAGACGGCCGCGATGACATATGTAGTGATTCCATCGAACAGGATGATCTGATTGATTCCGAAGGACACTAATAATCCGCCGAGGGAAGCACCCGCCATACTGGCGTACATCTTCTTTCGAATCGGAAATACTTGTCTTGTCCGGAACTGCCGCGTCTTGAAATAAAAATAAAAGACCCCGGAAGCAATGATAAAAAACACGAATATGAAATTTAGATTTGAACCTAACATAAAAGCCCTCCATTAACAGAACTTCTTCTATTGTAGCGGCTTTTCAAGAGGATTGCGACTGCATCCCATTATTTATCGGAGGAATCGGCCTATGAAAAGACAAATCATCGACACAATTGAGAAATACGAAAAAATCATTATTCTCCGCCATGTTCGTCCCGACCCGGACGCATACGGATCGCAGTTCGGTTTGAAAGAGTTGATCCAACATAATTATCCTTCCAAGAAGGTGTATGCGGGAGGAAAGCATGATGAATCGCTGTCCTTCCTAGCAACTCCGGATTCGATTGAGCAATCCGATTTTGATGGCGCTTTGGTCATTGTCACGGACACGGGGAATACAGAACGCATCGATAGCGAGTATTACAAAGAAGGCGCTTTTCTTTTGAAGATTGACCACCATCCAGATGTGGATACATATGGCGATATGAGATGGGTCGATACGAGTTCGAGCTCCACTTCCGAAATGATTGCCCGCCTATTCGAAGAAGGCCGTCAGTCCAATGGTTGGACGATGAATGATGCAGTCGCCCGATATTTATTTGCGGGGATTGTAGGCGATACGGGACGATTCATGTTCCCGAGCACGACAGAGAAGACCTTCCAGATTGCAAGCGAACTGATCCAATATAATTTTGACCGTCCGGCCTTATTTGCGGGAATGTATGAAGTGAGCCGTGAACTCCTACAATTGAAGGGCTATATTTATCAAAACTTTGAAATGGATGAAAACGGCTGTGCTTTCATTAAGCTGAATCAAACCATTTTAGAGAAATTTCATGTGACGGTTTCGGAAACTTCGCAGCTGGTCGGCATATTAGGTGATGTCAAAGGGATTTGTGCCTGGGTCATCTTCATCGAGGAGGACGATCAAATCCGGGTGCGCCTCCGCTCCAAAGGTCCGGTCATCAATCAATTGGCCGCCCGTTATGGAGGCGGGGGCCATCCGCTTGCTGCAGGCGCTTCTGTCCATACATGGGAAGAGGCAGATGAGGTAATCCGGGATCTTAAGGGATTATGTAAATAAGGAGGGGTCTTTTTGACACTGGTCTACCCTCAAATCGTATCTGGCGCGGATCTCCTCCGCGGCATCATAAAGCTTGATCGGCTGGCCCCGCTTCTCCAACGAAGAGGGGCCGCCTCTGTTGGGCTCGTCAATTCTAAATTATACGGAGTCCGCTCCTTTTATAAGACGATGGTAAAATACGGAATCCATCCCGTTATTGGTCTATCCATCAAATTGCAGATCAACGAAAATGAGACCTTGCTGCTGTACGCCTATGCGAAAGACGACAGCGGCTTCCATAACTTGATGAAAATGAGCAGTGCCATTTCTATTCGGGATGATGAAATGCTGCCGATGCAATGGCTGCAAGCTTATCACGCTGGTTTGGTCATCGTCTGCCCGCTGACGGATCCGTCATGGGAGGAATCCCGTACGGTCGAAAGGATCGTGTCGATAACGGATGTTTGTAAACAGGCAACTGTTCTCGTCGGGATTGCCCGGCCAGGCGGTGGAAGGCATCCGGCTGAAGCGGAAGTAGAGTCGATTGCCGCAGCGGTCGACCTGTCCATTGTCGCTTGTCATGAGTCCCGCTATATCGCTCCAGACGATGCGTTTGCTTATGAAGCGGCAGCAGCCATCCGGAACGGCTATAAATTGAATGATCCAGCGAGACCTGGAAACGAAATCCGGGATGCCCATTTGCCGGAACAAGAAGAATTCCAGCAATGGTTTGCCGATCGGCCGGACTGGTTGGCGAATTGTGCTCAAATGCTTCTTTCCTGCAAGGCGGGCCTGCCATCGACGCAGACGTTGATGCCTGAGTTTCCTTTGCCAGAAGGCGAGACGGCGGTCTCCCGATTGGAACGGAACGGTATGGCGGGATTGGAAAAACGTTTGGGTATGGTGGAGCCTGCCTATTTGGATCGTCTCCGCTACGAGGTGCGGGTCATTCACGAAATGGGCTACGCTGACTATTTCTTGATTGTGGAAGACTTTATGCGGTTTGCGGCGGAAAATGGAATTCTGACGGGTCCGGGAAGAGGTTCTTCCGCTGGATCGTTGGTTGCATTTGCCCTTGGAATCACCGATGTCGACCCGATTCGTTATGGGCTTATTTTTGAACGATTCTTGAATCCGGGCCGCATTACGATGCCCGATATCGACATCGATTTTGCGGACCATCGCCGATCGGAGGTCATTGCCTACGTCGCCCGGAAATACGGTGCGTCGCATGTAGCCCAAATCATCACATTCGGCACGCTTTCATCCAAAGCGGTGGCACGAGATGTAGCACGGGTTTTTGATTTTTCCAATGAAGAAATGTCCTTTATCTCGCGGAACATCCAAGGAAGCTCGAGACAGACCTTGAACGACGCGGTTGCCAAATCCAGCGCATTGCGCGATTGGATCAGCTTGGACCCGATCCGCAGCAAATGGCTGGAAGTCGCCTCGGCGCTGGAAGGGTTGCCAAGGAATGCGTCGACTCATGCCGCAGGTGTTATCTTATCGCCCGATCCACTTGTGGAAAGGGTTCCGCTGCAACAAGGCGGAGATGGAATCTATCTCACTCAATGGTCGATGGGGGATGTGGAGGAACAAGGTCTCTTGAAGATGGATTTCCTCGGCTTGCGGAATTTGACGCTCCTGGATCGGATCCGTTCCATGCTCGCCTTTGATAAAGACATCCATATCGCTTTCGAAAAAATTCCTCTCAATGACGAAAAGACTTTCGAGCTGTTCAGGGCCGGGGATACAACAGGCATTTTCCAGTTCGAATCCGATGGGATGAGGGATGCGTTGCGCCTAATCCGACCAACCCGGTTCGAGGATCTGTTTGCGGTCAACGCTTTATATCGGCCCGGTCCGATGGAGAATATCCCTTTGTACAGCAGAAGGAAAAACGGACAGGAACAAGTGGATTATATCCATTCCGCGTTGGAACCGGTCTTGAAAGAGACCTATGGGGTCATCGTCTACCAGGAACAGATCATGCAAATCGCTTATCGCGTGGCTGGATATACGATGGCGGAAGCGGATTTGCTTCGACGGGCAATTAGTAAAAAGAATAGGGAAGTCTTAAAGGAAGAGCGGAGCCGGTTTGTCGGGCGTGCCATGGAGAAAGGGTTTCCGGAAGCAGCCGGCCAAGCGGTCTACGATCTTATCGTCAAATTCGCCGATTACGGTTTCCCGAAAAGCCATGCCGTTGCCTATTCGTTGATTTCCTATCGACTGGCCTTTTTGAAGGCGAATGAACCCGCCTACTTTTTCGCAGCAATGCTGTCCTCTGTCACCGGCAATCCGGAAAAGACGATGGAACTGATGGGAGAGGCTGAGGCAAGGGGGATTTCCATCCTGCCTCCTTCGGTTCTGCATAGCAAATACCAACATACGGTGGAACAAGGACGAATCCGGATCGGCCTTTGTGCAGTGAAGGGAGTTACCCCGTCGTTCTATAAATTGTTCCATGAAGCACGAAAGACAAACGGACGCTGGAAGACAATGTTCGATATGGCCGCCGCTTTGGGAAGCGATCTGTTTAAGGAAAAAACGATAACCCCGCTCATCAAAGCGGGAGCGCTCGATGAATTCGGCCAATCCCGGGAGGTGCTTCTTGCGTCAATCGATGCCGCCATTTCTCATGCTCTCTTCATCCAACCTGACGGGGAAGATGATTTTTTGAGCACCATCATGCCGTCCCTGGCAAATCCGAAGTATTCCCCGGGCGGAACGATGCCGCGCATGCTAATGTTGGAGTACGAGCGTGAAGTGCTTGGGTTTTATCTCTCCGACCATCCCGCATTGGAGTGGAAAAGAGAGACCACTGAAAAATGGAATGATATTTCTGCGGTTCGGCAGCTGTCCAACAAATCCGACGTATCGATCATCGGCCTGTTGACGAATGTAAAACGGATTCGTACGAAAAAAGGGGAGGCGATGGCTTTCCTGGAAATACAGGATGACACAGGCACCATCTCTTGTACTGTATTCCCCCAACAATATTCCTCCTTCAATGCACTTCTCGACGAAATGACACTCGTTCATGTGGAAGGAAATGTGGAATGGCGAAATGGAAAACCGCAAATTATTATCCGGCAACTGAGAGATTGTTAAAGGGCTATCCGAAATGGATAGTCTTTTTGAGTTAAGGGGATTGTGGTTTTTGGCATGTGGCTAGCCTACCAGCAGACATGTTTATCTCTCGTCTCGGAAGCAAGCGCTCGTAGTTTGGCGGATTGTTCCGAGAGTTTTCGAGAGGGCCCTGACAGTTTTCGGATTTGCCCTTACAGTTTGATAGCTCGCCCTTAAGGTTAGGCGAATTGCCCTGAGAGTTTCGGGACCCCTTTACAGTTTTCCGGTTCGTCCTTACAGTCAGCAGGATTACCATGAAAGTTACCGGGGCCCTGGCAGTTTCCTGTTAATCCCGACTGGTCCTCCCCAATTCGCCTCCTACTTTTTCCTTCATTTCTTGCGAGGGATTCCATGTTTCGCTTTACGTGCCAATCGCTTTTCTGTATGCTAGAGAAAGAAGTGGTCAGACCACTGATTGATCATTGATTGTAAGGGGCAGGGGAATGCAGAATTCAAAACCATCTTCCAAAATGTTTCTCGACATTGTGGGTAAACTGAAGACATTGATTAATGAAGAGGGCATTAAAACGGGTGGGAAACTGCCATCGGAACGGGAGCTCGCAGAGAGGCTGCAGGCGGGCAGGTCCACTGTCCGGGAAGCCTTGCGCAGTTTGGAGCTGCTGGGCCTGATTGAGACACGTCGTGGGGAAGGTACATTCCTCGCAGATTTCAAGAAACATCAAATGGTTGAAGTGTTATCTGCTTTTATCATGCAGCAGCCAGGTTCCCTTCATGACGTGAAGAAAACGAGAAGAATCCATGAGACCGCCGCCCTATCAGCTATCTGCCGTGAGGAAAAACTTCGTCGAATGCCGGTATGGGAAGGATTGCTTCTTAAAATGAACGAGACAGGAGCAGTCCTGCGAGAAGATGTCATCCGCGAAATCATTGTAGCAGCCGGCAATCGGCTTTCATTAAAAATCTGGTTTTTATTGAAACAATATAGTATGGTTCCCTTTGGGGAAATGACCGATTTTGAGGAAAATCGGATAATTGGTACTATGTTGAGAAGTTTGCAAGAAGGATTTGAAGCGGAAACCATAGAATCATACGAACAGTGGATTGAACGAGTCGAGGGGGAATAATATATGATCCGTGATATATTTACGAAAAACAAAAAGAAACGAGCAACGACGATTCCGTCCAACGATGCGAAAAACGACGTGCCGGAAGGCCTTATGACGAAGTGTCCGGATTGTAAACACATCATCCTGACAAAAGACCTGCTAAAGTCGCATAAAGTCTGTTCGAACTGCGACCACCATTTTAAAATGACCGCACAGGAACGGGTGGAAAGCCTGTTCGATGAAGGCACTTTCCAATCGATGGACGATCATCTGAAAACGGAGAACCCACTCCATTTTCCGTCGTATACGGAAAAGGTCGAGTCGGATGCGAAGAAAACGGGCTTGAATGAAGCCGTCCTGACCGGAGTCGGAGAAGTGGAAGGCCAGAAAATAGCGGTCGCCATTATGGATGCCCATTTCCGGATGGGTTCCATGGGATCGGTAGTTGGAGAGAAAATTACGCGGGCTGTCGAAAAAGCGACAGAGCTCGGTATCCCGATGATCATCTTTTCAGCGAGCGGCGGAGCCCGGATGCAAGAAGGGGTATTATCACTCATGCAGATGGCTAAGACGAGTGTCGCGCTCAACCGTCATGCTGAAAAGGGGCTTCTCTATATTTCAGTCATGACGTACCCGACTACAGGCGGCGTATCGGCAAGTTTCGCTTCCGTCGGGGACATCAATATAGCCGAACCGAAAGCGCTCATCGGGTTTGCGGGCAGACGGGTTATTGAGCAGACCGTCCGGGAGAAACTACCGGAAAACTTTCAAACGGCTGAATTCCTTCTCGATCATGGCCAAGTGGATGCCGTCATCCATCGTGCCGAATTAAGGGATTCCATCGCTAAAATCGTACGTCTTCACGTGAAGGGGGCAGCAGCTCAATGAGTAAAACGATGACATTTGAAGAACCGATAGTGACATTACGCGAAAAAATCAAAGAGCTGGAAGAGTTCACTTCGACGAATGAAGTCGATTTGACGGACGAAATCATGACGTTGAAAAACCGATTGAAAAATTTGGAGACCGAGATCTATGGCAATATGGAGCCGTGGGATCGCGTGCAAGTGGCGAGACATCCCGGACGCCCGACGACCTTGGACTATATCAATGAATTATTCGAGGATTTCCTCATGCTCCACGGAGATCGTACATTCGGTGACGATGATGCGATTGTTGGCGGGATTGCAGCTTTTGAAGCGATGCCGGTCACGGTAATTGGCCATCAGCGAGGCAAGGACACGAAGGAGAATGTGAAACGTAACTTCGGCATGCCCCATCCGGAAGGATACCGGAAAGCGTTGCGTCTAATGAAACAAGCCGAAAAATTCAATCGTCCCGTCATTTGTTTTATTGACACAAAAGGGGCTTATCCAGGGAAAGCGGCGGAAGAGCGCGGTCAAAGCGAGGCCATTGCTCGCAACCTAGTGGAAATGGCAGGATTGACAGTCCCGGTCATTTCGATTGTCATCGGTGAAGGCGGGAGCGGCGGTGCTTTAGCGCTAGGCGTCTCTAACCATATCCATATGTTGGAGCACTCTACGTATTCGGTCATTTCTCCAGAAGGGGCGGCTTCCATCCTATGGAAAGATGCATCCCTTGCAAAACAGGCGGCAGAAGCGATGAAAATTACAGCGCCTGATTTAAAAGAGATGGGAATCATCGATGAAATCATACCGGAAGTGTTAGGCGGAGCCCATCGCGATATAAAAGAACAGGCAAAGCAGATCGGCGACGCCATCCGCAGGTCTTTGGAGATGCTAACGGAATTGGACGGAGCGAAACTTGTAGAAGACCGTTATGAAAAATTCCGCGAAATTGGCGTATTTACCGAATAGGGAAAAAGATGCGGGTGGCCCCTCCCGCATCTTTTCCTGTTTCACCGCAATTGAAATAAGGGATTGGAATATTACATACTTGAGGTGACAAGGTTATGAGGAAGATTGCCGTACTGACTAGCGGCGGAGATGCGCCGGGAATGAATGCAGCCGTGCGGGCAGTTGTCCGGAAGGCGATTTTTGAAGGCTTGGAAGTTGCCGGAGTGTTCAATGGCTACCAAGGTTTGATTGAAGGGAAAATTGAATTGTTGCAATTGGGGTCCGTAGGGGACATTATCCAGCGGGGTGGTACGATGCTCCGTTCGGCACGTTGCCCTGAGTTTAAAACTCCGGAAGGCCGGGAGAAGGCGATGCACCAATTAAAATTGAATGGAATTGATGGTCTGGTGGTAATCGGCGGCGACGGATCTTTTAGAGGGGCATTGGAGCTTTCGGCACTCGGCATGCCCTGTGTTTGTGTTCCGGCCACGATCGATAATGATATCGAAGGCACTCAATTCACGATAGGATTTGACACGGCCTTGAACACGATTATTGATGCTATCGATAAAATCCGGGATACTGCCACCTCACATGAACGGACGTTCATCGTCGAAGTGATGGGCCGGGATGCAGGTGATCTTGCTTTGTGGGCAGGCCTTGCCGGAGGGGCGGAAACGATACTTGTCCCTGAAGAGGATTTCCAGTTGTCCGATATTATCGAGCGGTTGAAGAGCGGAAGCGGACGAGGAAAGAAGCATAGTATCATCATCGTGGCGGAAGGTGTCATGAAAGCCGAAGAGCTCGCGTTGCAATTGAAGGACGAAGCGGAAATTGAGACACGGGTCTCCGTTCTGGGCCATATCCAAAGGGGCGGCTCCCCATCTGGCCAAGATCGGGTCCTCGCCAGTCAATTCGGAGCAAGAGCGGTTGAAGTATTAAAAGAAGGTCGGGGAAGCATTGCGATTGGCATGCAAAATCGCCAAGTGGTAGACTATGAATTGAAAGAAGTCTTCGACAGAAAAGGCAATCCGCCAATGGAAATGATCCAGCTTTCGAAAGAACTCTCGATTTAAAATAATGGTTTAAAACCAAAATCTGTTCTTGTGATTTCCTGGCGTATTCTTTGTTCAGGATTGGAGCGGAAATCCGTTGGAAGAGACAAAATGATAATTATAAAAAAGAGGCGATACTGATGAGGAAAACGAAAATTGTTTGCACAATCGGGCCGGCGAGCGAGTCGCCTGAAATACTGGAAAAGCTCATTGATGCAGGGATGAATGTAGCTCGCCTAAATTTTTCGCATGGCAACCATGAGGAACATAAGGTCCGGATCCGGAATATTAGAGAAGCGGCACGCCGGAAAGGGAAAATTGTCGGTATTTTACTCGATACGAAGGGGCCGGAAATTCGTACCCATACGATGTTGGATGGCCGGTTAGATCTGGTCGCAGGCCAATCGATCGCTATTTCGATGAAAGAGGTTGTCGGTAATAACGATGTCTTTTCCATCACTTATGATAAATTGATCGAGGATGTCGATAAAGGCTCACTCATTTTATTGGATGACGGTTTGATTCAATTGAAAGTGACCAGTAAAGATGAAGAACAAGGTTTGATTCACACAACGATCATCAATTCCGGTGAATTAAAGAACAACAAAGGTGTCAATGTTCCGGGCGTGTCTGTCCAACTTCCGGGAATGACGGAAAAGGATGCGGAAGATATTCTGTTCGGCGTTCGGGAAGGTGTCGATTTTATCGCAGCATCCTTCGTCCGACGTGCTTCCGATGTTATGGAAATCCGTGCCCTCCTGGAACAAAATGGCGGTTCGCATCTGCAAATTGTCCCGAAGATTGAAAACCAGGAAGGCGTCGATAACCTGGATGAAATCATCAGCCTTTCGGACGGATTAATGGTGGCCCGCGGCGATCTCGGCGTTGAAATACCGGCGGAAGAAGTGCCGCTTGTCCAAAAACAGATGATCGAAAAATGTAACCAAGCTGGCAAGCCTGTTATTACGGCGACGCAGATGCTGGACTCGATGCAGCGGAATCCACGGCCGACCCGTGCAGAGGCGAGCGATGTCGCCAACGCCATTTTGGACGGTTCTGATGCAATCATGCTGTCGGGTGAAACGGCAGCGGGCCTTTATCCGGTGGAATCTGTCGCGACGATGGACCGGATTGCCCGGACGGCAGAAAATTCGGTCGACTACCATAAGGTCGTTTCTACTAGAAGAAGAGAAAAGCATGGGAATATGACGGAGGCGATCGGACAAGCTGCCGCCTATACAGCAATCAACTTGAAGGTAAAGGCAGTGTTGGCACCGACTGAAAGTGGAAATACTGCTAAAATGATTGCCAAATATCGTCCGGGATGCCCGGTCATCGCTGTAACGTCGTCCGAAAACTGTGCGAAGAAATTGACCCTCGTCTGGGGAGTCTATCCGATTGTCGGGGGCAGATCCTCTTCGATTGATGGAATTTTGGAAGAATCCGTAGAAGAAAGTGTAAAACATCAATATGTGAGTCATGGAGATGTCGTCATTATCACGGCGGGCGTTCCGGTAGGGGAAGCAGGATCCACCAACTTGATGAAGATCCATATCATCGGGGACATGCTCGCTAAAGGCCAAGGGATCGGCAGAACGGTGGCGTACGGAAAAGTCGTCGTCGCAAAAAATGCCGAAGAAGCGATGGCGTATGATACAGAAGGCGCCATCTTGGTCACCGTTGCCACCGATCGGGAGATGATGCCGGCCATCGAGAAGTGTGCAGGACTAATCACGGAAGAAGGCGGTTTGACGAGCCATGGCGCCGTAGTCGGCCTCAGCCTCGGCATTCCGGTCATCGTCGGTGTGGAGAACGCGACGAACGTTATCCGCCATGGCTATGAAGTGACAATGGATGCGGAAACCGGCGTTATTTATAACGGTCACGCAAGTGTTCTTTGATTTTTGTAAATGAATGATAAGCAGTTATTCGTGGCTGTTCCCGTGCAAGAGGGAACAGCCTTTTTAGGAAGGTGTTTAATATGAAATGGCTCGTCCTTGCATTGATTGCGGTGCCGACCGCGGAGTTGGCCATATTAATTTATTCCGGAAAAACAATAGGCTTGTTTCCGACCGTCGCCATCATTCTGATCACCGGGATTGGGGGCGCCGCCCTTGCAAAAAAACAAGGGATGAAAGCGTGGACGGATTTGAATCGGCGAATCGCCACGATGGAAACCCCCGGCAATGCGATGATCGACAGTGTTTGTATCTTCATCGGCGGCTTGCTCTTGCTGATGCCCGGATTCATTACCGATTTGGCCGGGTTCCTTTTGCTGTTCAAGGGACCTCGGAACTGGCTCCGCCCCCATATTCATAAGTGGCTTTATAAGAAGATGCAAAACGGGACTATTCGGATGCTGTGAAAAACGGATGGCTTTTCACCTTGATGGCTGCAAACAGGAAAAACGGCGTCAGCAGGATTCCGGGAAGCCCGAAAAGGTAAAAAGCACTGATTGTAATGAAAAAGGCATGGACCGGTTTCACTGCAAAAGTGGACGCCCACATATACGATTCCGCCATTTGACGGGTTGTCATCGCAAGTAGATAAAGCAAAATTAACGCTATACCAATATAAAGATTCTCGGTATAAAAGAAGAAAGCGGCCATCGGCAATAAAAATACGCCAATGCCCAGGAACGGCAAGCTATCCACCAAAGAGATAAGAAAAGCATTGCCGACAGGTGTTTCAAAGCGAAGGAAGAAAAATCCGATTGTAAGGGTGACAAATGTGATGAAGAATAGACGTGCTTCCACGAAGACAAACGTTCCGATCAACTTGCCGCCATCTTCAAAAAAACCTTTCGCTTTTTTGCGTGTCCGGGAAGGGAAATAGGCTAAAAACCAGAACCGGTCTTTTCCCGATTCTCGCAGCGCGAAAAAATAAGCGACTAGGAAAATGAAAATGCTGAGCAAATGTTGAAAAAGCGTGCTCATCGTCGTGACGACATACTCCAAAATCGCCTGTCCATATTCTACGACTGTCGTCTCCAGAAAGTGGAAGAGCCTGCCTGTAATATCTGTATTTTTTGTGTACGGCGCGATGTGGCGTTCGATTGTCGGGATAGTCTCCAGCAAGCCGTGGACGGCCATATACAAAAACGCGGCAATCATGCCGAGCATGCTAGCCATGATAAGCAATGTGGCGAGCGTAAGTGGGAGTTTGGTGAAGGACCGGACGACCACCACCATCGGGGCTGTAAAATAGGCAAGGATGACGGCGATAGCGGCAGGCGGTACTGCAAAAAGGACGGCGCCTGTTAAAATTACGGGAAGCCAGCCGACTAATATCTTCTGGATTACTCTTTGTTTTTCGTGCTTCAGTGGCATAATTCCACTCCTCGGACAAGATAAAAAAACAAAAACAAGCGTTTCCATTCACAAAACCGTCGAAATTGATTATAATAGTCCTTGTAAGCGTTTTTAACTGAATTCTGTCAGAACTTCTCCACTGCCCAAAGTGGCGAGGTGAATGCAAAAAGTGCAGCCATTTCAATGGAGTTCAATATCGGCCGAATCCAGTAAAAACCTCCGGCGAATGCCACAGATTTTGAAAAGAGGTAACTGTACCGACGCATTCAAAATCTGGATGCAATTACGCCGAAGCGTAATTGAGTTAGCAGCTGGTATATAAAAAGGGGAGCCGTCAGTCGGTCATTTTGCTTGGGGGACGATGGACGGCTACAAGAGAAGGAGCGATTTACATGACAACAACCAAAGGGTTGGAGGGAGTCGTAGCGACACAGTCCGCCATCAGTTCCATCATTGATGACACACTTACATATGTCGGCTATGACATTGATGATTTAGCAAACAACGCTAGCTTCGAAGAGGTTATTTACCTTCTTTGGCACCAACGTCTACCGAAAGCGGACGAGCTGGCAGAACTGAAACAACAATTAGCAGACAATATGGCGGTACCTCAAGGGGTGCTCGACCAATTCAAAATGTATCCAATCGATCAAGTCCATCCGATGTCCGCGGTACGCACAGCGGTGTCTTCCCTTGGACTATATGATGAAAAAGCGGAAGATATGTCCGAAGAGGCGAACTACGAGAAGGCCATTAAGCTTCAGGCGAAAGTGGCTACGATCGTAACTGCGTTCTCACGCATCCGTAAAGGATTGGAACCAATTGCACCGAAGCCGGAACTGGGCTATGCTGCAAACTTCCTGTACATGCTTAATGGGGAAGAGCCGGAAGCGATTGCGATCGAAGCATTCGACAAAGCGCTAGTCCTTCATGCAGACCATGAATTGAACGCATCCACATTCACTGCACGTGTTTGTGTTGCAACACTTTCCGATATCTATTCCGGCGTCACAGCTGCAATCGGCGCTCTTAAAGGGCCTCTACACGGAGGAGCAAACGAGCAAGTGATGAAAATGTTGATGGAAATCGGCGAAGAGGAAAAAGTGGAATCCTATATCCGAGAAAAACTGGATAATAAAGAGAAAATCATGGGATTCGGCCACCGGGTATACCGTAAAGGGGACCCGCGCGCCAAACACCTTCGTGAAATGTCGAAACGCCTTACAGCGTTGCGCGGCGAAGAGAAATGGTACAATATGTCCGAAAAGATTGAAGGCATCGTAACAGGCGAGAAGAAATTGCCACCGAACGTGGACTTCTACTCCGCTTCCGTCTATCATTCCCTAGGCATCGATCACGATCTGTTCACGCCGATCTTCGCAGTATCCCGGTTCTCCGGCTGGATTGCGCATATCCTTGAACAGTATTCAAACAACCGTTTGATCCGCCCGCGTGCTGAGTATGTAGGACCGGGAATGCAAAAGTATGTACCAATTGACCAACGTTGAGTATAATCAGTAAAGAGGGGCGGCATACTTGTATGTCTGCCCTATGATTTTGAAAGTAGGAGGAATTTTTCAATGGCAAAAATTACAGTAACAGACGGTGTTTTAAACGTTCCGGATCACGCAACAATCCCTTACATCATCGGTGATGGGACAGGTCCGGATATTTGGCATGCCGCTTCACGTGTACTAGAAGCCGCAGTAGAAAAAGCGTACAATGGCGAAAAGAAAATAGAGTGGAAAGAAGTTCTTGCCGGTGAAAAAGCATTCAACGAAACAGGCAACTGGCTTCCAGATGAAACGCTTGAAACGATCAAAGACTATTTGATCGCGATCAAAGGACCTCTAACAACTCCAATCGGCGGCGGTTTCCGTTCATTAAACGTTGCACTTCGCCAAGAGCTTGACCTCTACACTTGCTTGCGTCCAGTACGTTATTTCGAAGGGGTTCCTTCTCCTGTAAAACGTCCAGAAGACTGCGACATGGTCATCTTCCGTGAAAATACAGAAGATATCTACGCAGGTATCGAATATCAAGAAGGCTCTGACGAAGTGAAAAAATTGATCTCCTTCTTGCAAAACGAAATGGGCGTCAACAAAATCCGTTTCCCAGAAACTTCCGGAATCGGTATCAAACCGGTTTCTGAAGAAGGTACAAAACGCCTTGTCCGCGGTGCGCTTAACTACATCATCAAAGAAGGCCGCAAATCATTGACTCTTGTACACAAAGGGAATATCATGAAATTCACGGAAGGCGCTTTTGCCAACTGGGGTTACGAAGTCGCGGAAGAAGAGTTCGGCGACAAAGTATTCACTTGGAGACAATATGATAAAATCAAAGAAGCAGAAGGCACAGAGGCTGCAAACAAAGCACAATCTGACGCTGAAGCTGCTGGCAAAATCATCGTAAAAGATGCGATTGCAGATATCTTCCTACAACAAATCTTGACTCGTCCGAAAGAGTTCGACGTCGTTGCAACGATGAACTTGAACGGTGACTATGTTTCCGATGCACTTGCAGCGCAAGTCGGCGGTATCGGAATCGCTCCAGGAGCGAACATCAACTACTTGACTGGTCACGCAATTTTCGAAGCGACTCATGGTACAGCTCCGAAATATGCCGGTCTTGATAAAGTGAACCCGTCTTCCGTCATCCTTTCCGGTGTTATGATGCTTGAACACCTTGGATGGAACGAAGCGGCAAGCATGATCACAGCTTCTATCGAAAAAACAATCGCGTCCAAAGTTGTCACATATGACTTCGCACGTCTCATGGACGGCGCAACTGAAGTGAAAACTTCCGAGTTTGCGGATGAATTGATCAAAAACCTTTAATTACATCATGATTGAAACTCAGTAAAATAGGTTATACCGTTAGCAAAGCGTTCTTTAGTTCCATGGATGCTGGAAAAGGTACCTAGTTTTCAGCAGGGAGTTCAGATCGGGCTAGGGAGCGGGATTTTCGCTCTCCGCTATCTGGAACTCCCTGCTGTTTTTCATTCCAACCTCCGGCGTCGTTGCCGGTGCATAATTCACCAGGGCTGGCCATGGCTGTCCTTCAATTGCTTGGTCGGCACCTTTGAAAAGGAGAGTTTTCTCATGACAATGAAACGTAAGAAAGTCTCAGTGATCGGTTCAGGCTTTACCGGTGCGACAACGGCATTCCTTTTGGCTCAAAAAGAGCTCTGTGATGTAGTGCTCGTTGATATCCCCGCGATGGAAAATCCGACAAAAGGGAAGGCGCTCGATATGCTGGAAGCGAGTCCGGTCCAAGGTTTCGATGCAAATATCATCGGAACTTCCGATTATGCGGATACCAAGGATTCGGATCTTGTCATCATCACAGCGGGAATTGCACGTAAACCGGGTATGAGCCGTGATGATCTCGTTCAAACCAATCAAAAAGTCATGAAAGCTGTAACAGGGGAAATCATCAACTATTCTCCGAATACCACAATCCTTGTGTTGACAAATCCGGTTGATGCGATGACTTATACCGTTTTCAAAGAATCCGGCTTCCCGAAAGAGCGCGTCATCGGACAATCCGGTGTATTGGATACAGCTCGTTTCCGAACGTTTGTAGCACAGGAATTGAATCTCTCTGTAAAAGACGTGACCGGTTTCGTCCTAGGCGGCCATGGGGACGACATGGTGCCGCTTGTACGCTATTCCTATGCAGGCGGGATTCCATTGGAGACATTGATCCCGGCAGATCGTCTTGAAGCGATTGTGGACCGGACACGAAAAGGTGGAGCGGAAATCGTCAACCTTCTCGGCAACGGATCTGCATACTACGCTCCTGCCGCTTCCTTAGTGGAAATGGCGGAAGCGATCTTGAAAGACCAAAAACGGGTCATCCCTTCCATTGCTTATCTGGAAGGTGAATACGGAATGGATGGCATCTACCTAGGGGTCCCGACCGTCCTCGGCGCCGGCGGTATTGAAAAAGTCATCGAGCTGGAATTAACCGATGATGAAAAAGCAGCCCTCGAAAAATCGGCAGACTCCGTAAGAGCCGTCATGAAAGTTCTGGAATAATCTATACCTAATCGAGTAGCCATCCGCTACTCGATTTTTACTTTGGACAAGGATCTGTTAAAATTTAATGCAAAAAATAGAACCTCCAATTAACTGGAAGTTCTATTTCATAGTACAGTCTTATTCAACTAAAGCGCCTGTTAGCAAGAAGTATTTTAACTATTTAATAGCTATGTGAATTTCAATTTGACCATTGGGATAATATTTTTCAAAATCAAATGAGTAAGCTCTTTCTAAATCCCTTTTCTCTTCACGTTCCCAAATTTCCTTCCAAGTGTTAAGTATTCCATATTCATCTAATGTATCTACTTCAAAAATCTTATATTTGCTGGTTTCCGGGATTTTAATTGGGGATTCATTGTCGCTACTTTCGATTGCTACGCTCAATGTATAGTCCCCTTTATAATCACTCTCGTAATCATAATACAGGCCATATGTAACCTCATTATGATTTTTTAAAATACTTGATGCCTCTTCCCACATATTTGCAATCTTTTGGATAATGGCCCTATCCTTAAAATTATTAGCTCTTATACTCTTAATAATAGTTAGGTTCAATAAAATTTCCCCTCTCAGTGTTTTTGTTCACTTACTTCTATAGGATATAACGTTTTCCTTCCTCTTTAACAATTTTGCTCCGTGATTTAACCGAATTGTGTCATGAGTTTCTGATTGCTCCACGGTCATCAACAACTAACTTTGGCAAAGCTATGGAAAAAAGTTCTTCCTTACCATATCCAATCCGAATAGCCAGCATGGCTCGATTTTTAGACTGATAATTGATACACTTAATGAAGTACAGTTAAAGGGGGAAAAAAGTTGATATTAGGGAAGACGCGCCGGATTGGTAGAAAAATTGAGGATATTTCAGTCGGAGAAAAGTTGAAACTGACCGAAAAAATCGAAGATAAGGATCTGCTGCTCTATCTTGGATTGACGAATGATGGCAATCCGCTCTATATTCAACATGATTTCGCTTCACAAACCATTTATGAAAAACCGATCGTGCCGACGGTCATGTTGACCGGCATCGTCACCTCCGCTGTTTCAAAATATTTGCCGGGGCCGGGATCCCATCTTGTGGAGCAACATCTGCTATTCCCAAAACCGGTCTATCATTACAGCACCATAGATTTCTTACTGGAAGTCAACCAAGTCGATTTGGATGAGAATAAAATCACCATCTCCATTCAGGCTGAAAATGAAGACGGGGACACTGTCATTTCAGGGACGGTCGGCGTCGTTCCACCTACGATGGAAGAGAGATTACTATCGCAACCGATAGAGACTATATGACAGGAGAGCGGTTATACGCATGGAAGCTGCAAACAAGAAGATTTTGATTGTGGATGACGAACAACCAATCCGTACCTTATTGGATTACAATCTGAGGCAGTCCAATTATGACACCGTTTCGGCTGCAGATGGAGAAGAGGCAATCTACAAGGCCGAAGAAGAGAAGCCCGATTTGATCCTCTTGGATGTCATGCTTCCGAAAATAGACGGCATGGAAGTATGCAAGACGCTTAGAAAAAAAGGTATTGAAACACCAATTATTATGTTGACTGCCAAAGGGGATGAATTGGACAAGGTACTCGGCCTCGAAATCGGGGCGGATGACTATATGACCAAACCCTTCAGCCCGCGGGAAGTGCTGGCGCGGATTAAGGCGGTCTTGCGACGGAGCCGATCGGAGGCCGATTCTTCGGAAGAAGACCAAGTATTGAGTTCCGGTACATTGACTGTCCATCCCCAGCAATACGTCGCTTATTTAGACGGCAAGGAATTGGAATTCACTCCGAAAGAATTCGAGCTGCTTGCCTATTTCATGCAGAATAAAAACAATGTCCTCTCCCGCGATCAATTACTAAGCGCTGTTTGGAATTATGATTTTGTGGGAGATACCCGGATAGTGGACGTCCATGTGAGTCATTTACGGGAGAAAATCGAAGAAGATACGAAAAAACCTATTTATATTAAGACGGTCAGAGGGATCGGCTATAAATTCGAGGAGTCCAAAGGGAAATGAAAGACTTGTATTCACGTCTTGTCCTTGCCTATGTGACCCTTCTATCCGTCCTGCTTACTGGTCTCGGAATTGTCCTGGGCCAGTTTTTCGCATTATTTGGAGAAGAGCATGCCGATTTGCAATGGAAGTATTGGATTTTTCTTATCGTTGTGTTAATTGCGGCCTTTATTCTTTCCTTATTGATGGCGGTCAAAATGATGCGGCAGTACGCGGGCCCGGTCGATCAAATTACGAAAACGGCAAAGCAGATTGCCCGAGGCGATTATTTGGCTAGGACGAGTATCGAAGATGTAACGATGGGAGGCACGCCCCATGACGAATTGGTAGTAGCCATTCATCAAATTGCACGGAATCTTCAAGAAATGTCCATGTCGAGAACGATGGAAAAAGAACGTCTCAACACATTGATTGAAAGTATGGGCAGCGGCTTGCTCATGTTTGGTCGGGAAGGGGCCGTCAATCTTTCAAACCGGGCTTTTGAGCAAACTTTCGGATTCCGGAAAGATGAACTGGTGGGCAAAACATTCAAGAACATCAGGTTGCCCGATGACATCGAAAGTTTGATAGAAGACGTATTCATGACGGAGCAAGTGCAAGAAAAGCAAGTACGCATTGAAGTGGACGGAAAGATTTCTCATATGAGTGTCTACGGAGCGCCGGTCATCGGGATCCATGGGAATTGGCTTGGCATCATCGTCGTTATGCATAATATAACGGAGCTCGTCAGATTGGAAGAAGTGAGGAAAGATTTCGTTGCGAACGTTTCACATGAGCTCCGGACACCCGTCACATCCATCAAAGGGTTTACAGAAACTTTATTGGACGGCGCCATGATGGACCCGGTTGTCATGAAAGAGTTTTTGACGATCATCCAGAAAGAAAGCGATCGCCTTTATTTGCTTATTCACGACTTGCTGGAATTATCCGGGGTGGAGAGGGAAGGTTTTTCGTTGAACATGCGATCCGTCCGACTGAAGGAAATCATCGATGATGCGTATAAAGCAGTGAGTCCAAACTTGGCCAGAAAAGAAATGGCCTTGCACATCGAAGTTCCTGGCGATTTGATCATAGAGGCGGATGCTGATCGCCTTGTCCAAGTGATGGTCAATCTGTTGACCAACGCCATTAACTATTCCAGGGAATCCACGACGATCCGTGTCCAGGGAACCGATCTGCAGGATGAGGTGCTGATTGAAGTGAAAGATGAAGGGATTGGCATACCTTCGACTGAGCTGCCCCGATTATTTGAACGGTTCTATCGGGTCGATCGGGCGAGAAGCCGGGATTCGGGAGGAACCGGCCTCGGCCTTGCCATCGTCAAGCATCTAGTTGAAGTCCATGAGGGGACGGTGGATGTTGCAAGTGAGGTCGGCAAGGGGACGACATTCCAAATCCGGATACCGAAACACCATTCGGGAAGGCGGTCTTGAAAAAGGCCGCCGTTTTTTATTGCTTATACGAAACTTTCAATAGGTAGGTTCCGTATAAGGTAGTAATACATAAATAAGGGGGATTACCTATGAGTACACGTCGAATCTTGTTGACGGTCGGCATGGCGGTGGTCGGGCTCTTCTTGCTCCTCGTTGCGTTCACCACTTGGTATACCGTGGATGAATCCGAACAAGCCGTCCTCATCACATTCGGTAAAGCAGATACGACCATTACGGACTCGGGTCTTCATTTTAAATTGCCTTGGCCGATTCAACGGGCGGAAGTCCTTTCCAAAGAAACATACAGTCTGCAATTCGGATACAAACAAGATCAGAGCGGAGAACTTGTCTCTTTTGATAAAGAAACGAAAATGATCACAGGTGATGAATATATCGTATTGGCCGACTTGGTCGTCCAATGGAAAATCACCGAGCCGCAGAAATATTTATTCAACGCGCAAGATCCTCAAGAAATTCTGGAAGATGCGACTTCCGCTTCCATCCGTTCCGTCATCGGAAGTTCTACGATCGATTCTGCGTTGACGGATGGTAAAGCGGAGATTGAAGCAAATACGCGTGAGTTGCTTGCGTCCCTGATGGAGAAATATGATATTGGCATCGCTGTACAAGGCGTAAAATTGCAGGATGTAGAACTGCCAAATGCGGAAGTTCGGGCGGCTTTCACGGCGGTTACCGATGCGCGGGAAACGAAAGAAACAAAGACTAATGAAGCAGAGAAATATAACAACCAAAAAACAAATGAGGCAATCGGGGAACGTGACGCCATTAAATCCCGAGCGCTCGGCCAAAAGACGGCTCGGATCGAACAGGCACGCGGGGATGTGGCCCTTTTCAATAATCTGTATGCTGAGTATGTTAAAAACAAAGAAATCACTCGCCAGCGCCTCGTCATCGAGACGTTGGAACAGGTCCTGCCAAAAGCAAAAATCTATATTATGAACGACAATGGGGAAACAGTGAAGTATCTGCCATTGCAGCAATTGGAAAACCAAACTGTACCGCCGGCGGAGTCGAACCAGGAAGGAGGCAGCACGAATGGCCAATGACAACAATAATAATCCTTTCAAAGGCATAGAAGAGAAATTCAAGGAGCGCCAGCGGCAACAGCAGAAGAAACCGAAGAAAGCCGATGCGCCTGAAGTTCCTGTCTCACCGAAAGCGCCGCTTAATATGAAAAAGTATGCGAAATTAGCCGTGTTGGTAACAGCGATTTTTGCAGTTGCTGTTATCTTGATTGCCAATGTGTATGTTGTCAAACAGGATGAATACCGGATCGTCCGGCAATTCGGGGAGATTACGCGAATTGACAAAGAACCCGGGATCAAAATGAAAATTCCTTTCATCCAAAGCGTGACGACACTGCCGAAAAGCCATATGACGAAAAATGTTTCAGAGGAAGAGATCAACACGCGGGATAAGAAGCGGATTATCATTGATAACTATGCCGTTTGGCGAATTACAGACCCAGGCAAAATGATTTCCAACGCACGGAATATCGTCAACGCTGAAATGCGTATGGAAGAGTTTATCTACTCGGTCGTCCGGACGGAGCTCGGACAACTGGACTATGTCCAAATCGTCAATGATGAAAACTCCTCGCGTGGTAGTTTGAATGACCGGGTGACTGAGAGAGTCAATGACTATTTGAGTGAAGGGAACTTCGGGATTGAAGTGGTGGATGTCCGGATGAAACGGATCGACCTGCCGGAAGAGAACGAGCAATCGATTTATACCCGGATGATTTCCGAACGTCAATCCACGGCTCAAAAGTATCTGTCGGAAGGGGATGCAGAAAAGCAGAGGATTGAAGCGGAAACCGACAGGGAAGTCCAGGAAATGCTGGCAAAAGCGAAGAAAGAAGCGGCGCTGATCCATGCGGAAGGGGAATCGGAAGCTGCTAAAATCTACAATGAGGCGTTTTCGAAAGACGCCGAATTTTATAACCTGTATCGTACACTGCAATCGTACTCCAAAACAATCGGTGACGATACAATGATTATTATCCCGGCAGATTCACCATATGCCAAAGTGTTGTCCGGATATATGCAGTAAGCGTAGCTGCGTCATTTTCATTTCATCTGCCGAACATGGTAAGATGGATGAAGATGACGTTTTTTCGATTGATAGGAGTGGGCCATATATGACGAACAAGAAAATTGTGTTGCTGGACGGGAACAGTCTGGCGTACCGGGCATTTTTTGCATTGCCTTTATTGACCAATGACACGGGGATCCATACAAATGCCGTGTACGGATTCACGATGATGCTGCAAAATATCCTCGCTGATGAGAAACCGACCCATATGCTTGTCGCCTGGGATGCCGGCAAAACGACATTCCGGCATTCGACCTTCAGCGAATACAAAGGGGGGCGCCAAAAAACGCCACCGGAGCTTTCCGAGCAATTCCCTTTTTTGCGGAAACTGCTGGAGGCGTATAATATTCCCCAGTACGAATTGGATAATTATGAAGCGGATGATATTATCGGGACTTTGAGCAAAACGGATGATCCCGCGGCGGAAGTGATCGTCATTTCGGGGGATAAGGACTTGACCCAGTTGGCGAATGAAAAGACGACGGTGTTCATTACCCGCAAAGGGATGACTGATATAGAGAAATACACTCCCGAACATGTCATGGAGAAATACGGCATCGAGCCGCATCAAATCATCGACATGAAAGGGCTGATGGGAGACGCTTCCGACAACATCCCCGGCGTGCCTGGTGTGGGCGAGAAAACGGCACTGAAGCTATTGAAGGAATATGGCTCTGTCGAAAAGGTCTATGAATCGCTCGATCAGATTACCGCTAAAAAGTTGAAAGAGAATCTAACGGAAAATGAAGAGCAGGCGTTCATGAGCAAAGAGTTAGCTACGATTGAGACAGCTGCGCCCATTACAGTCGGTCTACAGGATTTGACTTATGCAGGACCCGACATGGAGAAAGTGACTTCCCTTTATCAAGAGTTGCAATTCAAAACGCTCCTTGAAAAAATGGACCAGCCGGAAGCCGATCAGCCTGTGGCGGCGATCGACGTATCGGTTGTCACGGAAATCGAAGAGGCCGATTTAGCTGATGTAATGGCGATCCATCTTGAAATGATGGAAGACAACTATTTGAATGCGGAACTCCTCGGTTTGGCTTTGACCGATGCGGAAAAGATCATGTATGTCCCGTACGAAAAGGCCAAGGATTCGGCCACTTTGAAGACGTGGCTTGAAAATCCAGAGAAGAAAAAATATACCGCAGATTCCAAAGCCACTTTCGCGGCGTTTGCGAATCATGGGATGGAGATAGCTGGGATCGATTTTGACCTTCTTCTGGCTACGTACATCGTCAATCCTTCGACGTCGTATACAGACGTTGCTTCAATTGCCCGCGAGTTCCAATATTCGGACATCCAACCGGATGAAGCAGTTTACGGAAAAGGAGCGAAGAAAACAAAGCCTGCGGAGCAATCGATCGCCGAACATGCGGGAAGGAAAGCGAAGGTAGTCTGGGATCTCCACCCGATTGTCGAACAAAAGTTGAAGGATAATGATCAGTTCGATCTGTACCATGAATTAGAACTTCCGCTCGCCCAGATTCTCGGAAAAATGGAATCGACAGGTGTCAAGGTGGATCGGGAAATATTGCTGTCGATCGGGAAAGAACTATCCGCGAAGCTGGCTGATTTGGAAAAGCTGATCTATGAAATTGCGGGTGAAACATTCAATATTAATTCACCAAAACAATTGGGTGTCATTTTATTTGAAAAAATGGGGCTGCCGCCTATCAAGAAGACGAAAACAGGTTATTCTACGGCGGCGGATGTTTTGGAGAAGCTGGAAAGCCGTCATGAAATCATCGGACATATCCTCGATTATCGCCAACTGGGCAAATTGAACTCAACTTATATCGAAGGCTTGACGAAAGAAATCCATGAGGATGGGAAAATCCATACACGTTTTCAACAGGCACTCACGCAAACAGGCCGTCTCAGCTCTATCAATCCGAATTTGCAGAACATCCCGATCCGGTTGGAAGAGGGGAGGAAAATTCGGGCCGCTTTCGTGCCTTCCGAACCGGGCTGGTATATGTTCGCCGCGGATTATTCCCAGATCGAGCTTCGGGTGCTCGCCCATATGTCACAGGATGAAAAGCTGATCGAAGCTTTCCGTTCGGATGCCGATATCCATACGAAAACGGCGATGGACGTTTTCGGAGTTGCGGCAGATGAAGTGAATTCCGATATGCGCCGGGCAGCGAAAGCGGTCAATTTTGGGATCGTGTATGGCATAAGCGATTATGGACTGTCGCAAAGCTTGAATATCACGAGAAAAGAGGCGGGGAATTTCATCGATACGTATTTGGCGAGTTTCCCTGGAGTGAAACGATACATGGATACTAGTGTGAAAGAAGCGAAGCAACAAGGCTATGTCACGACATTGATGAATCGCCGCCGCTATTTGCCGGAAATCACAAGCTCCAATTTCAATTTAAGGAGCTTCGCTGAACGGACAGCGATGAATACGCCGATTCAAGGAAGTGCGGCGGATATTATCAAAAAAGCGATGATCGACATGGATGCTCGTTTGGAGGCGGAAGGCTTGAAAACCCGCATGCTCCTGCAAGTGCATGATGAGCTCATTTTCGAAGCACCCGAAGAAGAAATCGAGAAATTGAAAGTGATCGTACCAGAAGTGATGGAATCGGCAATAGAACTAGATGTACCTCTGAAGGTAGATTGGGCGTTCGGTTTATCCTGGTACGAGACAAAGTGACGGAGGGGAAACGATGCCTGAATTGCCGGAAGTCGAAGGGGTCGTCCGCGGACTGGCCCCAGCCGCGATTGGAAGGACAATCCAAGAAGTAATCGTATCGGATACCGTCATCCAATCCAAACAGCTTGGCAAAGAAGCGATTATTAAAGGGATTCCAACCGAAGATTTCGTAGAAAAGCTGGTGGATATGACAATCACTGATGTCATAAGAAGGAGCAAGTATATCTATTTTCAACTAGAAAAAGACGGCAACTCCTGTCTGCTCGTAAGCCATCTCGGCATGTCGGGCGCCTGGTTTGCGGTACGCGATTTAGATGAAATTCAGGAGTCCAAATTCCGTAACCATGTCCATGCCGTCTTCCGGATGGCGGACGATGATCTGCTCGTCTATTCGGATATCCGTCGATTCGGAGAACTCCGCTTGCTCGGTTGTGAAGCGGATCATCCTCCGCTTTTGAGGATGGCTCCGGAGCCGTTCGACTCGTCTGCCGAGAAGCATTTCCTTGAAATGGCCGACTTGCCGAAATACGCACGGAAACCGATCAAAGAAGTGATTATGGATGGACAAGTTATTTCAGGTTGCGGGAATATTTATGCGACCGAAGCGCTTTTCCGTATGAACATCCATCCTGGGCGGAAAACGGAACGGATTAGCCAGAAGCGCAAACAGGAGCTTTTTCAGGAAGTTGTCCGCATTCTTCAGGAAAGTATCGATGCAGGCGGCAGTTCGATTTCCGATTATCGAAATATTAACGGACAAGCGGGCTCTATGCAAGATCGTTTGAAGATGTACGGTCGGAAAACCTGCCCGGCTTGTGGCGAGACGACGAAAAGTATGAAGATCGCTGGGCGGACATCGGTCTATTGCCCAGCTTGCCAGAAATGATAGGTGGAGGAGGGCTTGGTATGATTATCGGGTTGACTGGAAGTATAGCGAGCGGGAAAAGCACGGTTGCGGCCATGTTGATGAAGAAAGGGTATCCTGTCGTGGATGCGGATGAAATCGCCCGTCTCGTTGTCGAACCTGGAAGTGAAGTGATGCAGGAAATCGAATCACAATTCGGCCGTTCCGTGATTCATTTCGACGGGTCACTGAACCGGGAGAAGATGGGAGAGCTAGTATTCGGGAATGAAGAAGCGAGAAAAAAGTTGAATGGCATCATCCACCCCGCCATCCGGAAAGAGATGCATCGGCAAAAAGACGAGTGGCTTGAAAAAGGGGCGAATACTGTCATTCTTGATATCCCGCTGCTTTTCGAAAGCAAACTCCAGTCCCATGTCGATAAAATCCTAGTCGTCTCAGTGACACCTGAAATCCAGAAAGCACGGTTGATGGAGAGGAATTCATTATCGGAAAAAGAGGCGGAGGCCCGCATCCAATCCCAATTGCCGATTGCACAAAAAGAGCAAGGGGCGGACGCTGTTGTCCATAATAACAAATCTTTGGAAGAGACGGAAAAGCAGCTCGATGAAGTGCTTAATAATTGGAATGCTATCCTGTGAGCGATTCTGAATATTAGAACATCCGTGGAATAGATTCTATTCCTTTGATTCAGAGAAATATGTGTTATACTAATCAGTGGATAAAAATGATAAGTATAACATACATGCAGGAGGATTTTTATACATGACTACTTCTATTGCGATTAATGGCTTCGGACGGATCGGGCGGATGGTATTCCGTCAAATGATCATGGAAGAGAGTTTTTCAAAAATCGTGGTAAATGCTTCATATCCACCGGAAACACTTGCACATCTCATCAAATATGATACTACGCACGGCATTTTCGATGGAGATGTTCGCGTGGAAGACGGCGATATCGTAGTAAATGGTAAACATGTGACGCTATTGAGCGAGCGCGATCCATTGAAATTGCCTTGGAAAGAACTCGGAATTGACATCGTAATAGAAGCGACAGGTGTCTTCAATGCACGCGATAAAGCGGCGATGCACTTGGAAGCAGGCGCGAAAAAAGTGATTCTATCAGCCCCTGGTAAAAATGAAGACGTTACGATTGTCATGGGTGTCAACGATGACAAACTAGATATTGAAAAGCATGACGTCATTTCCAATGCCAGCTGCACAACAAACTGCCTTGCACCGGTCGTCAAAGTATTGAACGACACATTTGGCATTGTGAACGGCTTGATGACAACTGTCCATGCGTACACGAATGACCAGAAGAACTTGGATAACCCGCATAAGGATCTTCGCCGGGCCCGTGCTTGTGCTCAGTCGATCATTCCGACTTCGACAGGTGCTGCGAAAGCATTGTCCCTTGTCCTTCCTGAATTGGAAGGCAAGATCCATGGTATGGCGTTGCGTGTTCCAACACCGAACGTCTCCCTTGTTGACTTGGTGGTCGATCTGGAACAGGATGTCACAGTTGACATGGTCAACGATGCATTCAAGAAAGCGGAAGCTGGCCCATTGGCAGGCATTCTTCGTTTCACAACAGAACCGCTTGTGTCGATCGACTTCAACACAACGACGGAATCTGCCACTATCGATGGTCTTTCCACGATTGTCATGGGAGATCGGAAAGTGAAAGTTCTTGCTTGGTATGATAATGAATGGGGCTACTCCGCTCGCGTTGTCGATTTAGCGAAAAAAGTGGCGAACGAACTAAAAGTGAAAGCAGAAGCGTAATCTTCCTGCACAAAACGTCCCTTGAGTTGGCGCGATCCGACGACAAGGGGCGTTTTTTATTTTCCGTTGGTCAGGGCATGAGGAGATTCATCCATGCCGAGGGATGATTCATTGTCGAATTCTGTTATAATGGACACAAAGCCCATTACAAAGCGGAGGAAAACTACTATGAAATGTCCAGCCTGCCAATACAACGGCACCCGGGTCGTCGATTCCAGGCCTGCGGAAGAGAATCGTTCGATTCGTCGCCGCAGGGAATGTGAAAGCTGTGCTTTCCGGTTTACTACATTTGAAAAAGTGGAAGAGACGCCACTCGTTATAGTGAAAAAAGATGGCTCCCGTGAAGAGTTCAGCGGAAAGAAAGTGCTCCGAGGATTGATCCGGGCTTGTGAAAAAAGGTCTGTGCCATTGGAGGAATTAGAGAAAATCGTATTCTCCATTGAAAAAGAGCTCAGAAGTACCGGCATTTCCGAAATTCCTTCGGAAGATGTCGGAGAGATGGTCATGGAGCGCCTGGCGGATGTGGACGAAGTGGCCTATGTCCGCTTCGCCTCCGTATATCGGCAATATAAGGACATCTCGGTGTTCATCGAGGAATTGAAAAATCTGCAAACACGATCAGAAGAGCAATAACATAGAGGAGGAGAAGGGGGTCCCCTGGCCATGATGCTATACAAAGAATTGCAACCGATTGATACGTACACCATTAAATGTTCGCATCCTTTTTCAGATTACGACCGGCAACTCCTCACCTTGTTTTACCAGCCTTTGATCGGCTCGGATGCGATGAGCCTGTTTCTATTGTTTTGGGCCGACGCAGAACGTGATGATGGGCAAGGGTATACCCATTATCGCCTAATGAATTTTTTGACGAAGCCGTTAGGATCCATTTTCGAAGCGAGAATTTCATTGGAAGCAATCGGATTGTTGCGGACATTCCGGAAAGATGGGGACGAGGGAAGGACTTTTCTCTATGAACTGCTCCCTCCACTCGATGCCCGTTCTTTTTTTTCGGATCCTTTATTATCGACGTTCCTGTTCAGCAAAATCGGCGAACAGGCTTATCGCAACTTACGCAATCGGTTCCTGGAAGACCTTCAAAGTGGCGAAGGGTTTGAAGAAGTGTCCCGGACATTTTTGGATGTCTATACACCATCTCAATTCGGACAGTCCGTCAGCGCAAGCGAAGGGAGCCAGTTCAAAGGAAGAGTGGAGCCGACGGGCGTGCCGTTCGGGCAATATGACTTCGATTTCGATCTGCTCCGTGCAGGTCTGTCCGAACAGATGGTGCCGCAATCGGCGCTGTCTCTCGTGTCGCGTGACCTGATCTCCAAATTGGCGTTCCTGTATTCGCTCACCCCGATCGATATGCAGAAAGTGGTCATGATGGCTTTGGATGATAAGCTGCAATTGCCGGAAGACCGGCTTCGTCGAGCAGCTGCCGATTTTTATAAGATGAATGTCTCAAAAGCGGCTCCTGCACTTCAGAAAACATTTGCATCCCCGGAACCGAAGCCTCAAAATGATTCGGCTTCCAGGGAAGATGATTTGATTTATTATCTGGAGAACACAGCTCCGGTGGACATGCTCCGGCATATCGTCGGAAAAGAGCCATTGGCGGTGAATGTCCAATTGGCGGAACGGCTCATCAATACGCATGGCTTGCCTGTCGGGGTCGTCAATGTCCTGATGCAGTATATCCTCCTGCGAAATGATATGAAGATAACGAATAACTTTGCGGAGCAGATTGCTGCCCATTGGCAAGGGAAAAAGGTGAAGACTGCGAAAGAAGCGATGGAACTATCGCGCAAAGAGCATGACCAATACATGAAATGGCTGAATGACGGAAAGAAAACCTCTACCAAAACAAAGAAGAAACCGTCTCGGGAAGAGAAAGTGCCGGAATGGTTTTATAAAAAAGAAGAGGGACAGCAAGAGAAACCAGCCCCGACGAATCCGGATCTGGATGCGGAACGGCGCAGATTGCTTGAAGAATTAGGGGTAACCGAAAAAGGGGTGAATTGAAATGGAACGGATAGGAGAGACGATGAAACGGGTCGTCAATGCGCCGAAATTTGCGAAACGCTACGAAGAGCTACGCAATGAAGTGATGGAAAATCAGGGCGTGCAAGATTTCCTGTCGGAACATGCGGATGCAGTCGACAAGGGAATCGTTGACAGAGGGCTCGGAAAATTATATGAATATGCGGGCGCTTCACATGGATGTGACAAATGCCCCGACCTCGATAATTGTATAAACATCATGAAAGGCTATGAGCCATTGCTGACACTGTCTCGCGGACTCATTGATGTTGATTATAAGAAGTGTCCTAGCAAAGTGAAGGACGATGCGGTTCGGAATGTATCCAAAATGGTGCGAAGCTATTATATGCCGAAAGACGTCATGGAAGCCAAATTGCAGAATATCGATATTTTTTACGATGATAGCCGGGTGACAGCGGTCCGGGCGGCCAAAGATTTCCTGAACGCCTTGGACGAGACCGGGAAATTGCCGGAGCGTGGGCTTTATATATACGGTCCATTCGGCATCGGGAAATCGTATATCCTTGGCGCATTAGCCAACGAATTGGCGACCCGATCGATCCGGACAGTCGCCGTCTACGTACCGGAGTTTTTAAGAGAAGTGAAACAATCGATCCAAGACCAGTCATTCAATGAAAAGATCGACTTCGTCAAACAGGCCCAAGTCCTTATGCTTGATGACATCGGGGCAGAAACGATGTCCGCCTGGACGCGTGATGAAGTGCTAGGCACCATCCTCCAGTTCAGGATGGCGGAACAGCTGCCGACATTTTTCACTTCCAATTTCAGTTATCAGGAGCTGGAACACCATTTGACCTATTCCCAGCGAGGGGAAAAGGAAGTGGTGAAAGCGGCAAGGGTCATGGAACGCATTCGCATGATCAGCCAACCTGTGAAACTGGACGGTAAAAATAGGCGGAACTAGATGAGATGTTCGCATAGGGGTTGCAATTATTTCGACAAAGGCGTATACTCTTTTTTGATTCATACTAAAAAAGCGTTGAAAAGGACAACAATCGATTGAATTCGACCACCAGAGAACGGGGCCATTGGCTGGAAGCCCTGCAGGAACGAAAGTCGATTTACCACCTTTGAGCAGCGATGGCGACTCCATTGGATAGCCATCGACGGAACCGGCCCGTTAGCCGTTGCAAAGCTTCATCTTTTCGGAATGTTTCCGAAAGGAAGGAAGAAGGGTGGAACCACGAGCGACAGCTTCGTCCCTTTCCAGGGATGGGGCTTTTTTTGTTTTTCATTTAAAAAGGAGAGTGCGAAAAAATGGCAGACATTAAGTTGAAATTTCCAGACGGCGCGGTTAAGGAGTTTCCGCAAGGGACTACAACTGAAGACGTTGCGGCGTCCATCAGTCCGGGGTTACGGAAAAGTGCATTGGCCGGTAAACTCGGCGAACAATTAATTGATTTGAAAACACCGATTCAAGAAGATGGGGAGATTGCAATTATCACACCGCAATCCCCGGAAGCATTGGAAATCCTTCGCCACAGTACAGCGCACTTGTTGGCGCAAGCCGTGAAGCGGAAATTCCCAGATGCGCAACTTGGAATCGGACCGGTTATCGAGAATGGATTTTATTATGATATCGATTCCCCGACGCCGATCACTGCGGAGGACTTGCCTGAATTGGAGAAAGAGATGAAGCGGATCATCGGCGAAAATCTCGAGGTTGTCCGGCAGGATGTCTCCCGTGGGGAAGCGGAAGCGCGTTTCAAAGAAATCGGCGATCCGTATAAATTGGAATTGCTCGAAGCGATTCCGGAAGGCGAGCAAGTGTCCATCTATGAGCAAGGCGAATTTTTCGACCTTTGCCGCGGCGTTCACGTTCCATCTACTGGGAAATTAAAAGAGTTTAAATTGCTTAGCATCGCGGGTGCCTACTGGCGTGGGGATTCCAAGAACAAAATGCTGCAACGGATCTATGGAACAGCTTTCTTCAAAAAGGACGAACTGCAAGAGCATTTGCGTTTGCTCGAAGAAGCGAAAGAGCGCGATCACCGGAAAATCGGGAAAGAGCTTGACCTCTTCATGAACTCGCAAAAAGTCGGACAAGGGCTGCCGCTTTGGCTGCCGAAAGGCGCGACGATTCGCCGTGTCATCGAGCGCTATATCGTGGACAAAGAAGAGAAGCTCGGCTACCAGCACGTCTACACACCGGTGCTCGGAAGCAAAGCATTATACGAAACATCCGGTCACTGGGGTCACTATCAAGAAGGCATGTTCCCGGTCATGAGTATGGATAATGAAGATCTTGTCTTGCGTCCAATGAACTGCCCGCATCATATGATGATTTACAAAAACGGCATTCATTCATACCGGAACCTGCCTGTTCGTATTGCGGAATTGGGAATGATGCACCGTTACGAAATGTCGGGAGCACTATCCGGACTGCAGCGGGTTCGGGGGATGACGCTGAACGACGCGCATATCTTCGTCCGACCGGATCAAATTAAAGACGAATTCCGCCGTGTAGTGGAGTTGATCATTGATGTCTATAAAGATTTCGATATTACGGACTACTCATTCCGTCTGTCCTATCGCGATCCAGAGGATACAGAAAAGTATTACGATGACGATGAAATGTGGGAACACGCACAGCGCCTACTGAAAGAAACAATGGACGAAATGGGTGTGGAATACGTGGAAGCGATTGGCGAAGCGGCGTTCTACGGCCCGAAGCTCGACGTCCAAGTGAAAACGGCAATCGGTATGGAAGAAACGCTGTCGACTGCACAACTCGACTTCCTGCAGCCGGAACGTTTCGATCTGACATACGTCGGGGAAGACGGAAAACACCATCGTCCTGTCGTCATCCACCGCGGCGTCGTCTCGACAATGGAGCGTTTCGTGGCATTCCTGATCGAGGAATACAAAGGCGCCTTCCCGACATGGCTCGCACCGGTCCAAGTGGAAGTCATCCCGGTATCACCTGAAGCGCATTTCGACTATGCAAATGAAGTGCAGGAAAAACTTGTGGCAGCTGGTTTCCGGGTAGACCTCGACAGCCGCGATGAAAAAATCGGCTATAAAATCCGGGAAGCTCAAGTGCAAAAAGTACCGTACATGCTCGTCCTTGGCGACAAGGAAGTGGAATCCGGAGAAGTCAACGTCCGGAAATACGGCGAGCAGAAATCGGAAAGAATGCCGTTTGAAGATTTCCTGGCGAGCTTGAAAGCAGAAGTTAAGAATGTTTGATTGATGCTCTCACAAGGAGGCTGCTAACGGGGACGTTGGCAGTCCTTTTGTTTAAATAGGGTGGGAATCCTGATAACTTTCCTCATGTACCGATAACTTTACGTAACTGCTGATAATATTGTCCAAGTGCTGATAACTCTGTGCGAATGCTGATAACATTGCGCAAGTGCTGATAACTCCGTGCGATTACTGATAACATTTTCCGAGCGCTGATAACTTCGGGCAACTGCTGAAAACAACGTCCAAGCACTCATAACTCCCACAAGCACTGCTAATTCTGGCACTCGCTAATACTATTGCCAAGCGCTGTTTTCTAAACTCAACAAAACATTTGACATCCCCTCTACAACATGATAAAGTTATTAAGGTTAGTAATAACTGAATACAGTTTGTGGTATAAGTAGAGGCTACCCGCTTCTCACCTGATCGACGCACAATAGTTGTTGACAGGTCAGCACATAGTGATCGTGCCGTGCATCTAGATGCACGTACACATACGCGGGTAGACAAAAGTTTTTGTCTACTTTTTTTTATGTCTAGCGTCAGGCAAGCAAGACGCCCGCCGCTCTTCATATTGGATGGACCTGTGGGGCTCCGCCCGAATGGACGGTATACCCAAACCATGTATTCTCGAGACAATATTCGGAGGTGGATTACTATTAGCAAAGACATGTACGTAAATGAAGGCATCCGTGCCCGCGAGCTGCGTTTGATCGATCATAACGGCGACCAGCTTGGAATCAAATCCCGTAACGAAGCGTTGGACATCGCCGCTCGTGCGAATTTGGATCTCGTCCTTGTCGCTCCGCAAGCGAAACCCCCAGTAGCTCGTATCATGGACTATGGGAAATTCAAATTTGAACAGCAGAAGAAAGACCGTGAAGTCCGTAAAAATCAGAAAATCATCCAACTCAAAGAAGTCCGGCTCAGCCCGACAATCGACGAGCATGATTTTCAGACGAAACTTCGCAATGCCATCAAGTTCCTAGAAAAAGGGGACAAGGTGAAAGCGTCGATCCGCTTCCGTGGGCGTGCTATCACGCACAAAGAAATCGGACAACGTGTCCTCGACCGCCTGGCTGAAGCGTGCAAAGACGTGTCAACGGTCGAAGTGAAACCGAAGATGGAAGGCCGGAGCATGTTCCTGATACTTGCCCCGACAGCCGAAAAACAGTAACAACGAAAGATTTAGGAGGAACCGAACATGCCAAAAATGAAAACTCACCGCGGCTCCGCAAAACGTTTCAAAAAAACTGCAACTGGTAAAGTGAAACGCGGCCGTGCTTACACAAGTCACCTTTTCGCAAACAAATCAACGAAAGCAAAACGCCACCTGCGTAAAGCTTCCCTTGTTTCTTCAGGCGACTACAAACGTATTCGTGAAATGATCACATACATGAAATAAGACACCATCAATTGAATTCATTCGAACAGAATACCAGGAGGTAATGAACTATGCCACGCGTAAAAGGTGGAACAGTAACGCGCAAGCGTCGTAATCGAGTATTGAAACTAGCAAAAGGGTACTACGGATCGAAACATAGACTTTACAAAGTTGCCAACCAACAGGTCATGAAATCGTTGAACTACGCATACCGTGACCGCCGTCAACGGAAACGCGACTTCCGTAAACTATGGATCACACGTATCAACGCAGCTGCGCGCATCAACGGCCTTTCTTACAGCACATTGATGCACGGCTTGAAAGTGGCTGGCATCGAAGTTAACCGTAAAATGCTTGCTGATCTTGCGGTAACAGATGCGAATGCATTCGCACAACTTGCGGACACTGCTAAAAAATCAATCGCTAAATAAGATGGATTGAATCGGCCGTCATCCGCTTCGGAATACTCCGAAGCGGTGGCGGTTTTTTGCATTCAGGTCCAGTTCCCTGCGATTTTTTCCTGAATGGCCACATTCAATCGGAAGACTGTGTAAAATAGAAGAGATGGAAAGCGGGGGATCGGTTTGCGGCTCATTTTGCTAATTTGGATCATTTTCACGTCCGTATGGGCATTCACTGCGATGGGGGTGGACAAACGGCAGGCCAAACAGCGTGGCCAGCGGGTGCCGGAGCGGAATTTATGGCTCTTGGCCATTGCAGGCGGCGGAATCGGAGCCTATTTCGGGATGCAATTGTTCCGGCATAAGACGAGGCATACCGCCTTCCGGATCGGCTTTCTCCTGTTGGCTATCGTTTACGTAGTTGTCATCCTTTATTTGCTCGGTTTTACCTTGCCGGGAGGGCCGGTCACAACATGAAAAAAGCCCGTCGCGTTACGGGCTTTTCTTACGAATTCATCAATTGTTCAATCGGATTCTTCCAGCTGATATCCGCTTTTGGATAATTGGATTCCACTTCGGAGGCCAAAAAGTGAAAGTCGTCCTTAGTGAATCCTTGCAGTTTCGCCTCGTCCTTCACCCAGATGAAGATGGATACGACATCGATGGAATCGTCTTTAGTCCCTAAGTATTTTTCGCCTTCGAACAGCGCACCTTTATAGGTGATAAAGAAGTTTTTTCGGACATTTTTCACATCGTCATAAAAATAGTATTGCTCCGCTTCATAAGCGTCATCGAGTTTCCGTTTCGGATCCGTCAAATACCGGATACCCCGGTAAAACAAGTAAACGATAAAGGCGATGATGGCAATTCGAATTAATAGAGCCATATCCATTCCCCCTTTTTACATACGTAGTACTCTCTTATACGGATGTCCAAGCAGTTTGGTTTCAAGATAATACACTTTTTTGGAGGTTTTTTTATGCAATTGCCAAAACTTTTCACGATGCAACGCGAGTTGGATTCATTTATTCAAAACAATCGGAAGCCTATCGAGGATGTGTTTGAGGAAAAAGGGTTGGCCCTCCTCGTCGAGCTTGCAGAATTGGCGAATGAAACCCGTTGTTTTAAATTCTGGAGTACGAAAGGCCCCTCAGAACGGGCAGTGATCCTGGAAGAGTACGTGGACTCCATCCATTTCCTGCTTTCGCTTGGAATTGAAAAAGGTTTTGATACGCTCCGGAATTGGCCGAGTGGAAAGGTGGAAGGAAGCCTGACACAACTCTTCCTAAAAACGACCGCATCTATTGATAAATTTCTACAAGAGTTGACAATGGACAGTTATGAGCAAGTGTGGATCCATTATGGAGCGATAGCCCGAGAACTAGGTTTTTCCCACGAAGATATCTTATCGGCATACATAGAGAAGAATGAAGAGAATTTTAACCGGCAACGGAACGGCTATTAAAAAAATTTAATAGAAAAATTAAAAAATTGATTGACAGAAACACGAAGATAAAAAATAATGGAGGTAGATGAGGCGATAATTAGGAGGCGACATTGTGAAGGAATGGAATAAAGAGGATTTCGGTTTACGATTAAAGGCGTTGCGGGAACAGCGCGGTCTATCTATGATGGCGTTCGGTTCGGCAATCGGCACTTCCGCGAGCCGGATCAAAGATTGGGAAAAAGGGAAAAATGCACCTTCGGCCGCTTGGATAGCTAAGATTTCCGAGAGGTTCAATGTTTCGACGGACGAATTGATCCTTGGAAACAACAAAACGGCTAAAGCATTCAAAAATACAGGAAATACGAACGTCGAAATGCTCTATGATAAACTGCGTGAAACAATTGTAGAGGATAAAGCGGATGATGCCCCGATGGATCGCTCCGCTGAATTGTATGCCGAGCTCGACGCGGTCAATAAAGAGCGGTACCGAAGCGGAAAAGGAAGGCGGTTTGCAGAAAGGGAACTGCTGGCCATCGCAACCGAACTTCCGAAGAAAGAAATGCTGGAATTGCTGGAACTGGCCAAATTGAAAAAGCGGTTGCTATGAAAGATAGAAAAAAAGAGGGAAAGGGAAAGAAGCGGGTTCTCTCTCATCGGCGGTTGCTGCTTCTCGTTCTCTTGACCCTCTTTTTTGCAGCAATCATCTATAAGGATAACAAGACGGTCGGCGTCACGCATTATGAGATAGCCTCTGATCGACTGCCCGCAAGTTTCGATCATTTTCGTGTCGTCCAATTATCAGATTTGCATGATGCGGAGTTCGGGGAAAATCATCACGATTTGGTCAAGCGGGTGAAAATGCTGACACCGAACGCCATTTTCATCACTGGCGATTTTATCGACAGCAATCGTTATGATTTGGATCGAAGTTTGCGGCTTATTGAGGAGCTCCAGTTTGTGGCGCCTTTTTATTTTGTCACAGGGAATCACGAAATTGCGACAAACGATGTGGAGCGCATAAAAGAAGAGTTGGAGAAATTGGATGTGCGAGTCCTGTCGAACGAGTCTCTTTATCTAAAAGGGGATGCGGGTGATTTGATAGCGATCGGAGGAATCGAGGATCCGCTGTCAAAGGGGAGCGATGACGCGAAAACAGTGGAAGAATTTACTGCGAAGACATTCCGGGATGTCCCGGATTCGATGTTTACGATGTTATTATCCCATCGTCCCGAACAATTCGATAAGTATGTGGAGGCGGGGATTGATCTGACCTTCAGTGGGCATGCCCACGGGGGACAGGTCCGTATCCCGGGACTCGGCGGCTTGATATCGCCGGGGCAAGGGTGGTTTCCGCACTACACATCAGGAATCCATGAACAGGACGGGAGCCGCATGGTGATCAGCCGGGGGCTCGGAAACAGCATTGTCCCCATACGTTTGTTCAACCAACCCGAAATCGTTGTCGTCACCTTACGAACCATATGAACGCTTTGAGTCAGTATGCACTCAAAGCGTTTTTTGAATGCCGTTGGATCGGTGCTGCCGATTCCAAACTTCAGATTAACAGCAGGACAGTCTTCTAAATATCTTGTATGATGGAAGAGAAGAAATATTTCGGAAAAGGTGGGGTTCGAATGAAAGCGGTTATCCATCAAAATGGCAAGTTGCTAGTCGGAGAAATGCCGGAACCGAGTGCGGGACCGGGCGAAGTGGTCGTCGCATTGCGAGCGGCTGGAGTGAATCGCAGGGATCTATACATACCAGGACGGCGAGGGGACGCCAAAGAAGCCTTGACGTTGGGTTCAGATGGCGCCGGTGTTGTGGAGTCCATCGGGGAAGGAGTTTCGAATGTCCAAGTCGGAGATGAAGTGATACTGAATCCCTCCCTCCGTTGGTATGACAATAGTGATGCACCTCCCGAGCAATTCGATATATTGGGCATGCCCGACAATGGGACGTTCGCGGAAAAAATTGTCCTTTCCGCTGAGCAAGTGGAAAAGAAGCCGGCCCATTTGTCATGGGAAGAGGCGGCGGTCCTTGCGTTGGCCGGATTGACGGGATACCGGGCGTTAGTTACGAAAGGCCAATTGCAAGAGGGAGATACGGTGTTCATTCCCGGAGCAGGCAGCGGGGTTGCGACATTCCTCATTTCATTCGCAAAGAATATTGGGGCCCGGGTGATTGTCACTTCACGCAGTGAGGAGAAGCGGAACAAGGCGCTTGAACTCGGAGCGGATTTGGCCATCGATACGAATAGTGATTGGAAACAGGAGTTGGCAGGCGAGACGATTGACCTTATCATTGATAGCGTTGGCCGTGCCACCTTCAATCGTTCTTTGGATATAGTGAAGAAAGGCGGACGTATCGTGGTGTTCGGTGCCACTACGGAGGATACTGTTGATTTTGATTTGCGCTCATTCTTTTATGGGCAATATCAATTATTCGGCTCCACGATGGGAAGCCGGGAAGAATTACGTGAGATGCTGGCGCATGTGGAGCGATATCAAATGCATCCGGTTATTGATCAAGTATTTGATTTGGAGCAAGCACTTGAAGCGTTCGAATATGTGGAAGAAAGCAAGCAGTTTGGCAAAGTGGCATTCCGGATCGGGCGTTAATCAGAGGCGAAGGTCTTACGAAGAACGGCCTTTGCGCCAAAAAAGTGGAACGTTTGCCTCGAGCCATATCTAGGAAAGTGTATGCCAGAAATAAAAATTGACGGTGGGCGACCCGGCTGAAATTTATACATGGATCGGAAAAGAAAGGTAGGAGCAGTCATGTTGAAAAAAACAGTGCCATTGACAGATTTGGAAATCGCTTCACAAGCAGTGATGAGGCCAATCGGAGAAATTGCTGAAAAAGCCGGGATTCCACTAGGGGCGATTGAGCCGTATGGCAGATATAAAGCGAAAATCGACGTTTCCGAGTTGGGCGAACACCAGGCGACGGGAAAAGTGGTACTTGTTACGGCTACCAGCCCGACGCCGGCTGGTGAAGGGAAATCGACAGTCACTGTCGGGTTGGCCGATGCGCTTCAACGATTGGGTGAGAAAAGCATGATTGCCCTGCGAGAACCCTCTTTGGGACCTGTCATGGGCGTCAAAGGGGGAGCGGCGGGCGGAGGCTATGCCCAAGTGCTCCCGATGGAAGAGATCAATCTGCACTTCAACGGGGACCTTCACGCTATCACCTCCGCCAATAATGCGCTCGCCGCCATGATCGATAATCATCTCCATCAAGGAAATGAACTGCAAATCGACCCGCGCCGCATCGTGTGGAAGCGGGTGCTTGACTTGAACGATCGGGCGCTCCGCCATATTACAATCGGACTAGGCGGTCCGTCGAACGGTGTACCGCGGGAGGACGGCTTTGACATAACGGTCGCTTCAGAAATTATGGCAATCCTATGCTTGTCGACAAGTCTAGCCGATTTGAAGGAAAAACTCGCCGAAATCGTCATCGGCTATACGTTCGATAAACAACCTGTGACGGTACGGGACCTAGGTGTCCAAGGAGCTCTGACTCTTTTGCTAAAAGAGGCGTTCAAACCGAATCTTGTCCAAACGATTGAAGGGACACCGGCATTGATCCACGGTGGACCTTTTGCAAATATTGCACATGGCTGCAATTCATTGATTGCGACGAATACAGCCCGGACATTGGCTGATATTGTCATTACAGAAGCGGGTTTCGGCTCGGATTTGGGTGCGGAGAAGTTCATGGATATCAAAGCGCGGATCGGCCAATTCCAACCCGATGCAGTCGTTATCGTGACCACAGTCCGCGCGCTGAAAATGCATGGCGGCATGATGAAATCAGATTTGAAAACGGAGAATCGCGACGCAGTAGAGTCGGGCATCGCTAATCTGGAGAAGCATATTGAGACGATACGGGCATTTGGCATCGAACCGGTCGTAGCGGTAAACCGTTTCATAACCGATACGGCGGCCGAGCTTTCTGTTGTCTTGGATTGGTGTCGGGCAAATGATATACAAGCCGCATTGACGGACGTTTGGGAACATGGGGGAGCCGGCGGGTTGGCGCTTGCGGAAGAAGTCCTGAAATCATTGGAAAAACCGAATCAGTTTGCGCCAATCTATGACGTGGAACAACCTGTCGTGGAGAAAATCAACGCCATTGTCCGAAAAGTGTATGGCGGGGAAGGTGTTATGCTAACTGATCAGGCTTTGAAGGATCTGAAGGAGATCGAACGGAATGGATGGGATATATTGCCGGTTTGCATGGCGAAAACGCAATATTCCTTTTCTGATAATCCAAAGCAACTCGGCAGCCCTCGTGGATTTTTCATCACAGTCCGGGAAATCAAACCGAAATTGGGCGCAGGCTTTCTCGTCTGTCTAACCGGGGCCATTATGACTATGCCCGGTTTACCGAAGCAACCGGCGGCACTTCAAATGGATGTGGATGAGCAAGGGTGCGCAAAAGGTTTGATGTGATATGAAATCCCTATAGAACTATTAGAGCTTTCTAATCATCTTATGGTATAATTAGACTGTAGTACCAGTCTTATTGACATGGGTGAGGAGAAGGGGTAAATGGGAAGAGAGTTCAGAATACGGCTAACGATTGTATTAATCATTTTTTCCTTGTTACTTTCATTGTTCATCGCGTTATTTGATTACAAAAAGCTCGAAGATCGGGTCAGGATTGGTCAAGATACGAAAATTGCGATGGCAGAGGATAAGATTATTGATTCGCTAGCTACGATTGATAAAGTATATAATGTCCTCGATTATCAAACTGCTGAAATAATGGAAACGCATTCTAAGGAATTACTGGCTGCATACGAAAGGGAACCTGATTTCACCAAATGGGATTTTGGAGCATTGCGAAATCAATTTGAAATGGACGTTTATATTTTGGATGACAAGAACAAGGTCATCCATTCGAGTTTGACGCAGGACTTGGGGTTGAATTTCAGTGAATGCTGCCCGCGCTTCTCCAATTTATTGGACGAGCGGCGGAATGGGGATGAATTCGTCCATGATGGCATGGATATCCAAACAAAAACAGGAGAGATCAAGAAGTTCAGTTATGTCCCGACTCCGGATCATCGCTATTTGATCGAGCTTGGTGTGGCTTTGGAAGATGAAGAGATTTTTAAACACTTCAATTTTTTGGAAACAATTGATTTGCTCGAGTATACATATGCCGATGTCATCAAGTCGATCCGCGTCTACAGTCCAAGCGGTGTCCTTATGGGGACAGAGGGGGATGAAGAGTACCGGAACATCGACGAATCCCTATTGCCATTATTCAAGGAAGCTTTACAAAGCCGTAAGGCCAGAGAGGATGTTCGGATTGACAATGGAAGCCGGGTGACCTATCGGTACATACCGTATACTGCGGATGAGCGGAGAGGCTTCTCGACAAATCGTGTCGTAGAGATCGTATATACCGATGTGGAATTGTCGGGGATGCTCAGCGCTTACCGAAATGAGTTCATCGTGCAAGTGGCTATCATCTTAGCGGCTGCTATCGTTTTATCGTTCATCATCGCCCGGCTTGTGGCAAGGCCGGTTCATCTCGCCTTCCATGATAGTTTGACAGGATTGAAGAACCGGGCGGCTTTTGAAGAGGAGTTCAAAAAAAGGTTCGGGAAAAACAGTGAAGGCAAAGCGCTCATGATGATTGACCTCGACAACTTCAAAGCTGTCAATGATAAGCTAGGCCATCGGGAAGGGGACCGTATTTTAAAAGTTGCCGCTACGACAATCGAAGAAGTGGCGGGGCAAGGGAACATCGCAGCCCGTGTTGGAGGAGATGAATTCATCGTCCTGTTATCTAAAATGGATGAAGCCAAAGCGGAACAACTCGCTGCCGAATTGATTGGGAAAGTAAATGAGGAATTTTCGAGCCTTCGTAAAAAAATAGGGCTCTCTCCTTCCATCAGTGTCGGCATCGCCTTCGCTTCGAGTGGAGACGATTTGGAAACCTTATACGAAAAAGCGGATCGTGCCTTATACCGTTCTAAAGAAAACGGGAAAAACCAATATAACCTTTATCATGTTGGATGAGTATCTACTTTCCAATTCGCCTTTCAAGCTGACTATGCAAGTCAGTTTGAAAGGCTTTTTCTTGCTGACAACAATGGATAAGGGACTGTCCAATAAGTCAGTGAGAACTGGCTTAATTGGACAGTCCCTCTTTTAGGTTATGCTAGGAAAATCGTCCAAGAGCGGCGAGCCTCCTGTGGGAGCAGCGTCAGCCGAAGACCCCGGAGGACGCGAAGCAAACGAGCAAGCTGAGGCGACGCCCGCGGAAAGGGAGCCTTCCTGGACGATTTTCCGGGTTTCAGGACAGCCTCTTGGCAAATCTATTCAAATAAGTGCTTGATCGTCAACCGAATCGAGCCATTCCTCAATTGTGCCGATCACTGACTTGACGCAGCCATCCTCGAACGGGGACAGGAGATTGGCTTCTGCCACAAGGGCTGTGAAGGGCTTGGATCCTCCCAGTCTGCAAAGATGGACATAATCCAGCCAAGCCCCGTCCCGATTTTCCATGGACCGTTTCCAAAATTGCAGTGCACAAATTTGAGCGAGCGTATAATCGATGTAATAGAACGGGCTGGAGTAAATATGGGATTGTCTTTGCCAGACGGCACCCGATTCCAAATACGGATGGCCATCATAATCCCGGTTTGGCAAATATACCTTTTCTATCTCCTTCCAAGCCGCTTTTCGTTCTGCAGAAGTCATCTGCGGGTTTTCATAGACGATATGCTGGAATTCATCGACTGCGACTCCATACGGCAAGAACAGCAAAGCATCGCTCAAATGGACAAACTTATATTTATCGGTCTGTTCCTTGAAAAACAGATTCATCCATGGCCATGTGAAAAATTCCATGCTCATCGAATGGATTTCAGCGGATTCATAAGTGGGCCATAGATATTCCGGGATGCCGATCGAGCGACTGGAATATACTTGGAACGCATGGCCGGCTTCATGGGTGAGCACGTCAATGTCACCGGACGTGCCGTTGAAGTTCGAGAATATGAACGGCGAATCGTAATCGTCTATGAACGTACAGTAACCTCCAGCTTCCTTCCCTTTTTTCGCTTCCAGATCCATCAGCTTTCTTTCCACCATGAAACGGAAGAATTCATCGGTTTCCTTGGATAACTCGGCATACATCTTTTTCCCATTTTCGATGATCCATTCGGCATCCCCTTGAGGCACGGCATTACCGTTAGGGAAGTTGAGCGCTTGATCATAAAACTTCAATTTGTCCACGCCAATCCGTTTCGCTTGCCGTTCGTATAATCGATTGGCGAGAGGAACGATATAGTCCCGCACTTGCTTCCGGAATGTCTTCACCATTTCCGCGTCATAGTCGATCCGGTTCATCCGTACATAGCCAAGTTCAACGAAGTTGCGGAAGCCTAGTTTGGTTGCGATTTCATGCCGCAGCTTCACCAATTCATCGTAAATTTCATCGAAACGTTCTCCATGTGTTTCATAAAATGAATAGGAAGCTTCCATCGTAGCTTTGCGGACGGACCGATCTGCTGACTCCGCATAAGGGCCCATTTGTGCCAGTGTCAATGTCTTCCCATCAAACTCGATTTGAGCGGAAGCGACCAGTTTGGAATAATCCGATACTAATTTATTCTCTTGTTGTAAGAGAGGTAGCACTTCGGGTGAAAATGAACGGATTGCATTATCCGCCAAAGCGAACAACTGGCTGCCCCATCGGTTTTCCAATTCGGAACGGAATGGGGTGGAGACGAGTTTCCGATAATAGCTCGTTTCGAGCTCCTGGTATTCAGGGCTGATCTCATCGAAGAAATCCCGCTCCTTTTGATAAAATTCATCGTTTGTATCAATCGAAGCCCGGATATATGCGAGATTTTCCTGGGTTGCAAAGTCGCGTCGAACGGCATTGATTTTCTCCATGACTTGGCTTTGTTCTTCAATCGTTTTGGCGGATTGAAACAGTGCCAACAGTTCTTGGAACGACTTCTTCATGGCGTCCATGTCAGGCCGTTTGTAAACATACTCCTCGAAAGTAATCATACCGATTCCTCCTTTTGCTATTCGTTTCCATTGTTCCTCAACAATCATGAAATTGCAAAAGAGAAAACTTTTCAATGGCCATAAGAAAATAATACCATTATGGGAACAAATGGTATGATAAAGGGGAAGAAGAAAACTACTTAAGTGTGCAGGAAGGTGAAAACTATGGATGCTACTAAAGCAGAATGGATGAAGACGGATCCGCAACTCGGATTACGTTCGGAGGATGCGAAAAACAACTTGGAAAAATATGGTCCGAATAAACTGGCGGGTGGAAAGAAGCGGACATTTTTAGCAAAACTCTTTGCTCAAATACATAATGTACTTATCTATGTCCTGCTCGTCGCAGCCATCATTTCAGGCATTCTTGGTGAATGGGCGGACGCAATCATCATCGGTATCGTTGTTGTCATTAACGCCATCGTCGGAGTAGTCCAAGAATCCAAGGCCGAAGAAGCATTGGAAGCATTAAAAAATATGGCGATTCCGAAAGCTCTTATTCGCAGGGATGGCGTCCAACGGGAAATCCCCTCGGAAGAAGTGGTTCCAGGTGATATTGTCTTGCTCGATGCCGGCAGATACGTCCCGTGTGACATCCGGTTGATTGAAACAGCCAATTTGAAAATTGAAGAGGCGGCATTGACCGGCGAATCGGTCCCCGTGGAAAAGGATGCCGACTTTCAATCGGGAAATTCCTTGCCGATTGGTGACCGGAAGAATATGGCGTTTATGTCTACTTTGACAACGTATGGACGGGGCGTGGGCATCGCTGTTGCAACAGGGATGGAGACGGAAATAGGGAAAGTAGCCGCAATGCTTGACAAGTCGGTCGATGAAGAAACGCCATTGCAGAAAAGCCTCGGTCAATTAGGGAAATATTTAGGGCTGCTCGCCTTGGCGATTTGTATTATCATCTTCGCAATTGGGGTGATACAAGGACGGGACTATCTCGATATGTTCATGTTGGCGGTCAGCCTCGCGGTCGCTGCCATCCCGGAAGGCATGCCGGCCATCGTTTCTATCGTCTTGGCCATCGGTGTCCAACGGATGATCAAGCAACATGTCATCATCCGGAAGCTCCCCGCCGTGGAAGCGCTCGGATCGGTCAATGTCATCTGCTCGGATAAGACGGGCACCTTGACTCAAAATCGGATGACCGTGACAAAAATTTATACAACTGGCGTATTAAAAGAGATGGAAGACGTAGATTCTGAACATAAAGTGGATCGTCTTCTATTCCAAAATATCGCACTGTGCAATGATGCGACCGTTTCGGAAACGGGAGAAACAGGCGACCCGACAGAAATCGCCCTTCTCCTTGCCGCAGAAGCCGCCGGGTTGAATAAAATCCGGATGGAAGAAATGCAGGAGCGAATCGGGGAAGTCCCATTCGATTCCAATCGGAAATTGATGACAACGATCCATCGGACTCCCGATGGATACCGCTCCCAAACGAAAGGCGCGATTGACGCTCTACTGGATAAATGTTCTTGGATCGAAACCTTGGATGGCGGACCACAGGCTCTTGACGATTCAACCCGGCGCTCCATTTTGGATGCTGCGGAAAGGATGTCGGCTGAAGCGCTCCGGGTACTGGGATCTGCTTACAAGGACCTGAAACTATATGATGACGAAGAGCTGAAGTCTGTGGAGGAAGGGCTCACTTTCATCGGTCTAGTTGGCATGATTGATCCGCCTCGGGAAGAAGTGAAGCAGGCCATCGCCATGACGAAAACAGCGGGTATTCGAACGGTGATGATTACAGGGGACCACCGTGACACTGCGTTTGCCATCGCAAAAGAATTGGGGATCGCTTCCGATAAATCGCAAGTCATTGAAGGTAAAATGCTAGATTCTTTATCCGAAAGGGATTTGATGGAGCAAAGTGAGAATCTGCAAGTGTATGCACGGGTCTCGCCTGAACATAAAGTGAAAATCGTTCAAGCGCTGAAGGCAAGGGGGAATATCGTGTCCATGACGGGAGACGGGGTGAATGATGCCCCATCCTTGAAAGCGGCCGACATAGGCGTCGCAATGGGCATCACCGGAACGGATGTAGCAAAAGGGGCATCCGATATGATTCTGACCGATGATAATTTCTCATCTATCGTCAAAGCCGTGGAAGAAGGGCGGACCATTTACCGCAATATAAAAAAATCGATCATTTTCCTGCTGTCTTGTAATATAGGGGAAATCATTGCATTATTTATGGCGATCCTTCTTGGCTGGCCTGCTCTATTGCGACCGATCCATATTTTATGGGTGAATTTAGTGACGGACACATTCCCCGCGTTATCACTTGGCGTGGACCCGGAAGAAGCGGGCGTCATGAAGGAAAAACCGCGTCGCCGGGATGATAAGTTCTTTCATGGAGCCGTTCCATTTCTTTTGCTGAATGGGTTGTTGATCGGAGTCATCACCCTGGTCGCTTTTATAATCGGTATTTATTCTTCAGATGCCTATGCAGGAAATTTCTTGTCGATGTTCTCTCATGCGTTGCCGGAAAGCGCCATTATCCAAGGGCAAACGATGGCTTTTATCGCCCTTAGCTTCTCGCAACTTATCCATTCGCTTAATTTCAGATCGATGGATCAATCCATCTTCAAGGCTGGCATCTGGAAGAATAAATTCCTGATCGCTTCCATCCTGTTCGGGATTGTCATGCAAGTCGCGATTGTGTCCATTACACCAATCGCCAATGTGTTCAGTGTCCATTCCCTGGGGCTGACAGAATGGGCGATTATTGCAGGGCTGAGCCTGTTGCCGCTTCTTATAAATGAGGCCGTAAAACAGTTCAAAAAATGAAAAATGCCGCCGGATGTTGTACTATGGAAAGTAGCGAAAAGCAAGAAAGGCTGATGGTTGTATGCAAATAGATGAATACTTGGTAGAGAAACTGGTCGATCCCACTGGAATTCTGACGGGCGATCGGTATGAATTCCGCCTATATTTAACATTGGATGAGGACGATGAGTTATACACGGAAGAAGGAGCGGGCCTGCGTGTCCTCTACAAGGAAGATGGCGATGATAAAGCAGTTGTATCCTATCATTTCTTTGAGCGTTCCACAGAAGAAGTGCTCGATTTCGAATTAGAAGAGGAAGAATTGGAGCTGATCCTCGAATTTTGCAAGACCCATTTGGAATAATGAAGGTAAGTTTTCAACTTATGAATAGGAGTGTTGGAAGATGAGCGAAGAAATCGTTGATATTACCATCATCGGAGGGGGCCCCACCGGGTTGTTCGCTTCCTTTTACGCGGGGATGCGGCAAATGTCGGTAAAGATCTTGGATAGTCTGCCGCAATTGGGCGGGCAGCTGGTCGAATTATACCCCGATAAATATATATATGACGTTGGTGGATTCCCCAAAGTCCTCGCCAAAGATTTCGTTGCAAATCTGGTGGAACAAGCCCAATACTCCAAGCCAGAAATTTTGTTGGAGGAAACTGCAATTTCGGCAACTCGAGAAGAGGATCACTTTATCCTGAAAACGGATAAAGGGGAGCACCGGACTAAGACCATTTTATTGACCGCCGGTATCGGAGCATTCCAGCCGCGGAAGATGGGGTTGACTGAAGAGGAGAACTTTGCCGGAAAGAGCCTCCATTACAGCATCAAGGATTTGGCGTTCTTCAAAGACCGGCAAGTCCTCGTTTGCGGAGGAGGCGATTCTGCGGTGGACTGGGCGCTGATGTTAGAGGGCGTTGCTTCAAAAGTGACACTCGTCCATCGCCGGGAACGCTTTACTGCTCATGAAACAAGTGTTAATCAATTGATGGAATCGAACGTGACGGTCATGACTTCCCGAACGGTGAAGCAAATCAATGGGGCGGATGGACAAGTTGAAAATGTGCTTTTAGTCGAAAAAGACGGTACAGAACAACTTCTGCCTGTCGATCAAGTCATCGTCAACTATGGGAATGTCTCCTCACTCGGGCCGTTGAAGGAATGGGGCTTGGAGATGGACCGGACATCCGTCTTGGTGAACTCCCGTATGGAGACGAATATCGAAGGGATCTATGCAGCAGGGGATATAACGAACTACGATGGCAAGGTGAAGCTGATTGCCGTAGGACTTGGCGAAGCGCCAATCGCCATCAACCACGCCAAAGCCTATATTGATCCGAAAGCGAGACTTCAACCACTTCATAGTACAAGCGTCTTCAAAGACTAAAAAAAGCGGCGGAAAGGGATCCCTTTCTGCCGCTTATTTTTTAGTTTGCGTGCACATCATTGCGATGTTTTTCAATTTCCTGCAACCGTTGATCGTATTCCTCAACCGTCATATTCTGTTCAACAAAGTAACGGTTTCTTGGATGCTTCCGACATTCATCCGAGCAGCTGCGCATATAGAGGTGCTCGTTCTCCTCGGAACAGAGGATTTTGGCATTACATTCAGGGTTCGCACAGTTTACATAGCGTTCGCATGGCGTGCCGTCGAAATGGTCGCGTCCTACGACAACATGCTCCACCTGGTTGACCGGAACTGCAATCCGCTCGTCAAATACATAACATTGTCCATCCCAAAGCTGTCCTTTGGCGACTGGATCTTTTCCGTACGTTACGATGCCGCCATGCAATTGGCCAACATCCTCGAATCCTTCCCGGACGAGCCAGCCGGAGAATTTCTCGCAGCGGATACCGCCCGTGCAATACGTCAAGATTTTCTTCCCTTCGAATTGCTCTTTGTTTTCACGGATCCATTGCGGAAGATCGCGAAAGTTTTCGATATCCGGACGGACTGCCCCGCGGAAGTGACCTAAGTCAAACTCATAATCGTTCCGCGCATCAATGATGACCGTATCTTCTTCCTGCATCTGTTTGAACCACTCTTCAGGGCTTAACCGTTTTCCGGTCAATTCATTCGGATTGATATCCTCTTCTAGACTTAAATTGACGATTTCTGTGCGCGGCCGGACGTGCATTTTCTTAAACGCGTGTCCATCCGCTTCGTCAATTTTAAAGACGATGTCTTGGAAGCGACTATCGCTTCTCAACAATTCCATATAAGCATCCGTCTGGGCGATAGTACCTGAACAAGTACCATTAATTCCTTCCGCTCCAACTAGAATGCGCCCTTTCAAGCCGATTTCCTTACATGCTGCCAAATGCTCCGCAGCAAACGTGACAGGGTCTTCGATCGGTACGTACTTATAATACAGAAGAACCCGGTATGTGCCTTTTTCCATTTCCTTTTACCCACCTTATTTTAAAGTACATCCGGATCGGCAAAATTTTAAAGTTAATTTTAGACATGCAAAAGTAAGCCCGCATTTGCAAGATCCGGGTTCTGTTATTGTATCACATATTTACAGGATGGAAAAGTGGTTTCATTCGTACTTTTTACATAAACAGAAACATCGACAATGAAATTCAGTTTTTTTCGACACGCAACATCTATTGGGTTTTAAGACAATCTCCTGTATACTTGAATCATAGATTTTTCGCCAATTATTTACTTGAATCCTCTTTTTTCGAAACTATTTTCGAAGATGCCCCGTCTAACTTTTTACCAATAGAAAAGGAGATTTTTTATGAAGAAAATAAATAGGAGAAGACGTTCCTATTGGATTGATTTTACATTTTCGGTGACGATCATCACCCTGACGGTGGCAGCAATCTATCTCATCTTTCACACTCAAAAGCAAGAAGCAGCCGCGTCATCGAAAAAGGAGAAGCAGAGTGCGGCACCGACCATTGTGGAATCGATCGACTCCAATTATCCAGGCATCAAAATCATCACAGAAACATCGAACGATCGCTTTGCACCTTACGCTATCCAATATCCACAAAGCATACATACGGATTTCAATGAAGAAGTGTCGACATATATCAACACCGCAAAAGACAATTATCTCGTGTTAATGAAAGAAAATAAAAAATTAGGGATGGATCCAGACGGGGAGCTAAATGTTTCGTTTGAAACGATGCCTCACCATTCGGGTAGCTACTCCTTTGTCCTGATGACGAATATGTTCACCGGAGGAAAAGAAGGGACGTCAGAAATCCGTTCATTCCATCTCAATCCGGAAACGGGCGAAAGCATTTCCATCACGGACCTGTTAGGCGGCTATCAAAACCGTTTGGAGAAACTGTCACATCTTGTCAAGGAAGCGATCTCTGCGGATGCTGCGTTGGAAAATTATATTATGACGGAAGCAGTTGAGCAGTATACGAAAGCGGACTGGGCCCGCTTTGAGAACTTTGCTGTCACGGATGATTCCCTCGTATTTTATTTCAAGGAAGATAGTTTTGCCGCCCGAGTTGCTGGACCACCTGTCATCTCGTTGCCCATCCGGAAAGTGAACCATCTTCTGGTGGACCGGTTCCAGTTCATACCGGAGGAGCAATCTCCTCCAATCGGACAGGAAACGGAAAAACCGCTGGATGGACTAATTTCTCCAGAAGTGGAGGGTCCTAATTCAGATGTAGCGGAAAATGAGGGCGTGGACGAACAAGACGGCCAAACTGTCAAAAAAATTGCATTGACCTTCGATGATGGACCAGATCCGAAAGTGACGGTTCAAATTCTTGAAATCCTGCAAAAATACGACGCCAAAGCGACCTTTTTCATGTTAGGAAGCCGGGTTGAATACTATCCGGAAATTGCGAGACAAGTAGCGGCAGCCGGACATGAACTGGGCAACCATTCATGGAATCATCCTGACTTGACCAAAACGGGGGCTGAAAAAGCGAAACAGGAAATACTCCGGACGTCCAGCATGATTGAGGAAGTGACAGGGAATAAAGCGACCGTATTCCGACCTCCGTATGGAGCAGTCAACAGCCAAGTCCGGAATATCGCCGAATTGCCGGTCGTTCTATGGGATGTCGATACATTGGATTGGAAACATCGCAACCCCGACCTGCTGCTCGAAAAAGTGAAAGGCTCGACCAAAGATGGAAGCATTGTTCTCATGCACGATATCCACCAATCGACGGCGGATGGCTTGGAAGCGGTCCTGTCCTATTTACAAAGTGAAGGATATGTCTTTGTCACAGTTTCAGAGTTGGAATGAAATTTTCCCTTAGGATGAAAAATCCTAAGGGTTTTTTATCTGTATATAGCGGATATCGTCGTATCCTGGCTTTTGAACTGCAAGCGGCTTTATTCAATATCCGGACATACGTAATTTGTTATATACAACATAGATCAGATTTGTTATAATGAACATAGAACAAAAGGGAGGCATCTATTATGTTGATTCGAATCGATCCTGCTTCCGAAACTCCAATATATTTGCAATTGGCGAATCAATTGATCGAATTGGCCGCGCGTGGAAAATTGCGGGATGGCGATCCATTGCCGTCGGTCCGTTCGCTCGCTGCCGATCTTGGCATGAATATGCATACTGTCAATAAGGCCTACCATGCCCTTGAAAAGAAAGGGATCATTACGATTGTTCCAAAATCTGGAGCCGTCCTGAATACCATCCAGGAGGGGGAGCTTTCTTCCGCACACCGGGAGAGAATCGAAGAGGAAATGAGACCGATCGTTGCGGAAGCCTTGGTGCTTGGCATGAAATTCGAAGAAATCCAACATCTTCTCTCGGAGATCCATTCTAATTTGAAGGAGGAATAAATTATGGGACCCTTTGCCATTTTTCTTATTGTCACTGGATTCATCATTTTGCTGCAATCGGCTATCCCTTATTTGCTCCGCAACACAGTAGTATTTGGTGTTACGGTTCCTGAAAGTCATACGGGCGATCCGACCCTTGCGCGCTTCAAGAAAATTTATACCGGGACGATCATAGTTGTAGGTCTCCTCTTGTCCGGTCTTTTTATCATGTGGATGTCAGCTAGCGATCATTCTGATGAACGGATTATTTTAACCGGCTTGGCCGTCCAATTTGGTATCCTTGTCCTGAATATGGTCCTCTATTTTTATTTTCATGTGAAGACGACGAAATTAAAACGGGAAAACGAATGGGGTGCCGGACTGAAACAAATTCGTGTTGCCGATCTTGCCATCCGCACGAAAGACGAAATGTTACCGTCCCCATTCTATATTTTGCCGATGGTCATCTCTCTTGGATTGATCGCCTATACGTTTACTCAGTATGCAGGAATGCCTGATTTGATCCCGACGCATTGGGGGCCGGATGGCCAGCCGGACGCGTTTACTTCCAAAACGCCATTTTCGGTCGTTTCCCTTCCTCTCATCTTATTGGTCATGCAAGCGATGATGTGGGGAATCCATTGGATGACGAAACGGTCGGGCATTAAAATAAGCGCCGTCCGGAACCGGACATCGGCAGTCCAGCAACTATCATTCCGTAAATATACGAGCTGGTTCTTATTTTTGACGACTTTATTAGTGACCATCTTACTCAGCTTCCTCCAATTGACGACCATCCATGAAGGTCTTGGCAATGCCGCGCTCATGCTGGCGGTGCCGCTTGGGTTCATGATGCTCGTTTTAGCCGGAACCGTTTTTTATGCTTTCAAGGTCGGGCAAGGCGGATCTCGGATCGAAGTGGCATTTGAGGATGAAGCCATGCCGGGAATCACAGACGTGGATGAGGACCGTTATTGGAAAGCGGGCGTCTTCTATGTTAATCGGAACGACCCATCCGTCTTCGTAGAAAAAAGATTTGGTGTCGGCTGGACGATGAACTTTGGGAATCCGCTCGGTTATGTAGTCATTTTCGTTCCGCTCCTGATCATTTTGCTCATCGCCTTCCTCCAGTAGACTCTTGCAGTTGTATCCGATTCAGGGTACAATTGCTTTTTCTTTTTGAATCCATAGAAAATTTATGGCTTCTCCGGAAAAATGGTATACTGATAGCATTGAAATAAAATTGGAGGAACGGATTGAATGGAATGGAAAAACATATATCGCGGATTCTTCATGGGAATCAGTGATTTAATTCCGGGAGTGAGCGGAGGGACGATCGCGTTCATTCTCGGTATTTATGACGACCTACTAGCGTCGATCAGCGGATTTTTCAGCCGCCATTGGAAAAAGCATATTGGATTTTTATTGCCGCTAGCAATCGGCATCGGGGCTGCTTTATTATCCTTAAGCAGGGTAATGGAATACTTGTTAAAAAATCACTATGCGCCGACCCAGTTCTTCTTCATCGGTTTGATTGTCGGAGTTTTGCCTTTCATCGCCAAAAAAGCTGACGTCAAGCGGAACTTCAAATTTGGCCACTTTCTCTTATTGTTACTCCTTGGAGCAGCATTGGCTTCCACCGCTTTCATCAAACCGGACGATGCGGCTCCGATCACCTCGCTAACTCCGTTGAATACGGTCGGCTTGTTCCTGGCCGGATGGGCAGGCAGTATGGCGATGCTGCTACCGGGAATTAGCGGTTCGTTCATCCTGTTATTGCTCGGAGTCTATTCGACGGCAATCGGAGCTTTGTCCAATTTGAATTTACCGATCATTGCAGTCATCGGTGCAGGGGTTATTGTAGGATTCATCGTCAGCAGTAAGGCGATCGCTTATTTGTTGGCCCATTATACGAATCTGACTTTTGCGAGCATTATCGGACTCATCCTCGGTTCGGTCTTTGTCGTTTATCCTGGCATTCCGGATAGTGGCACCCCTTTTGTGATGAGCGTGATTGCGTTGATCATGGGGCTGTTGGTCGCGACGATGTTCAGCTCCACTGATAAGAAATAACTGACAATCTTGGTGCCGGAGCATTCCTCTGGTGCCTTTTTGCTCTTCATTGTCCATCGTAGAAAATTTCTGGTATTGTAAACATAGGATTCACTAGAAAGGATGATTGAAATGACAGGACCTGCATTGAAGCAACTTCATTCCCATCGGGCTATTCACGATGGCGGACTTTCTGGCGCGACCGACAAAACGGAAGTCATGATGGATTTTTTAAGACAAGGCGATTTGAAATCTGCCAACGAAGCTGCCGACGAATTGATCGATTTTTGGATCACGCGTGTCATCAGCCACGCCGATGCGGAAGAGGAAGGCTTATACAAGGATATCGCAGAGCAGAATCCCAATTTGAAGGAAGCGATCATCCAATTGACCCGGGATCATGACTTGCTCCGCATTATAGTGAAAGATATTCAGGAACTTCGGGAACAGGAAGAGTTAAGCCCGAACGTTCTTCATAAATTCCACGCGCTCCTCGTGGTGAATGAAATACATAGCCGGGATGAAGAGCGGATGTTGTTGGAATAAAGAAAAAAGCACAGGGGCCCGAAGCCTTTGTTAAGAGGAGGTAGTTCCGATCCAAAAAGCGTTACAAGTGCTGACAACTTACTTCGGTTATCCCTCATTCCGGATCGGGCAAGAGCAAGTGATCGAAGGGGTATTGAATGGGGAAGATATGCTATGTGTCATGCCGACCGGAGGCGGAAAATCAATCTGTTACCAAGTGCCCGCCCTTGTCATGGAAGGGACTGTGCTCGTCATTTCGCCATTGATCTCCTTGATGAAAGATCAGGTGGATGCCCTTCATCAGGCGGGGATTCCGGCTGCTTATATCAATAGCACTCTGTCCTCCGAAGAGTATTTCGGGACGATGGAAAATGCGTTAGCCGGCATGTACAAGCTTCTTTATGTGGCGCCTGAACGATTGGATGCCCCATCGTTCATGAATCAGCTGCAGCAAATGTCCGTGCCGATGATAGCGATTGATGAAGCTCACTGTATCTCCCAATGGGGGCATGATTTCCGTCCGAGCTATCGGAATATTAGTCGTGTCGTTTCTTTATTTGATGAAAAGCCTGTGGTTCTTGCTTTGACGGCGACCGCCACTCCGGCTGTCCGGGAAGATATTTGCCAACAATTAGATATTGTAGATGAAAATTCGGTTATCACCGGTTTTGAGCGGAATAACCTCACTTTTTCGGTCATCAAAGGACAAGACCGGGACCAATATGTGAAAGAGTATGTTCGGAAAAATGAGGGGGAAGCCGGCATCATCTACGCCGCTACACGGAAAGCGGTGGAAAGTGTCCATGACCTTCTAAAGAGGAACGGCATTTCTGTTGCCAAATACCACGGTGGCCTTTCTGATCAGGAACGGCAATTGGAGCAGGACCGATTTTTGATGGATGAAGCGACCGTCATGGTGGCGACGAATGCTTTCGGCATGGGGATCGACAAAAGTAATATTAGGTATGTCATTCACTACCAGATGCCTCGAAATATGGAAAGCTATTATCAAGAGGCGGGGAGGGCCGGTCGGGATGGGCTCGACAGTGAATGCACCTTGCTGTTCTCTTCCCAAGATGTGCAGACGCAGCGGTTCCTGATTGATCAATCTTTGGACGAAAGTCGGATTCCGGGAGAGTTGGAGAAACTTCGGTCAATGGTCGACTACTGCCATACGGAAGCGTGTCTGCAAAAATTCATCATATCGTATTTTGGGGAAGAGGAAGTTACCGACTGCGGTCAATGCGCCAATTGCACTGACACGAGAGAAAGCAGTGACGTCACCGTCGATGTCCAAAAAGTGCTCTCCTGTGTCATCCGCATGGGGCAGCGATTCGGAAAAACGATGATTGCTCAAGTGTTGAAAGGATCCGCCAATAAAAAAGTCGTAGAATTCGGGTTTGATAAGTTGACGACCTATGGCTTGTTGAAGAGTTGGTCTGTGAAAGACATTTCCGCTTTCATCGAGTTCATCATCTCGGAAAATTATCTTGGCGTGGAGAACGGCCAATTTCCGACCATCTATGTGACCGATCAAGGAAAAGAAGTACTTCTCGGAAATGTAACCGTCACACGCAAAGTCTCGGTCATCACCAAACAGATTACAAAAGACGATCCGCTCTTCGAACAACTGCGGGCATTGCGGCGCGAGCTGGCACAAGAAGCGGGCGTACCGCCATTTGTCATCTTCTCGGACAAGTCCCTTCATGACATGGCAGCAAGAAAACCGCTTACGGCAGATGAATTCCTGGAAGTGAACGGAGTCGGTCAGACGAAATTGGAACGGTACGGAGACCAGTTTATGGAGGAAATCCGGAAGTTTACAGTGCAGAATGTATAACGTGATTTATTTGGCCCCCGGTGTTGGCAAAGTGATAGCCAGCCGACGGGGGCTTTTTTTGATTGGTAAACGTTTTTCTATGACTAGAGGCATTGTCGGACGGCTTCGAAATGTTCTTGCTAAACCTTGCAACGCTGCCGGCCGACCTCGCAACGTTTTTGCCGAGTTCCCAACGTTTCCCTTGAACCTCTAAACGAATTCATGACCTCCCAAGTTTAAGGTTCAGCTTCGGAATATTTTACCAAAACCTCGCAACGTTTTTGGACAAGTTCGAAACGTTCTTACCCATCCTCCCAACATATCCGTGACTGCTCAACGTTTAAGCCCAACTCCAAAACAATTTACTTTCACCTCGCAACGCTTCCAAGCTACCTCGAAACATTCTCGCCAACCTCCAAAACACTCACATCCAATCTCCAAACACTCCTCCAAAAATTTCGCCCCAACCCTCATTTAACCCAACTTCCTGCTAGTAATTGATTTTATTGCCAGAGAAGGATATAGTAGATTAGTAGGAATAGATGGGGGGCATTGGTAATGGCCAAATTATTGTATGTAAAAGTAAATCCAAAGGAGGATGGGAATTCGGATTCCTCCAAACTGGCAAACCATTTTTTACAGGAGTATCAAGTACATAACCCAGAAGATGAGATTGAAATCCTTGATTTGTACAAAGCGGATATTCCATTCCTGGATGTGGATGTCTTCCGAGCTTGGGGGAAGTTCGCGTCCAAAGAGAAGTTGACGCCGGTGGAGTTGGAAAAAAGCGAGCGGATGGATCAGTTGACTGATCAGTTCATGGCAGCGGACAAGGTAGTCTTTTCGGCTCCATTCTGGAATTTGAGCTTTCCACCGATGTTGAAAGCGTACATGGACACAATCTGCATCGTTGGCAAGACGTTCCATTACACAGCAGAAGGAGCGATGGGTCTTTTAGAGGACCGTCCTTGTCTCCTTATTGAAACGCGGGGTGGGTTTTATTCAGAAGGGCCGAATGCGGAGCTGGAGTTTTCCAAAAGCTATTTGCAGGCGATCATGTCATTCCTAGGAATCCATGATTTCCAGGCGGTCATCGCGGAAGGTCTCGATGTAAATTCTTCCAATCCTGACCAGATGCGGGCGGATTGCCGGGCGGAGTTAAGTGAATTGGCGAAAACATTTTAAAGAGAGCATGAAAAAACATCCTAGCGACCATATTGAACTGAGCCCCATATAATGGACAGTTTAAAAAAACGACGTTTTAATCTAGGCAGCTAAGAGATGACTTCGGTATTGTTCCGGAGTCATCTTTTTTAAATCCCATTGTTTGCGTGTGCAGTTGTAGTGACCCATATATTCATCTATCATTATTTTCAGCTCTAACAGACTGGATGCTTCCTTGTAGTCTACATCGTCCTTAAAATGACCAAAAAATGATTCGATAGGTGCGTTGTCCAAACAATTCCCCCTTCGGGACATGGACTGTGTGAGTTGCATTGCTTTCACACGTGCTTGGTATTCTGGGTGTGTATAGTGAAAACCTTGATCAGAATGAATCATTGCTTCTGGATGGACATTTCCGTCTAATGCTTCCTTAAGCTTACGTAAGGTTCGATATACAATACCCATACTTAAGCTTACTGAAAGTTCATAAGCGATTATTTCACGGCTAGCTATATCCTTTACACAGGAAAGATAAGCAGTTTGTCCAGTTTTCATTTGGAGATAAGTAATGTCTGTGACGAAGATTTTGCCTGGTTCATCTTGAGTGAATTGTCGATTCAAGTGGTTTGGCACCGTACGGTGTTCTTGAGTAGCCTGAGCTATATTTCTATAAGGATTTTTTCTTCGTATTTTGGTAAAGAGATTAAACTTACGCATTAAACGAAGGATCTTCTTATGATTCATAGGGGTCTCCAGTAATCCCTCTAGCGTCATATAGAGGCCTCGATAGCCGATTTTCCCTTTGAATGCATCATAAACACATTTAAGTAACAGGTAATCTTGATAGTCGTTTTCCTCGCGGACGGCATGACTCTCCGATTTTTCTAGCCATGCATAGTAACCACTTCGATGTACTTTTGCCACTCTGCACAGGTGCGCTGTGAATCCCTTTAATTGAAACTTGCGAATCACTTCATTAATAACCTGATATTTCTCAGCTGATGTCAGTATTACTTCTTCGCCTGCCTTTCTAGTTCTTCTAGCTTTTTTAACAACTCGACCTCAGCTTCAAGATATTTAATTCGTGCTTCAGCTTTTTCAAGTTTTTTCTCAGGAGATAATCCTTTAGTTGATGGACGTCCAGTACTTCCTTTTCCACGGCGTTCCTCAAAAAATCCCTCTTCACCGTGAAGCTTATAGGTTCTTCTCCAACGACTAAGAGATTCTTTAGCTTTCTTCGTACCAATCATTTCTAAGTCAAATCCATTTTCAATAAAAATTTGAGAAGGACCTTTACCGCCCTGATTCTCTTTGACAGCTAACAATTTGAATTCGGGATTGTATTGGATCGAACGATCAGAAACTGATTTCACATTAGGATTAGCTTCTAATATTCTACGTTGGTGTTCATTGAAGATTATTTTACTCATTGAAAACACTCCTGTCAGGATAGTCATTTTAGTATACTTAGGCTTTTAGACAGAAAAAACCCCAAATGGGGTCACTTTTTTAAAAGTGTCTACCATTTGGGGTTCAGTTCATATTGCGTCCTAGGATGTTTTTACGTTTCTACTGTACAGTGGAAAGCTTGCCTTTCATTCCGAATATCGTATAAAGGGCAACGGCTAGCAGAATGATTCCCGTCAGCATGAAACCTCCTTTGAAACTTAAATCCAAGTAGCCGATGACGCTGGAACCTGCCACGACCCCAATCGAAAAGAACGCATAGAAATAGCCATATGCTTTTCCCCGGAATTCCGCAGATGAGGAATCGATGAGCAAGGAATTGATCGATGGAAATAAAAAGGCGAAGCCGACGCCGTAACATGACATGGCGATGAAAAGAAGTGCCATGTCCTCGACCAAGCTAAGCAAAATCATGCTGATGCCCATGAGGGAAATACCGAATGCCAACGTAACCATGGGGCGCACTTTATCGAATATCCGATTGATAGGCAACAGGAAAATGAGAATCGCGACGACGCCGAAAGTGCTCAGCAACATCCCACTCATTTTCGAATCAAACCCAAGGAACTCTACTTTCAATGGAAGGATAAGCGCCAGGACGCCTTGAGAGAACATAAGGAAAAAGGCGCCCGCGAAAGCCCGGATCATCCCACGGTGCATAAACAATTGGCGGACCCGGAAATGCTTTCCCTTGCCAGTCGGTTGTTTCCGGACATGGCTGAATGAGCGAAGTGTGAAAAAGGCAAGAATCGCCAAGACAAGCATGATTCCACCGTTGATGGCCATAATGAAAGGTGTCCCCATTTTGGCACCTACAATACCACCATACGCAGGTCCGACAATGGCGGCCATCCCAACGAAAGCGCCTGAAATGGCAACACTCCGCCCTCTTTTGGATTCTTCCGCCCGATTGGCCAAAAACGTGAAAGCTGCCGGGACGATCAGCCCCTCCATGAAGCCATGAACAAATCGAATCCCTAATAAGGAAGTTGGATCGTATACGAAGGAATAGAGAAAAAGGGATAACCCCGACGCCAGAAGGCCGATCAATAAAATGAGAAAAGGTCCTCTCCGGTCCGTCATGAATCCTGAAATGACATTACCGATTGTATTGGAAAATGAATACATGCCAACCGCCAAGCCTGTTAAAAAAGAAGAGGCTCCGAGTGATAGAGCAAACGGACTCATGATGGGCAGCTGTGAAAACAGATCAAAAAATGAGAAGAATACAATGAAATAAACAAATATGCGCATTGGAAATAAATCCTCTTTTCATTCGAAATCACGTAGGACAAAGTAACTCCCTATCGTCTACTGTAGCACTTTTTCCGGTTTAGGTGGTAGAATTGATTGTGGAAATTGGTAACTATGAATAAGAAGGGGATGTGCCTTAATGAAAATCAGAATTGGAATTGCCGGGTATGGAAACTTGGGCCGTGGGGTCGAATCCGCCATCGGGCAAAACGAAGACATGGAATTGGTCGGGGTCTTCACAAGAAGGAAACCGGAAGACGTTCAACTGATAAATCAAACGGTTCCTGTCCATCCACTGGATGAAATTGAACGGTTTAAAGACGAAATCGATGTGCTGATTCTATGCGGCGGCTCGAAAAATGACTTGCCGGAACAAGGGCCTGCCCTTTCGGCGATCTTCAATACAGTGGACAGCTTCGATACACATGCTAAAATACCGGCATATTATGAAGCGGTAGACGCTTCTGCCAAACCGAACGGAAATACGGCGATCATTTCGGTCGGCTGGGATCCGGGTTTATTCTCGATCAACCGCCTGTTCGGAGAAGCGGTTTTGCCGGAAGGGGCCACTTATACATTTTGGGGAAAAGGGCTGAGCCAAGGGCACTCCGACGCGGTAAGACGAGTTGAAGGTGTCAAAGGAGGAGTCCAGTATACGCTTCCTGCTTCGGAAGCTATCGAGCGGGTGCGCAGCGGATCGTTGCCTGAGTTGACAACACGCGAGAAGCATACGCGGGAATGCTACGTTGTCCTGGACGAAGGGGCCGATGCAGAAAAGGTGAAACAAGAGATCGTCACGATGCCGGACTACTTCGCCGATTACGATACAACGGTCCATTTCATTTCGGAAGAAGAGTTGAAACGGGATCACTCGGCGATGCCGCACGGCGGTTTCGTCATCCGGTCGGGGAAAACGGGCGAAGGCAATTCGCAAGTGATGGAATATGCGCTGACTCTTGACAGCAATCCCGAATTCACATCGAGCGTCCTCGTTGCCTACGCACGAGCAGCTTACCGCTTAAATCAAAACGGCGAAAGTGGAGCGAAAACCGTCTTCGACATCGCACCGGGACTTCTATCGCCGAAATCGCCGGCGGATTTGCGAAAAGAGCTATTGTAATACTTTGTGGAAAGAACCGCGAGCAGCGGTTCTTTTTTGTTTGGTATTGGGAATGGCGGGGTGTTGTGAGGTTCGAGGAATTCGTTTTGAAGTTATGTGGGGACGTTTCGTAGTTGGGGGAAACTGTTTTGAAGTTTGACAAAAATGTTTGAAGGATTTGGAGAAGTGTTTCGAGGTTTGGTGGATACGTTGTAAGGTGGAAGGAACGTTACGAGGTTCGAGGAAATCGTAATGAAGTTCGAAGGAAATGTTTGTAGGTTGGGGAGAAACGTTTTGAAGTACGACGAAAATATTTGGAGGCTTAATAAAAATATTTTGAGCTTGGAAAAGGGCGTTTCGAAGTTCATTGTAAATATTTGAAGGTATGAGAATAACGTTTCAAAGTACGTCGGGAATGTTGTGAGACGGGAAGAAAAGGAAAAAAGCGCCGGGATTATACAAAATACCATCGCACAGGCCTAGTCCGTACTGTTGTTCATTCACCCCTCATCCTAACTTCATATTATTTTGAATACGATTGGAATTGGAATATACTACTCGTATGTGATGAAGAGGAGGTCGATCGAGTTGACGAAGCTAGATGAGACATTGCAAATGCTGAAGGAACTGACAGATGCAAAAGGGATCGCGGGGAATGAACGGGAGCCGCGGGATGTAATGAAGAAGTATATTGAGCCGTTTGCGGATTCTATTGAACAGGATGGGATTGGGTCCCTGATCGCTCAAAAGGCGGGGGATGCGAATGGGCCGAAGATCATGGTGGCGGGCCATTTGGATGAGGTCGGCTTCATGGTTACGAAAATTGATGATAAAGGGTTCATTTCATTCCAAACGGTGGGCGGCTGGTGGTCGCAAGTGATGCTTGCCCAACGCGTGACGATTGTGACGCGCAAAGGGGAGACGGTGACAGGCGTCATCGGATCGAAGCCGCCGCATATCCTTTCTCCCGAAGCGCGGAAAAAGCCGGTGGACATCAAAGATATGTTCATCGATGTTGGAGCCGCTTCAAAGGACGAAGTGACGGAATGGGGCATCGCGCCGGGCGATATGATTGTTCCATATTTTGAATTCACCGTCATGAATAATGATAAATATCTTTTGGCGAAAGCGTGGGACAACCGGATTGGCTGTGCGATCGCCATCGACGTCTTGAAAGGGCTAAAAGATGCCGGTCATCCGAACATTGTCTACGGCGTTGGAGCGGTTCAGGAAGAAGTCGGATTGCGTGGCGCGCGGACTGCTGCTGCAAAAATCCAGCCGGATATCGGATTTGCGGTCGATGTCGGCATTGCCGGGGATACGCCTGGGGTCAGTCCGAAAGAAGCGGAAGGGAAGATGGGGGAAGGCCCGCAAATTCTGTTGTATGACGCATCGATGGTGTCGCATACTGCATTGCGGAATTTTATCGTCGATACGGCGGAAGAGCATGGAATCCCGTATCAATTTGAAACGATGCCAGGCGGAGGCACCGACGCCGGTTCCATCCATCTCTCTGGAAAAGGAGTCCCCACTCTTGCTGTCTGCATCCCGACTCGTTATATCCATTCCCATGCGGCCATGTTGCACCGCGATGACTATGAAAACACAGTTAAATTACTGATTGAAGTGATTAAAAAATTAGATCGGGACACAGTCGATCGGATTACTTTCAATTAATTCAAAACCTATCCACCTTGATGATTGGGCTGGATAGGTTTTTTGTTTGAAACAAGTAGTGTAGTGGTAGGAGAGTAGGGAGGAACTTTCCGTTAAAGCGCGTATTTGAACACTCGCTGAATAAAATAAAAATTATAAAGATGCACTTGACTTTATATTTATGCACCCATATAATTGTGTTACAAATTGAAACAACGACTGGGGATGACAAGCATGGTGAAGATAGATTTGGAAGACTCGAAAATTGCTGAGAATTTAAAAGGGAGAGACTTATTGACGCTCCTTGATTATACAAGCGAAGAAGTGGCGTATCTATTGGAATATGCCATCAATATGAAAAAAGAATACAATGCGGGCAATATGCCGCGCCTTTTGGAAGGGAAAACGCTCGGCATGATTTTTGAAAAACATTCGACGCGTACCCGGATTTCATTCGAAGTCGGCATGATTCAACTGGGCGGGTACGGCATGTTCATGAACGCGCGTGACTTGCAGATCGGCCGGGGAGAATCTGTTTACGATACAGGGAATGTGATGTCTGAATACTTGGACGGCATTATGATCCGTGCAAACTCCCATGAGATGGTGAAGGAATTGGCGAAGCATACGACAATCCCCGTCATCAATGGGTTGACGGATATTTTCCATCCATGCCAGGCGTTGGCGGATCTATTGACAGTCAAAGAAGTGAAAGGGAAAGTGGAAGGGCTGAAACTTGCTTACGTTGGCGACGGCAATAACGTAGCCCACTCGCTCATCATCGCGGGGGCGCATATGGGAATGCATTTGGCGGTTGCTACGCCGGAAGGGTTCGAGTATGACCCGGACATCTTCGTCCAAGCGCAAAAAATCGCCGAGCAAAATGGCGGATCTGTCATGCAGACATATGATCCGGTCGAAGCGGCAGCGGATGCGGATGTTCTGTATACGGACGTCTGGACCAGCATGGGGCAAGAGGAAGAAGCGGCAGCCCGTTTGGAAGCTTTTAAAGATTTTCAAATCAATGACGCGCTCGTCGCCCATGCAAAAGAGGACTATATGTTCCTTCATTGCCTTCCGGCGCATCGGGAAGAAGAAGTGTCCACATCTGTCATTGACGGACCGAATTCCTATGTATTCCAGCAAGCGGGCAATCGTCTGCATGCTCAAAAAGCAGTGTTAGCAAACCTATTATAATAATTAATCGCCCAGCGCCGAAAATGGCTGGGCGATTTTTGATTCGACATACATGAAAAAGCCGCCTGGATAAGTGCGGCTTTTTCGTTGCCAAGAAATTATGAAATCCGGGTCTATAGATAGCTTTCCAATTGGGTGTGTTCACGGCTAGGCTCCGGGCGCCAGCCCCTCGAGTCGCTTCGGTCATGCCAAATGGGATGTGCCTTAATTTCCGCAAATTGCACGGAAATACGGCAAATCAAGCCCTTCGCTGCTTGACTGGCAAAAAGCGCCTTTCCGGCATGCCCTCCGACGTACAGGATGTACTAGTGCCGACGTTGCCGCAGGACGCGGCGGTTTCAAGTCGGCCAGCACTTGTCGGGGCTGAGCAGGCGCCCTGCGCTTTTGTCCTCAGCTTCCGGTAAAGGCTTGGGCCAGTTCGGTCGTAATTTTTGCTTTTTCCTGTTCGTCCGATCGATTCCACAACTTTTCAAAAAATACCCCGAGACCTGGCAATAAATGCTCTTCGCCACGTTGCATTGCGTCTTCGACAACATTGCGAATATCAGTGGCACTATTGTTTGTCATATTCGCAGAAATTGCATCACGGATTTGAAAATTCATTTTATCAACCTCCTACCGTTATGTTGTACACAATGATCGCCAACTATACCGTCTTTTGATACACTAAAAGAAAAAGGCGGTACTATTTACATGAAACGCATAGAATCCACCCAGAACTCCCTTGTGAAATATTGGAAGAAACTTGTAACAACCCGAAAAGAGCGTGATAAATCGGGCGAGTTTCTCGTCGAAGGGTTTCACTTGGCAGAAGAGGCATTACGAAAAGAAGGGACCGTGCTGCACCTTATCGTACGGGAAGATGTGGAGCTGCCCGCGAGCTGGGATGTAAACCAGATTCAACTCATTGAAATTACAAAAGCAGTCGCCAATGAAATTGCGGAGACGGAGCAGTCGCAAGGTGTCTATGCCCATTGTCGCCAACCCGAGGTACGTATGGATGAAAAAGACGCGTGGGACAAGTTTTTGTTTGTGGATGCAGTTCAAGATCCGGGAAATATCGGAACTATTCTACGAACAGCGGACGCTGCCGGCATAGATGCGGTCATTTTAGGGAAAGGGGCGGCGGATCCTTACAATCCAAAAACAGTGCGATCGGCTCAAGGCTCCCATTTTCACATCCCCATCATTCGAGAGGATTTGCATGATTGGATTTCCTATGCAAAAAATCGCGGTATTCCGGTCATTGGAACGGGATTGGAAAATGCCAACGAACATTATCAGTTGGGGGCGCTGCCCGCCTTTTGCCTGTTGGTCGGCAATGAAGGAAGCGGTGTGAATCCGGAATTTTTGAAAGAGGCGGATGAGATTGTTAAAATTCCGCTGTACGGCCAAGCAGAATCCTTAAACGTGGCGGTTGCTACTGGAATTTTATTATATACCGTTGGCAGACGGTAAAAAAAGCGGGCAGTCCTTTACTAGGATTGTCCTTTTTATTTGATTGACAGGGGATTTTCTCTGGAATCTATTTCTGTAATGAACATAGATAATAATCTGATTTTACTGAAAAATAATTGACAAAAGTGCGAACGATTTATATAATCTAAATAAACTGACTAGTTAGTTGTTTTTTACTGGATTTTATAATGTACTGCAAAAGAGGGAATAAAATGAACGGAACAGACACAGGGGAATACATCGTAGAGACTTCCATCAAAAATCCGGAACGGGTTGAGAAGAGAAGAGCTGAAATTATCGATGCAGCTGTAAAGATTTTTTCAAAAAAGGGTTATCATCCAACAACAACGAAGGAAATAGCGGATGCTGCCGGGATGAATGTGGCGACAATGTTTCAATATGTAAAAAACAAGCAGGATATTTTGTATCTTGTGTGCTGCCATATTCATTCATTGATTGAACAAGCTTTATATGCCGCTACAGAAGAGAACCTTGATCCTATGAAAGCGATTGAGAAAGACGTTACCGCTCTGTATGAGATTATTGATCACGTTTCGGATTATGTCGTCTTGATGTATCAAGAAACAGCATCCTTAGATAAAGAGGCAAGAAGATCGTTCCTTCAAAGAGAACAAAGGCTTTGTGATCATCTTGAAAAACAAATTCAAAGGGGAATCAAATCAGGTGTTTTCAAGGTTTCACAGGAATCAATACCTTTAATAGCAGATGATATTCTCGTCCAATCACAAATGTGGGCCTTCAGAAGATGGTCATTATCAAAAAAATTTACCAAAGAAAAATATATAGAGACGAGAATCAAACTACTAGAAGCTCTTTTAACGTAAAGAGTTTTCTTATACACATTTCCCAACTGACTAGTTGGTTTTATTTTAAAATTGAAGGGGAGAAATGGCATGATGAAACTAATGAATGGAATGGAGTATGTTGAAAGTTTAAGAGAGTATAATCCTGACATACAGGTGAAGGGAAAAAAGGTGACAAGCGTAGCGGATGAGCCATTATTCAAACCGGGAATTAATGCGGTAGCCGTAACGTATGAGTTGGCGCATGTCGAGAAACACAAAGATATCATGCTTGCAACGTTACCGGATGGAACAGAGGTTAACCGTATGAATGCACTGGATTTTAGCAAAGATGATTTAATCAAAAAACTGGAAGCGACACGATTAATCTGTAAATGGACAGGATGCGGACAGCGGTATCTTATGCATGACGCCCTAGGTGCACTAGCTGAAATTACCGCGATGATGGATGCGGACAAGAAAACGGATTATTTTCCTGTTTTACAAGGTTATCTTGATCATGTTCAAAAATATGATTTAACTTGTGGAACGGCTGTTACAGATCCAAAAGGAGACCGTAGCAAACGGCCTCATCAGCAAGAAAATCCGGATTTATATGTACGCGTTGTCGAAAAAAATCATAAAGGTATTGTCGTGAGGGGGGCAAAAGCGAACATCACTGGGGCGCCTTATATGCATGAATTTATCGTACTACCAACCCGTGCTATGACAAAAGAAGATGTGGAGTATGCCGTATCTTTTGCTGTACCTGTTGATGCACCGGGGTTGAAAATGATTGCTAAACCAGCGGGAAGACCAGATGACGCAGAAGCACCATTTAGTTCAAATTACGGTCAATCAACGGCACTTGTTATTTTTAATGATGTGTTCGTTCCATGGGATAGAGTTTTCTTATGCGGCGAATGGGAATACACTGGTAAATTAGCGGAAGCCTTCGCAAATCATCATCGTCAATCTTGTATTGGAGCTCGTGCTGGACTGGGAGATATGATTATTGGCGCTTCTGCGTTAATGTCAGAGTATAATGGTGCACCCCATACTGAAGTCAGCCACATTCGTCGAAGCATGGGCGAACTGATTCGCATTACGGAAGGATTTTATGCAACGGGGGTAGCGGCTGCTGTTTATGGTCATGAAACGGTGGCGGGAAATTATGTACCCGACTCGGTTCAATCCAATATCGGTAAATGGATGTTAGCTGAACAAGTGTATGATATTTTCAGAATCGCACATGAGATCAGTGGCGGAATCGTCGTGACAGCACCAACTGCTGAGGATATGGCGCTGCCAGAGTCGGGCGATTTAATTAACCACTATTTAGGTGGAAAGCACGGAGTTACAGCAAATGAACGGATTCAAATGGCACGCTTCATTGAAGATTTAACGGCCTCTAAAGAAGGTGGATTCTATTCTGTTATCAGTCTTCATGGCGGGGGCTCCCCAGAGGCGATGCGCATGTCTACCGTCCGCAATTATAATTTTGAGACGCAAAAGGAGCATATTCTTCATAAGTTGAAGTGTTTTGCAAAGTTGGAAGGAACGTGTAAAGAATGCGTTACCTGTGTAAATGACGAGCTTTGTGAACAGGAAATTTGAGTGAGTATTTTTTAGGACTAAGGTGTATGAATAAATAAAGTGTTTTGGTTAAGGGGGAAAACGATATGCTGAGCAAAGAAAACACGGTTTTTGTCCTAGTTGATGTACAGGGAAAATTAGCAAAGATTGTACAAGACAGTGAAAAGATGATACTAGGTCTTAAAAACCTAATTCAAGGGCTGCGTATATTAGAAATTCCAATTGTCTGGCTCGAACAGTATCCAGAAGGCTTGGGGCCGACGAATGAGGAATTAATTGAGCATTTGCATGGATTAGAACCAATTCGCAAAATCACTTTTGATGCTTGTAAAAATCCTGATTTTATTGAGGCGATGGAAATGACAGGAAGGAAGCAGGTACTAGTTGCGGGAATTGAAACGCATATTTGTGTTTTTCAAACGGCTACGGGCTTAATGGAGTTGGGATATGAGGTACAAGTTGTGGCCGACGCTGTTTCTTCCCGTACCACTTTAAATAAAGAGATCGGGCTTGAAAAAATGAAATCATTAGGCATTCACTGGACTAGTGTCGAGATGTCGTTGTATGAACTCATGGAAACAGCGGAAGGTGAGCAGTTTAAACAAATTTTAAAATTACTTAAGTAACGTCCGATTCATCTAATAATTAAAACAGCCTAAGTGTACTTGGTTAATGTATATTAATATTTGAAGCAACAGGACTTACTGGTTTACTTACGAGCGATAGCTTGCCGAATAATTTTAAATCCTGTATACTACTTGCATAATGTATGATAAAAGCGATGATCGGGAAAAGTAGACATCTCACGAACCAACAGGAAACCAAGGCCATGACTGAGAGCTTTGGCAGGAAAGTGGTTGTCGAAGTTCACCCCGCGAGCTGCCGCCAGGACCAGCCAAGGCTGTAAAGGTGTGTCGGTGAAGGACCGTTAATCCAGAATGAAGTGATTATGCACAATTGCGTAATAATCAGGGTGGTACCGCGAACTCGTCCTCGTCCCTATTTTAGGGGCGGGGATTTTTTAATTTGATTGGGTGGGTTTTCAACACCCACCCAATCAAATTAAAGCCTCCGGCGGATGCCACAGACTTTGAAAGGAATTAATTGAGCAAGCTCAATTCAAAATCTGGGCGCCAATACGCCGAGGCGCATTTGATTTAAGTAAAGGAGAATTCGTATGGAACAACAATTGAATGAATTGAAAGAACAGGCGCTCGCGAAAATCAACGAAGCGACGACTCCGAAAGAATTGAATGACGTTCGTGTCGCGTATCTTGGGAAGAAAGGGCCGATCACCGACCTGTTGAAAGGGATGGGGAAATTGCCTGCCAAGGAACGCCCGAAAATGGGAGCGTTGGTCAATGTCGTACGGGAAACCGTTACCGAGGTTTTGGAAGAGCGAATGGTGGTCCTCGAGGAGCAGGCGATCAATGAGCAGCTGGCGAAAGAAGCGATCGATATCACTTTGCCCGGCCGGCCGATCCGAACCGGAAATCACCACCCGCTCACTCGGGTTGTGGAGGAAATCGAAGACTTTTTCATCAGTATGGGCTATGAAATCGCTGAGGGCCCCGAAGTGGAAAAAGATTATTATAACTTCGAGGCATTGAATTTGCCGAAAGGGCATCCAGCTCGGGATATGCAGGATTCATTCTATATTTCCGAAGAAGTCTTACTTCGCACGCATACTTCGCCAGTTCAAGCGCGGACGATGGAGGCGAAAGAAGGTGCTGCTATTAAAATTATCTGCCCAGGGAAAGTGTATCGCCGCGATAATGATGACGCGACACATTCACATCAATTCACGCAAATCGAAGGCTTGGTCGTTGGTGAGAATATCCGCATGAGCGATTTGAAAGGGACACTGGATTTATTTGCAAAGAAAATGTTCGGTGCCGATCGGGAAATCCGTCTGCGTCCAAGTTTCTTCCCGTTCACGGAGCCGTCTGTTGAAATGGACATTTCCTGCTTCAAATGTGGCGGAGCCGGTTGTAACGTATGTAAAAAAACAGGCTGGATTGAGATTCTTGGTGCCGGAATGGTACACCCGAATGTGTTGAAAATGGCAGGTTATGACCCGACTGTCGTTTCGGGGTTTGCATTCGGAATGGGGCCTGAGCGGATTGCAATGTTGAAATATGGTGTGGAAGATATCCGTCATTTCTATACGAATGACGTGCGGTTCGTTTCGCAATTCCACCGGACGGAAGCGTAAGGAGGATATGACATGTTAGTATCTACAAAATGGTTGAATGAGTATGTGAACATTGAGGGAATTGCGGTTGAGGAATTGGCCGAAAAAATCACGCGCTCCGGAATTGAAGTCGATTCCATCATGGATCGCTCCCATGGCATGACGAACGTCGTTGTCGGCTATGTAAAAGAATGTGTGAAACATCCAGAAGCGGATAAATTAAAAATTTGCCAAGTGGATGTCGGAGAAGAAACGACCCAAATTATCTGCGGTGCGCCAAACGTTGCGGAAGGGCAGAAAGTCATCGTTGCCCGTCCAGGAGCCGTCCTTCCGGGAGGCTTGAAAATCAAGAAGGCGAAACTGCGCGGGGAAGAATCTAACGGCATGATCTGTTCCCTACAAGAATTGGCAATCGAAGGGAAGTTGGTGCCGAAAGCGTATGCGGAGGGTATCTATGTCTTGCCATCTGATGCGGTGCCAGGAGAGGATGCTCTCCCATTGTTAGGCTTGGATGATCAAGTGCTCGAGTTCGATCTGACGCCGAACCGTTCGGATTCACTCAGCATGTTGGGTGTCGCGTATGAAGTCGGAGCAATTTTATCCCAAGGCATCCAATTGCCGGAGGTTTCCTACAAGGAATCTGCGGAAAAGGCATCGGATTATTTAAAGCTTCGCGTTGATGCGGCGAAAGAGAATCCGATGTACGTGGCGAAAGTCGTGAAAAATGTAAAGATTGCCGAGTCGCCATTATGGCTCCAAAACCGTTTGATGGCTACCGGAGTACGTCCGCATAATAATGTGGTCGATATCACAAACCTTGTCTTGATGGAGTACGGCCAACCGCTTCACGCTTTTGATTACGACCGTCTGGGCACGGGGGAGATCGTTGTCCGTCTTGCAGAAGAAGATGAAAAGATAACGACGTTGGATGACGCGGAACGCACATTAAATAGCCATAATCTGGTCATCACGAACGGCAAAGAACCAGTTGCCTTAGCCGGAGTCATGGGCGGCGCCAATTCCGAAGTGCATGATGGAACGACAACCGTAGTGATCGAATCCGCATATTTCGCACCTGCCTCCGTCCGCCATACATCGAAAGAAGTCGGCCTGCGAAGCGATGCGAGTGCTCGTTTTGAAAAGGGAGTCGACCCGAACCGTGTGGCAGCTGCGGCAGAACGCGCGGCACAACTGATGGCGGAACTCGCGGGCGGAGAAGTTTTAGCCGGTTCTGTCGTATTTGACAAGCTGGATAAGACAGCTGCGCAAATTACCGTTTCACCGGATTATATTAACAACCGCCTTGGAATGAAAATTTCCTTGGAAGAAATGCTTTCGATATTGGAGAGGCTGCAAATTCCTACCGATGCTATCAATGGCCAATTGGTCATCGACGCGCCGACACGCCGTCAAGATTTGAAAATCGAGGAAGACATCATCGAAGAAATTGCCCGCATGTATGGCTACGATGAAATTCCAAAGACGCTTCCAGTGTCGGAATCGACTCCTGGCGGCTTGACACCGTATCAGGCGAAACGCCGGATCGTCCGCCGTTTCTTGGAAGGGGCTGGATTGTATCAAGCGTTGACCTATTCGCTGACTTCAAAGGAGCAAGCGCAAGCCTACGCATTGGAAACTGCACCGGTCACTGAATTGCTCATGCCGATGAGCGAAGAGCGGAGCACGCTTCGTCAAAGCCTGATCCCGCATCTATTGGAAGCTGCAACGTATAATGTAGCGCGCCGGAACGACTCGGTCGCTCTATATGAAACAGGTTCCGTCTTCCTAGGGGAAGAAGAGGACGGACTGCCGCAAGAGGTGGAACATGTCGCGGCTGTCGTAACAGGAAAATGGGTCGACCACGCTTGGCAAGGGGAAACAAAACCCGTTGATTTCTTCGTCATGAAAGGCATCGTTGAAGGGATGATGGATAGTCTCGGATTAGTAGAGGGGCTTTCATTCGAACAGGTTGCTCTGGTAGGGATGCACCCGGGACGTACCGCCAATATCCTGTTCAACGGAGAACGGATCGGCATGCTCGGGCAAGTTCACCCGACCGAGCAGAAGAAACGGGATTTAAAAGAGACCTATGTCATGGAAATGAACTTGGCGCAAATCCTATCCATCGAGACGGATGATTTAGTTTATGTACCGGTTCCGCGGTTCCCGTCCATCTCAAGGGACATCGCCCTTGTCGTGGCAAGTGAAACGACAGCTGGAACGCTTGAAGCCGTCATCCGGAAAGCAGGCGGCAAGTTGCTAAAAGACGTGAAACTCTTCGACTTGTATGAAGGGAAAAACGTCGAAGAAGGCATGAAGTCATTAGCCTTCTCGCTGACGTATGCAGATCCGGAACGGACACTGACGGATGAAGAAGTCGTCAAAGCACATGAAAAAGTATTGAACGCCTTGACCGAAGCCGGCGCTTCGCTACGAGGATGAAGGAAAGGGGCTGTCCAATGTGGATGGCCCCTTTTTGATGGTTTTGGGGGAAGGGTGGGAGTGTTTTGAGGTTGGAGCAAAGGGTTTCGAAGTCGGACAACAATGTTTCGAGGTGGTGCGAAAACGTTTCGAAGTGGCTGGAAATGTTGTGAGGTTGAACTAAAATGTTTCGAAGTTGGTCGATAGTATTTCGAACTGGATTGTGAGCGTTACGAGGTTGTGTGAAAACGTTACGAGGTAGACAGGAAATGTTGTGTAGTTAGTGAAACGTTGTGAGGTTGGAACAAAATATTAAGAAGTTGCCAAATAACGTTTTGGGTTACAACGTTTCGAAGTGACCGGAAACTAGCCCAACTTTCCGAGGTTCCAAACTACCGTCGTCATTCACCATTCTTAGCGAACAATGCTGCACTTGACTCATGGATGAAAGGGGTAAATTGACTTGAAGAAAAATAATCGGTTGAAAGATAGTACCTTTATAATAATCGATCCTCTCGCTTTGCTTGCTGCGATCGGCGGTGGGATATTGCTCTATGGGATACTACGGAATAAATTCCTAGCGCCTGCCATGAAAAAGATTTTATCTGAATCTAAAGTGCAGGCATTGCTTTCCGAGAAATGAAAAACTGTCCAACAGACCAATCCCGGTTCGTTGGACAGTTTTTTCATTTAATAGGATCCACTACCCGGAACCCAATATCAGTTGCCAGTTCGGTTTCCGGCAAGCCTTGCATATCATCATCCTGCCCGGCGACGGTGAACCGGGCGGCGCCATGGATGATGTATTCTCCTTCCGGAAAACCTTTCTCCTCGATAATCGTTTTGACAAATTCAACATAGTCTGGGTCGTCCTGGTCGCTATAGCCACCGGCAAACTCGTATCTATGCTGATGTGGCACATCTTTTTTCAAGGTAGTCACGATAAGTGGACTGTTCATTGCATAATCCACGTAGATTTCCCTAGTCCGCTCTTCCAATGGAAAATAGAATGGAGAGGAGGCGTGGGCAATCTCGATTTCATCTTGCTCACCGATATAGGTCAATTCAGCAAAAATCGCGGTTCCTCCAAAAGTGTCATATACGTCTTTTTCGGTATAAAGCCGGTAGACGAAATCGCCTTCTTGCACTTCTGATTCAGGTGGGGGTAATGGGCTACCATGATCCTCATAGGAGACATCAGAACCCTTTTTTAGTCCGCACGCGCTAAGCACTATCATGAACATAGCCAAGTAAAGAACTTTCCTCAAAAGAATCACCTCATTGGAATGGACGGTCTATTATGAGAAAAGTTACAATTTTTTCTTGCTGATAATCGCTTTTGCTTTTTGCGCATTGGCGAAATGCCATTTGGTCATCGATTTCAGCTTTTCCTCGCCGTGCTTCCAAAGAATGGTCGCGGCGATTTGATCCACTTTCGGCCCTGCACCTTTCGGCAACGTCATGCCAGCCTGCGCGCTTAAACGGTCCATCTCTTCCAAAAAAGCGACCCTTGCAATGATCGAGGCGGCGGCTACCGCGACATGGAGGTTCTCCGCTTTCGTGGAAAACAGGACGTTCTCCCGTACAATTTCCTTTTCCGCTTTGAGATGATTATAATAAATTCCCCGTTCCGCAAACTGGTCGATCAAAATATAGTCCGGCCGTTCATCCTCCATTTTACGCAGGACATGCTTGAGTGCTTGATTATGGAGAAGAGCCTTGATCTTACCTTGCGACCAGCCACGGGCTTGTACATCATTGTACTTGTCGTTCGGCAGCGTCAAAACACTGTGGACCAAAGTTGCCTGAAGGTCTGGGGCGATCTTCCGCATCCAGTCGTCGTTCAGTTGCTTGGAATCCTTGACGCCCAATTCACGCACCAGTTCAATCTGATCGGCCCGTACGAAACAAGCCGCCACTGTGACAGGACCAAAGAAGTCGCCTGTTCCGGTTTCATCGGACCCGAGGACAGAAGCCGATGCCAATCGTTCTGGGAGCGTGTCACCTTTCGTTTTTGGCTTCCCGCTCGCCGCGTTCACATCCGCCGTACCCCACAAAGCCGCTTCGCGCTCAGAGCCTGCGCCTTGAAACAGCACCTTTCCCGATTTATACGCCGTAATCACAGCATCTGGTAATTTTGCCGCAAATACAACCCCCGGCGCATTGCGCACGATTTTTTTGGCCGCATAATGATCTGCCAACCGTTTTAAACCATTCTCATCCAGTACAATTACCGTATTGCTCATCCACTTCATCCTCTCAATTCTTGAAATTGCTTTTATACTTTAATTTCGTTTTGGACCCTGTAAACTCCTTTATCCTTGAATGACTCTAACAGTTTCTAAAGGGGGAGACAATTAATTTAAGGGTTTGACAGATTTGTTGAAGGGGATCAAAGGGAAGTCCAACCAATTCGCCAAGTTGTCCAATGAACCGCCCGGTATGTGCAACCAACCCTGAGAGATGTCCAACAAATCGGTAAAAATATTCAACCAAACGGCAAAAGGAGCAAGTGAAAATGAGAAAATCTCATTTATCCCCCTTGAAAAAACAGCACTTAATTCACAACTGAATCACTTTCATGGTATGATGGATGACAGAGTTTTTCGGGGGAGGTCAGGTCGTTGGCAGACGATAAAAAGACGCGCATTGCGGTTGAAATATACGGGCAGACATACAAGATCGTCGGGACTGAAACAAGCAGCCATATGCGGTTGGTCGCCTCGCTCGTCGATGACAAAATGCGGGAGATCAGTGAACGCAATCCCTATCTCGACAGTGCCAAAATTGCTGTGCTGACCGCCGTAAATACCGTACATGACTATCTGAAACTAAAAGAACGATTGGAACAGGTTGAAGAAGAATTGAATAAGTTGAAGGGTTGACGGACGGACATGTTAGATTTACTCATCATATTCCTCCTGTTAGGAGGTCTGATCACCGGGTTCCGCAGGGGACTGATCGTACAGGTTATACATATGACGGGATTCATCATCGCTCTCGTCGTCGCTTACAAGTACTATAAACAGCTGGCGGATAAGTTCGTCTTGTGGGTTCCCTATCCAGGGGTGACCGCGGGGTCGAAACTATCATTGACAGTGGAGCAATTGGATCTCGATCAAACTTTTTACAGATTGCTTGCTTTTGTCATCATCTTTCTTGCAGTGAAATTCATCCTGCAGCTGCTTGCCTCGATGGTGGACTTTTTGAAATATTTGCCGGTGCTTGGGTTTGCTTCCCGGCTAGGCGGGGCGGCACTTGGCTTTGTCGAGTTCTACATACTCATATTCCTAGTGTTGTACGTCCTAGTGTTGCTGCCGATTGATTTGATCCAGAGCTTCGTAGGCAAATCCCTCTTAGCCGATGCCATGTTTGAGCATACGCCGCTATTATCGGAGACAGTAAAAAAATGGTGGTACATTTATATGAAATAACGGCTTCCCCCTTCTTGGAGGGAAGCTTTTTTAAAGGGAGGACTTGGATTGAATAAAAAAACAATAATCCGGACATTTGAAAAAATTGCTTTATATATGGAGCTGTTGGGGGAAAATCATTTTAAAGTAGCGGCCTTCCGGAAAGCGGCCAATGTGTTGGAACTGGACCCGCGCAGCCTATCCGAAATGGACGATATTCTTAAATTGAAAGGGATCGGGAAAGGAACGGGAGCGGTCATTACGGACTTGATGGAAAAAGGGGAGTCCGACTTGCTGCTGGAGTTGGAAGAGACCGTTCCGCGCGGGTTGATTCCTTTATTGAAAATCCCGGGGTTGGGCGGTAAACGGATTGCCAAATTACGCGAAGCGATCGGAATCGATTCAGTGGAAACGCTGCGGGAAGCTTGCCTGGCCAATGAAGTGAGCAAGGTCCCGGGGTTCGGCAAGAAGACCGAAGAGAACATCCTGGCGGAAATCGAGCTGCTGGGTACCCGGAAAGGGGCCTTCCCGATTTGGCAAATGGAATCAATCGTTTCCTTCTTGGAAGATATTCTGCAAAGCGTGGACGAAATTTCTCGGTTCTCCGTCGCAGGCAGTTACCGACGGGCGGAAGAGACGAGCAGCGACGTTGATTTCATCATCGTGACGACGGAACCGACTGCCGTTCGAGAAAAGCTGCTCGCAACATTGCCGGTCGAGTCCGTGATTGCCGCGGGGGATTCCAAGCTGTCGGTGACGCTAGAGCTGGAAGATGCCATCGATGCCGACTTCCGGTTCGTGACGGCGGAACAATTCGCTTCAGCAGTCCATCATTTCACCGGTTCCAAAGATCATAATGTGAAAATGCGTCAACTGGCGAAAGCGAAAGGCTTGAAAATTAGCGAATATGGCGTGGAAGATGAGGAAGGTTCTGTGACGACGTTTGAAACGGAGGAGCAGTTCTTTGCGCATTTCGGCTTGCCTTTTATTCCTCCAACGGTGCGGAAAGACGGGAAAGAGATAGAACGGGTTGAGGAATTGGAAGGGTTGATCCGTCTCGAGGATATCCGATCTGATCTCCATATGCATACGACATGGTCCGATGGAGGATATTCGATCCGGGAAATGGTCGAGGCGTGCCGGGCGAAGGGCTACAGTCATATGGTCATCACCGACCATTCACAATATTTGAAAGTGGCGAATGGCCTGACACCGGACCGGCTTCGGGAGCAGATCGCGGAAATCCGATCGCTCAATGACGAATACGACGACATCGAAATCTTTTGCGGGACGGAAATGGATATCCTGCCGGATGCGACCCTCGATTTTGACGATGACTTGCTGCAGGAGCTCGATTTCGTTATCGCCTCCATCCATTCGAACTTCAATCAACCGCAGGAGCAGATCATGGAACGTCTCCATTCTGCCATCCGCAATCCGCATGTCGATATGATTGCGCATCCGACGGGCCGCATCATCGGCAAACGGGACGGCTATGATCCAGATGTGCCCCAATTGATCGAATGGGCGAAGGAATACGGGAAGGTCCTGGAACTGAATGCCAACCCTTACCGGCTGGATCTGGCGACAGACCATTTAGTCATGGCCCAAGACCTCGGCGTGCCAATTGCCATCAATACGGATGCGCATGCCATCGACCAATTACGGTTCATGGACGTCGGTGTGAAATATGGCCAAAAAGCATGGTTGAAAAAAGAGACGGTCATCAACACATGGCCGTTGGAGAAATTCATCCGCGATATCGTGCGGAAATGAAAGGAAGTGTAAGACATTGGAAAGCCGTGTCTTAAAAACACTTGAATTTGATAAAATCAAAGAAATCGTGTCTGCATATTGTACGTCTTCCGCGGGGCGGTCCCTGATGGAGCAATTGGTTCCCGTCACTGTTTATGAAGAGGTGGTCCGCCTCCTCGAAGAAACGGATGAAGCCCTCGCCATCCTTCGAGTCCGCGGCAATGTGCCGATGGGGGGAATCCACGATGTCCGGCCGCATGCCAAACGAGCGCAATTGGACGGAATGCTGAGCAGCCACGAACTGATGGAAATTGCCAATACGATCCGGGCAAGCCGGATTTTGCGGCAATTCATCGAGTCGGTCGAGACGGATGAAGATATCAATATCCCGCATTTCATTGCCAAAAAAGAGGCGTTTCCGATTTTGACCGGCTTGGAACATGAAATCAATGCGGCGATCGATGATAACGGTCATGTCCTGGATAGTGCTTCTAGCCAGCTCCGCTCGATTCGTCAAGGACTGCGGATTCAGGAAGGGCGGGTCCGTGATCGGTTGGAAAGTTATACACGGGGGCGGAATGCTGCCAAGATGTTGTCCGATTCGATTGTGACGATCCGGAATGATCGGTATGTCATCCCGGTGAAGGCCGAGTATCGGTCACATTTCGGAGGAGTCGTCCACGATATGTCGTCATCGGGGCAGACGTTGTTCATCGAACCGGATGCGGTCGTTCAGGCGAATAACGAGATCCGGCGTCTGAAAATGCAGGAGCAGGAGGAGATTGAAAAAATCCTCTTGGAGCTTTCCGCCAAAGTGCAGGAAGTCGCCCATGACCTCTTTGTCCTCGTCGGATTTTTGTCGGAAATCGATGTGATTCTTGCAAAAGCAAAGTACGGAAAAGAGCATAAATGCACGAAGCCGGAAGTGAACAATGAAGGCTATATCCGTTTGACGAAAGCAAGACATCCGCTCCTGCCGATCGAAAAAGCGGTCGCCAATACGATTGAGTTCGGCAAAGAGATTACGACAATCGTCATCACGGGGCCGAATACGGGTGGAAAGACGGTCACGTTGAAGACAGTCGGCTTGTGCACATTGATGGCGCAAGCGGGATTGCCGATTCCCGCGCTCGACGGTTCGGAAGTTGCCGTCTTCGATTCGGTGTACGCCGATATCGGGGACGAGCAGTCGATCGAGCAAAGCCTGAGTACGTTCTCTTCCCATATGGTGAACATCGTCTCCATCTTGAAAAAGTTCGATGATCGCTCGCTCATTCTCTTTGACGAGCTCGGATCGGGGACAGATCCTCAAGAAGGGGCGGCGCTGGCCATTTCCATTTTGGATGAAGTCCATGGCCGCGGCGCGAGAGTGATGGCGACCACCCATTACCCTGAATTAAAAGCATACAGCTATAACCGGCCGGGTGTGACGAATGCCAGTGTTGAGTTTGATATTGATACGCTTAGTCCGACTTATCGCTTGCTGATCGGTGTGCCGGGGCGGAGTAACGCTTTCGAAATCTCGAAACGGCTCGGCTTGCAAGAGAGGATTATCGACCGGGCGAAGACATTCACAGGCACTGATCGCGGTGAGGTCGAATCGATGATTGCATCGTTGGAATCCAGCCGTGTGCAATCGGAGAAGGATGCCGAGGAGACACATGAAATCTTAATTGAAACGGAACGGCTGAAACAGGAACTGGAACAAAAATTAGCTGAGTTCGATGAGATGAAAGAACGCTTGGTAGAAAATGCAAAAGAGAAGGCGAGAAAAATCGTGGAGGACGCTAAACAGGAGTCCGAAGCAGTCATCTCCGATTTGCGAGCACTCCGGCTTAATGCCGGAGCTAATGTCAAAGAGCATGAGTTGATCGATGCGCGCAAGCGATTGGAAGAAGCAGCTCCCGCGGAACGCAAGAAAAAGACGGTCAAAGCGAAAGCTGCCCCACGTCCATTGCAAGCGGGAGATGAAGTGAAAGTGATCAGTTACGGGCAGAAAGGGACGCTCCTTAAAAAAGTGTCCGACACCGAGTGGGTTGTCCAAATCGGAATCCTGAAGATGAAACTCGATCAGTCCGGCTTGGAATATGTCAAACCGGAGAAAGAGAAGCAGCCGGCGGTCTCCGCTTCCGTCAGAGGCCGGGATTCCTATGTCAAATTGGAACTCGACCTGCGGGGAGAACGGTACGAAGATGCTATCATGCGGACGGAGAAATATTTGGACGATGCCCTTCTCTCCAACTATCATCAAGTCTCCATCATCCACGGGAAAGGGACAGGCGCTCTGATGCAAGGGGTCCAGCAATTTTTGAAAAAGCATCCACGCGTGAAAAGTTTCCGATTCGGAGAAGCGGGCGAAGGCGGCCATGGCGTCACAGTCGTGGAGTTGAAATAAAATAAAGCCCCCAATGAAACCTTTTCCCGTCTCAAACGTATAGGGAACCATGACCGTCGTAAAGGAGCCGTAAAGTATGGGGAAAGAAGGGTTTTGGGGTCACCCATTAGTGGAAACGGCAGGCTATTTCAGCGTCGTTGTACTTTGTTTAGTCGTTTCCATGGTGTTATTTGAACTTGTTACGAAGTATAAAAATTGGGAGGAAATCCGGAAAGGGAATGTTGCGGTCGCTATGGCGACAGGCGGCAAGATATTTGGCGTATCCAATATATTCAGGTATTCGATTGAACAGCATAATACATTGCCCCAGATGATCGGATGGGGGCTTTTCGGTTTTACCCTGTTGGTCTTCGCCTATATCCTTTTCGAGTTCCTCACACCGAAATTCAATATCGACAAGGAAATCGAAGCGGACAACCGATCGGTCGGTTTCATCTCTTTGACTATCTCTGTCGGGTTGTCGTTCGTTATCGGGGCGAGTATATCGTAGGAGCTGTCATATGGAAAAGTTATCGAAAATTTTAATTGTCGTTTGTATCCTTTTCGTGCTCGTTGGAGTTTATTGGCTAGTTACCCAAACACCTTGATATAATTATCAAGGTGTTTTTCAAATCGTTCGAATATTCTTTATTGAAAGCGGAAACATTTTCTACTATAATAATAATCAGGAGTGATAAGGGAATAGAATAGAGGAGAGAAAGGGGAGTTCAAATGTCTGCAAAACCTTGGCTGGATTTGTATCCGCCCGAAATCTCAAAGACGCTGGAGTACGAAAAGGTTCCCATCCAAGATTATCTGACTCGTGCCGGAACAAAGTATTCCGATAAAGTTGCAATCCATTTTCTGGGGAAGGAAATTACGTACAAAGAGTTTTACGAATCTTCCTTGAAATTCGCCAATTATTTAAAATCGATAGGGATCGAGAAGGGGGATCGGGTGGCGATCATGCTCCCGAATTGCCCTCAAAGCGCCATCGCTTATTTCGGCATTTTATACGTCGGTGGGATCGTCGTACAGACCAATCCGCTCTATACGGAACGGGAGCTGGAGTATCAGATGAAGGACTCGGGTGCTAAGGTCATCATCTCACTGGATATCCTTTTTCCTCGCATCTCGAAAATCCGAAAAAATACCGAGTTGGAGCATGTCGTCATCACCGGGATAAAAGACTATTTACCATTCCCGAAAAATTTAATCTACCCGTTCATTCAGAAAAAGGAGCATGGCGTCCAAGTGAAGGTGGAACATCGGGGAATGAACCATCTTTTCACGGAAATCATGAAAACAGCCAAACCCGAAAAAATAAGCTATCCTTTTGACTATGATGAAGATGTCGCCTTGCTGCAGTATACCGGTGGAACGACAGGCCCACCAAAAGGAGTCATGCTTACCCATGCCAACCTGACGTCAAACGTTAGGATGTGTGATGAATGGCTCTATGACTGCGAGGAAGGAAAAGAAGTGGTCATGGGAATCATCCCGTTCTTTCATGTGTACGGCATGACAACCGTATTGGTCTTGACCGTCATGCTGAGCAATAAAATGGTACTAATTCCTAAATTTGATTTCGAATCGGCATTGAAGGCGATCGATAAGCAGAAACCGACTCTCTTTCCAGGCGCACCGACCATCTACATCGGTTTGCTGAATCATCCCGATATCGCAAAATATGACCTTTCTTCCATCAGAGCTTGTATAAGCGGCTCGGCAGCATTGCCGATAGAGGTGCAGGAGAAGTTTGAACGGATTACAGGCGGAAAGCTTGTTGAAGGATATGGATTGACGGAAACGTCCCCGGTCACCCATGCTAATTTCGTCTGGGCGAAGAATCGGGTAAAAGGGTCGATCGGCGTCCCATGGCCAGATACGGATGTGATCATCTTAGGTCCGGAATCGACGGAACCGCTGCCAAATGGCGAAATCGGCGAGATTGCCATTAAAGGCCCTCAGGTGATGAAAGGATACTGGAATAGACCGGAAGATACGGAGCAAACTTTCCGGGATGGCTGGTTGTTGACAGGAGATCTCGGTTATATGGATGATGAAGGCTATTTCTACGTAGTCGACCGAAAAAAGGATATGATCATTGCCAGTGGTTTCAATATTTATCCGCGGGAAATCGAAGAAGTGCTTTATGAACACCAAGATGTCCAAGAATGTGTCGTAGCGGGCGTGCCTGATCCATATCGCGGGGAAACGGTCAAAGCATATATCGTGCTGAAAGAAGGAAGTTCGGTGACGGAAAAAGAATTAGATGACTATTGCCGGGCGAATCTTGCAGCCTTTAAAGTTCCAAGGATTTATGAATTCCGTGATGAATTGCCAAAGACAGCGGTCGGGAAAATCTTGCGAAGAGTGCTCGTCGATGAAGAGAAAAAGAAAGCTCAAACAGAAACGCTCACTTCATAACATTCCGCTTGACTTGTTCGGCTATAACGATTAATATGAAAATATGAATGAACAATCATTCATATTTTCTTTTTTTATGGTGGTGAATGAACTTGAAAAGGGACAAGCCTAAATATAAACAAATAGTGGACGCTGCAGTTATCGTTATTGCGGAAAACGGATACCACCAGGCGCAGGTTTCGAAAATTGCGAAAGAGGCCGGTGTGGCGGACGGAACCATCTATCTTTATTTCAAAAACAAGGAAGATATCCTTATCAATGTATTCCGTGAGAAGATGGCGATTTTCATTAGCGAACTGGAAGAAATCCTGAAACGGAATCACACCGTATCGGAATTGTTATATGCGTTGATCGAAAACCATTTCCGGATTCTTCATGAAGACCGTCATTTGGCCATCGTCACCCAGCTGGAACTTCGACAATCGAACAAAGAATTGCGCACGCGCATCAATAACGTGTTAAGGGAGTATTTGGCGTTGCTTGATCAGATCTTGAAAAAAGGGATCGAAAATGGTGAGTTGGATGCCGACCTCGATATAAGGCTCGCCCGGCAGATGGTGTTTGGGACAATGGACGAAACGTTAACGACTTGGGTCATCAATGATCAGAAATATGATTTGTTGGAATTGTCACCAAAAGTACATAAAATAATCATGCATGGGCTGAATGGGTAAAGAAATCTTTTTTCAAGAAGGAAATAAGGGGAGGGATGGCGAAAAGGGATTATGTCTTGAACTGCTCAGGTTGGGGTGTGTGCTTGTCCCTGGCAGGTCAGATGACGAAACGATGAAGGGGGATGGGTAGAATGGAATTTCTTACTGTGAAAAAAGAAG